>JAHYJN010000128.1 GCA_019428905.1 Candidatus Brevefilum sp.
TGCCGGGGTCCGCCCGCAGCGGGTAGTGTTCCTGGTGTATATGTTAAGCGGGTTGCTAGCGGGGCTTGGGGCGGTGTTGTGGGTCTCGCGGTTTGAATCGGCGCAGACCAATACCGCGCTTGGGTTTGAATTGCAGACGGTCACAGCCGCTGTGATTGGCGGTGTGAGCATCAGCGGCGGGGTGGGGACTGTCCCAGGTGTAATCCTCGGTGCATTGCTTTTAGGGATGATCCAGAATGCCTTAACCCTGGTGAGGATCTCCCCGTTCTGGCAGCTGGCAGCACAAGGTTTGTTAATCATCATTGCTGTGGTAATTGACAGGGTCATCTCTACCCGGGTTGTGAGGAAAAGCGCATGACTTCAAGCACCATTCCAGAAAAACGGTCGGATACATTAATCAGCGATCGACCCATCCGCAAATCATTTCTTTCAATCTTCCTGAAATGGGAGTGGTTCCTGTTTGTCCTGATCCTTGTGGTGTTCTTTATCAACACACGGCTATCGCCTTTTTTCCTGAACGCCGCTAATTTATCCCGGACATCATCCGACTTTATGGAAATCGGGCTGATGATGCTGCCGATGGTATTGATCATCATCACTGGAAACATCGATCTCTCCGTAGCTTCTAACATGGGGATGAGCGCATCCTTTATGGGGCTGCTGCATAATATGGGCGTTAACATTTGGGTGGCTGCTCTTGCTGGGCTCACCCTGGGAACCTTGGGCGGCGTATTAAATGGGTACCTGGTAGCCAAGGTCAAACTGCCGGCCCTGGTGGTCACGTTGGGGACCTTTGCCTTCTTCCGTGGGATTGCTTTTGGTTTTCTGGGGGACCAGGCAGCGCGGAATTACCCCAGCGCATTTACCTATTTTGGGCAAGGCAGGGTGTTTAACACGTTGATCCCCTTTTCAGTGGTCTTGTTCAGCGTTTTGGCTGTCCTGTTTGGCGTGGTGTTGCATCGGACGACAATCGGCCGATACTTATATACGATTGGTAATAACGAACAAGCGGCGAAATACTCAGGCGTCCCTGTTGACCGGATCAAATTTCTGCTGTTCATTGTTTCGGGATTTATGTCAGCGCTGGCAGGGTTGATCCTGGCAGCTCGCTTTGGCAGCACCCGGCCTGACAACGGCACCGGGTTGGAGTTGGCTGTGATCACCGCTGCCGTCCTTGGTGGTTTGGACATCAATGGCGGCAAAGGCAGCATGTATGGCGCCACCCTGGCGTTGCTGTTAATCGGCTTATTGCGGTTTGGGATGGGGTTGCTCAATATCCAAAGCCAGGTTCAAAGTATGGTGATTGGGTTGCTGTTGATCATCTCGATTTTGATTCCGCATATTGGGCAGCAAATCACATTTACTCGGCACATCAAATTGAGATGGAAGACGATATTGGCAATTCTGGCTATGGTTGCCGTCTTTGCTGCGTTCTTTGTATTTTTCTTCTGGTCACGGGCACCGATTATTGCGAGGTTTTAGCACGATAACCATAAAAAAACCTCGACCTATCCATCTAGTGTTGAAAGGAGGCTAGTTATCAGAAAACAGAATAAGAAAAATGTTGTTAAACCAATTAAACCTAATAAGAATGAAGGAGATCTAAAATGAAAAACCGCTATTTGTTAATTACCCTGGTCACACTGATTGTGTTGAGTTTCGTCATCACAGCCTGTGGACCTACTGCTGAACCCGCACCTGCACCTGCTCCTGTAGAAGAGGAAGAAGTAGCTGCTCCTGCTGAGTGCACGAATTACGTTCTTGTCCCCAAGAACCTCGGCAATCCCTATTTTGATACGGGAAACACCGGTGCGCAGGAAGCTGCAGGCGAATTGGGTATCACCGTTTTGTACCAGGGCTCTGCCACAGCTGATGCCTCAGAGCAAATCACCTTGCTGAACTCTCTGATTGCACAGCAGGTGTGCGGCCTGGCGATTTCGGCCAACGATTCAGACGCACTCGTGCCGACTGGTCAAGCCGCCATGGATGCCGGTATTGCCGTTGTCACATGGGACTCAGCGATTGCTCCCGCAGGACGCGACTTGCATATCAACCAGGCTGAACTAGAAGGTATCGGACGGGTGCAAATTGAAATGGCTTCCCGCCTGGCCGGTGATGATGGTGGTCAGATTGCCATCTTAAGTGCCACTTCCACCGCACCCAATCAGAATGCCTGGATCGAAGTTATGGAAGAGGTTCTGACGGAGGCTGAATATGCCAACCTCGAGCTGGTTGAGGTTGTGTATGGTGATGATGACGACACCAAGAGCTACAATGAAGCACAAGCGCTCTTCACCAAATACCCGGATCTGAAAGTGATCATTGCACCGACCACCGTTGGTATTGCCGCTTCTGCCCGTGCCGTAACGGATGCTGACTTGATTGGTCAGGTATTCGTGACCGGTTTGGGTACTCCCAACCAAATGCGTGAATACGTGAAGAATGGCTCTTCTCCTGAATTTGCACTGTGGAACCCCGCCGACCTGGCTTATCTTTCAGTATATGCCATGCACGCCCTGGCGATCGGCGAGATCGAAGCCCAAGCAGGCGCAACCTTCACCGCTGGCCGGCTTGGTCAGTACACCGTACAAGATGATCCCGATTTGGGACTCAACGTTCTGCTTGGAATGCCATTTGTGTATGACGGCGATAACATCGACGATTTCGACTGGTAAACCATTGCACACGAGTTAGTATCTAATGAGGTTATGTCACTTCGGCTTTTGGTTTGATCAAGACTGATCGCCGAAGTGACAACCCCTATTGATCATTATCAAGGGTGACGTATGAAAAGAGTTGGGTTTCAATTTAAAGTTCGCCCAGACCGGTTAGAGGAATATAAACGACTGCATCAGGATGTGTGGCCTGACATGTTGGCTGCCTTGCGTGAGGCTGGCTGGCACAATTACACGTTGTTCATGCGGGATGATGGTTTGGTTTTTGGTTATTTTGAGACGGAAGAAAGCCTCCAGGTAGCTCAACAAAAAATGGCTGGGACTGAGGTCAACGTTCGCTGGCAAGCATTTATGTCTCAATTCACCGATGAGCAAGTACGGCCTGATGAGAGCTTTGTCGAATTGGAAGAATATTTTCACTTGGATTGAGCTATGAAACACACACACAATTATTTAGCAATCGATTTAGGGGCTGAAAGCGGGCGGTCCATCGTTGGTTCGATCGGTGATGATCGCCTGGTGATAGAAGAGACCCACCGCTTCCCCAACCATGCCGTAACTTTGCCAGACGGCTTGTATTGGGACATTTTGCGCCTGTGGTCGGATATTAAAGCCGGCATCGGGATCTCTTCACAGAAATTTTCAAACAAGATCAGCAGCATTGCCCTGGATACCTGGGGCGTTGATTTTGCGCTGCTGGGTCAACAGGACTTATTATTAGC
>JAHYJN010000129.1 GCA_019428905.1 Candidatus Brevefilum sp.
GGGGTGGGTTACGGCGGTGGGGATTTTGCGGTTCGGGATGGGTTGGTTGTGTTTGCCGCCAAGGATGGCCGGCTTTACCGCAGGTCCTTGGCGACGGGCTTCTCGGCGCCGATCACGCCTGAATTTGGCAGTGCGGCTGCCCCGCAGATTTCACCCGATCAGCGTTGGGTGGCTTTTGTGCATACTTACGAGGGGGGGGACGTGCTGGCTGTGGTGGATGCCGCTGGAAAGCGCTGGCCGGATAAGTTAGCACTGGGGGCTGATTTTTACATGCAGCCCGTCTGGCACCCGGATGGGCGTGCGATCGCCTGGGTGGAGTGGGATCATCCCAACATGCCCTGGGACGGCACTCGCCTGATGTACGCTGCTTTGGAGGGCAGCCCACCCCGGATCAAAGCTGCCCAGCACCTGGGCGGTGGAGAGGATGTCCCCATTTTGCAGCCGGCATTTTCACCCAACGGGCGCTACCTGAGCTATATTCGTAACGAGGGCGAGTGGGACCAATTGATGCTGCTAGACCTGGAGAGCGGCCAATTAACAGCCCTGGTGGCGGATGCCTCATTATTGAAGCCAGCCTGGATCCAGGGTGTGGTGGTGCAGGCCTGGTCAGCGAAGAGTGACCGGATTTTCTTCCTGGAATCGCAGGCAGGTGTGAGCGCCTTGAGCCAGGTGGAAATTGCCACGGGCGCGGTGACGCCTGTGGATTTGGCACCTTATACCAGCCTGAGCCAGCTCTCCGTCAACCCTGAGGGGAGGATGGCACTGGTCGCCAGCGCGCCATCGATCTCGCCGCGGGTGATCAGTACCCAGGGCGATGAGATTACCATTCACCAGCGCAGCACGAGTGAAGCCCTCTCGCCTGCTGACCTGCCCACACCATACGAGATTCAATGGACAGCGGAGGACGGCGAAGCGGTCTACGGCATCTATTCACCGCCGACCAGCAGTCGGTATACCGCCCAGGGTCTGCCGCCGGCGATCGTGCTGATTCATGGGGGTCCAACCAGCAGCGTGACGATCGGCTATGACCTGGAAGCATCTTTCTTCACCAGCCGCGGCTACGGGTATCTCTCGGTCAATTATCGCGGCAGCACCGGTTACGGCCGAACGTACCGAGAAGCGCTGCGCGGCAAGTGGGGCGACCTGGATGTGATCGATGCGGCAGGGGGTGCCCAGGCGTTGATCAACCAGGGCTTGGCGGACCCGGGCAAGCTGGTGATCAAAGGCGGCAGCGCCGGTGGGTATACGGTACTCAATACGCTGATCCGCTTCCCGGGGATGTTCAAAGCGGGCCTGTGTTCGTATGGGGTGAGCAACCTGTTCACCCTGGCGATGGACACGCATAAATTTGAGGAACGCTATACGGATTCGCTGGTGGGTCCACTGCCTGAGGCGGCGGATAAATACCGCGCCTGGTCGCCTGTCTTCCACGCAGAAGCGATCAAAGACCCTGTGGCGATCTTCCAGGGGGAGGAGGACAAGGTGGTGCCGCCCAGCCAATCGGAGGAGATCGTCAAGGCGTTGAAGGCCAACGGCGTGCCGCACGAATACCACCTGTATCCCGGGGAGGGGCACGGCTTTCGCAGGTCAGAGACCCGCCGGGCGTATTACCAGGCGATTGAGCGGTTTTTGCTGCAGTATGTGATTTATGGTTGATTAGTGAATGGTGAAAGCTGAAAGGTGAAAGCTGAAAGGTGAAAGCTTATAGCTGGTAGCTCGTAGCTGATATCTCGAAGCTCAAAACTCAAAGCAGAAAGGGATCGGCTTAATACTTTATTGCCCACAAGGTCTATGAAGAGCGAGAGGAGTGGGAAAACCTATTACCTACTACCTGATCCCTAATATTTTCTGTAAACGTTATTTAGGACGGGTCACTATTCACCACTCACCACTCACTATTCACTACTCACAATTTCTTACTCATTCGGTTCCACATGGACATAAGCCCGGTCGACCTCGGGGAGGCCTTCGAGGGCTGTAGTGATACGGTCGGAAATCTCGTGAACCTCATCCAGGGAGGCGTCACCGGGGAGGTTGATGTGCATGTCAATGGCCAGTTTGGGTCCGACATACTCGCTGACCATGTGGTGCACGGTGTGATTCCCTTCAATGTCGTTGGCAGTCGCAATGATCTTCAAGCGCAGTTCTTCATCTGCCCCGGCGCCTGTCAGGTAGCCGAAGTTTTCCCGTCCGGCCTCAAAGGCTGCCCTAAAAATCCACAGCGAGACCAGGAAGCCGGCAATGGGATCCAGCAAAGGGTGGATCAGGGTGGATCCCCAGATGCCGATAAAAGCGGCCACCGAGGTGAGGACATCACTGAGGTTGTCCCGGGCTGACGCGTGCAGCGCTGGGCTCTCAGCCTGTGCGGCCAAGCGATTAATGACGTAGAACATCACAGCTTTAACGGCAGCACTGGCCAGCAGGACCAGGGCTGGCAGCCCGGGTTCGATCCTGGCGCCGCCGGCGATGAACCTGCCAACTGATGAACGCAAGGCTTCATACCCGGCAATGCCCATCATCAAGGCCACTACCAATCCGACCAGCGGTTCAAAGCGGGCATGCCCCTGGGGGTGTGAGAGGTCTGGCGGCTGGAGCACGATGTACAAAGCGAACACCAGCGCCAGGGAATAAACGACATCCGAGATCGAGTTGGCGGTATCCGCATAGAGGGCAATACTGCCGGTTAGATATGTCGCCAAGCCTTTGCCGACAGCTAATATGATATTTGCTGCCAGGGTGATGATCAGCGCAGTACGGTAAGCCCGTTGGCGCTTGGGGTTAGGTTTGTGGTCACGAGTCCATTGCATGGTTGAAGCCTGTCGATTGGATCAATATCAGGGTCATAAGATATGTCGTTAAATCATAATTCAAGATTGAATTTTCGTGTAATACTTCGAATTACAAGTACGTGTTCTTGATATGCCAAATGCCCTTAGCTCGTCACATTTTAAGGCTGGTAAACAGCTTTGGGGAGGGGATCTCCCTGCAGCCCAGCGATCAGGTTGTCGACTGCCAGCAAGGCCATCTGGTTGCGGGCAATGCGGGTAGCACTGCCAATATGGGGCACGATGAGGGCATTGGGAAGCTGGTAGAGTTCGTGGGTATGAGGGAGGG
This sequence comes from Candidatus Brevefilum sp., assembly GCA_019428905.1. Lineage (GTDB taxonomy): Bacteria > Chloroflexota > Anaerolineae > Anaerolineales > Anaerolineaceae > Brevifilum. The sequence continues at coordinate 3,115 of JAHYJN010000129.1, forward strand.
GCTCAGGGTCGGTCACATCCAGGGCGGCGTAACCGATTTGCCCGGTCTTAAGCGCGGTGACCAGTGCATCCGTATCGACCACCCCGCCGCGCGCGGCGTTGACCAGGATGGCATGCGGCTTCATCAATTCGAATTGTTCAGCACCGATCAGCCCGGTAGTGGATTCGTTCAGGGGGACATGCAGGCTGACAATATCAGCACATTCAAGGAGCTGGGTTAAGGGGACCTGTATAGCGCCCAATTCTTCCTCAAGGTTTGGATGGCCCTT
>JAHYJN010000130.1 GCA_019428905.1 Candidatus Brevefilum sp.
CCTCGATCGCATCCTAACTGTGACCTATCCAACAGGTGCGCCGATGACGGTGGCCTACTCTTACGACCCAATGGGCAACCGCCTGACCATGGCCCAAGACGGGGTCGTAACGAGCTACACCTATGATGCCACCGATCGCCTGGTCAGCAAGACCACCGCTGGTGTTCCCACCGCTTACACCTGGGATGATGCCGGCAACCTGCTCACCAAGGGAGGTCAAAGCTTTACCTGGAACAAAGCCGGAAAGCTTGCCACATGGAACGGTGGAACCACATCCACCGCCTATGCCTATAACGGCGATGGTGTGCGTGTGGGCTATACGGTGGCCGGCACAACAACCCATTACCTGCAGGATCTTGCCTGGGGCATGGCCCTCGTCCTGCGGGAAGAAACCGGTAGTTCAGCGATCGATTATCTGTACGGACTTGACCTGATTGCCCAAGGGGATGGGGTTAGCCATAGCTACCTGATGGCCGATGGATTGGGCAGCACCCGTTTCCTGACAGATGAAAACGGTTCTGTGGTTGCCCGGTATTCCTATGACGTGTTTGGGTTGGAGCGCTCCAAAACCGGTTCAGGGGAGACCGATTTCACCTTTGCCGGTGAGCAAATGGACAAGGATACCGGATTGCAGTACCTGCGAGCCAGGTATTTTGATCCTGATGATGGGAGATTTATTAGTCAAGATTTATTTATGGGTTATGAAAATCAACCAAAAACCTTAAATCGATTTGTTTATTGTGGAAATAATCCAAGTAACGAAATCGATCCGCTTGGTTTAGATTATATCTATAATAAAATAAGCATAGGAGCATTTTTAGGTCTAGGTGCTAAACTTGAGTTTGTGTATAAGAAAGATTTCAGTGGTCAAAAGCAAGTAAGTTACAATTTTGAGTTTGGTGGTGGTTGGGGAGCAGATATTTCTGTCAGCACCGGTTATGAAAAAGGAAATATAACATCAGATCCAGGATTAAGTTCAGTAATTAAGACATTTTCAGTAGAGCATGAAACTGATCTGTTAAATAAAAGTGATCCAAAAGGATCAATAGAGTTATACTTTCTGAAACTTAAGAAAGATGGAATAAGTATCAAACCTTATAAATATTCTTTCTGGCCATCAATACCGATAAGAGGGACATTTAAAGTGTCAAATATTGAGCTATTGAGATGGAAAACTTCATCTAAATCAATTACAACATATGGTGTGGGTGGTGGCGGAGGTGGTAGTGGCGGAGGTAGTTGGGGAACTGCACCAAGTAGAGGAAAGTGAGAATAATTCACATTTGAACTATTTGCCCAGTAAAATATTTAGATAATATTCTATGAGAATCCATAAAAATAGACCTCATTTACCTCCTCACCATTCACTATTCACTACTCATCTACCAAAAAATGCCCTTAGGGCATTTTTTGGTTCGATGGAGATGGCGGGAATCGAACCCGCGTCCGAAAGAATCGACCCTCGGATATCTACGAGTGTAGTTGACCTATTCAATCTCGCTTGAGGTTAGCCAGTCAACCGGGCGACCCTCTCGCCAGCCGTTAGGACCCGAAAGCCCTTCTTTCATGCATTTAACGGCATCCTGCATGGCATCCTGGCTTTATGACGCCTTTCCCATCCCCGGCCAGGCGAACGCGGATTGGGGGGCGAGACCTTTCTAAAGGTCGTAGCTTTTAGCCTAACAGCTTATGCTGCGAGGGGTAAAGCTGCATATTCAGTGCGATTGGCACTTTTGTTGTGTACTGATTTTACGAGTTCGGTACCTCTCGACTCGCAATCCGGGACCAGCCTCTCCCGTCGAAGCCGATCATCCCCGATGTGAGTACCATTATACACCATTCCTATTAACAAAGGATTAGAAAATTGACCCTGATTAAGAAAAAGTCTAATTTTTTGTTATTCATAATCTATATATTTTGAATGGCCTAAATTCTCTTGATCTTTTTCCCAGTTGCTAGGGTTAGCAAAAATATAATCCACCAACGCTTGATGTTCCCGATCATTGCGGATAACACGCTCATAATAATTTCGCTGCCAAAGGCGGTTTTCAAACCTTGGCCAATTCTGATTCTTCACCCCATCTATGTAACGACGAGTCGTTAATGATTTGAACCTTTGCACAATATCAAATAATGCCACTGGATTCTCGGTAGGGGCAACCCTCTGTGGTTGCCCTGCTCAAAGAGTGCTTCGCGAGGCAGACACGGAGGTCTGCCCCTACCGTTAACTCAGATGCAGATCCAAATTCTAATGGATGGAGAATAATGATTCCATGAAAATGATTAGGCATAATTTGATAATGATCTAATGCAACGCCTTTCATGAAGCTTGGGATTTCCTGACATACCTGATCTATCATTTTTCCTGGATCATTTAATACCATCATCTCATGCAAAACCTTACCAAACAGACAAACCCGATTTTGTGTCACAATCGTGATGAAATATGCCCCACATTGGGAATAATCATATTCAGGAATCCGAATACTCCGACGGTGTTTGTTCACATTCTCCAAGACAACAATATCCTATACATCACTCAAACCGAACCCAAAATTAATCCAATTGTCCTCATTCCCACCGAAACGTCGCCACCACCGGGTCGTGATCGCTGAACTGCCGCATGTAATCAAACTCGCTGTTCAAATGCAACACCTCAAACGCAGCCAACGACATCTTCAGGCCTTCGCTCACCAAGATATGATCCAACACCTGGCTGTTGCCGTCATAATTATAGGTATAGCGCTTTTCAACCGGCAGTGTTTCAATCAAATTGTGCAAAATATCCCCCTTCAACGCACCCACCGGCGCTGAAAAATGAAAATCGTTCAGGTCGCCCATCACGATCACCCGGCTTTGAGGTTTGATCGCCAAAATCGATGCCACAAAATCGTGCACAATTTGGGCTTGTTGGACCCGCTGCACCTCTGAGCTCAAAATTGGCGGCTGGACCGCGCCAAATAAGCTGTGATCACCGCCTTTTGAATTGAAATGGTTATTGATCACATACAGGGGCTTTCCATCCAGGGTGAACATCACGGCCAAAGGCTTGCGGCTGCTGATAAAGGCACGGTTTGTGGGGTCAATCCGTCCGGGGTTCAGCGTAAGCACAGGAACGCCCCCCTGGTTCATCACGCTAACCGCCGTCTCCGCGTCACCGTGGGGCGCACCGACCAGGGCCAGCCCACGGTCCAAACGGTACAGCAACCCCACCCGGATGTTCGCATCGGGGACGCCCCCATCCTGGCCTGGCAGCGGGTCAATATCCACATAAGCATAAGGCGGGCCGCCCAAAGCGGTAATGGCTTCAATGATGCCCTGGTAAGTTTCATCCGCTGAGATCGCCAGGGTGCCGGCGATG
>JAHYJN010000002.1 GCA_019428905.1 Candidatus Brevefilum sp.
TTGCCGCTGGTAGCAAACAGAATTGAACCTTACGCATTGGTATGCCTGCGATAAGCGCCTCACCAGACAATACACCCCAAATTTCTAATGAAGTCCCATCACACTGACCGGAATACGCCATTTGATTTTTAACCACTATCCGTTCTGCTATGAAATACGGATTTTGGCAGAGTCTCTCACGTTTCAGGTGCTGTGTTTCCTCAATGACCATTGCGCCAGGAAGGTTAAATTTGACCTGATTAAAATTGATCACATCCATGGCTCGTTCTACATGTAAGGCTCGTGGCTGGCCATCCGCATCGATCCGATTCCAATCGTAAACCCGATAGGTGGTATTTGAGTTTTGTTGAATCTCAGCGATCAGCACACCTTCCAGGATCGCGTGAAGTGTGCCGGGTGGGACACACACATGATCACCTACTTGGACGGGTATATGGTTCAGGTAGGGTTCGAGGTTACCGCTGAGAATGGCACTGCGGAATTCCTCAGGAGAAGTCTTACGTGAAAACCCATAGATGATCGCTGCACCGGGTTTAGCGTCCAAAACAACCCACATTTCAGCTTTGCCAAGCTCATTGCCCTCGTGTTTCAGGGCATAATCATCATCCGGGTGGACCTGGACCGATAGTCGATTCGCAGCATCTAATAGCTTAACCATTAATGGAAAAATTTCCCGCTCCAAGGCCCACAAGTTATGACTGCCCACCAAATCCACCCCCATAATTTCCACTAATTGCGGCAGGGTTTTTCCGCTCAAAGGACCATTGCTGACGACCGTCAGTCCATCTGTATGACTTGAAATTTCCCAAGACTCAGCAACACGCAGACCTTCAGGCAGGTCACGCCCTAATTTTTCAAGGTTGCGACCGCCCCAAAGGTATTGCTTCATAACAGGAGCGAAAACTAGCGGGTAAATATCTTCCTTGTAGCCTCTCACAAACTGATTTTACCTCATAAAGGTGGCTGGCCTTGATGGTCACAAAAGTAAATTTGAGACAAGACGCATGGGAGGTGATCAAAATCAGTGTCACCCGGTTTAGGCATCAGCCGAATACGTTCATAACTAAATAAAGAACAAGGTTTACGGCTGGGGTTGAAAAGAAAATCCTCACAACGAAAAAACGCCTGATTAGGCGTTTTCTTTCTTTTAATAGGAATAACAAAAGCAGAGGTATGCCTAAGAATAGCCAAGCTCCAACCCGTGTTGGATGGCACTCCAGGCAGCCATCCCAACCGTACCGGCATCGTTACCAAGCTTTGCACTGACGATCTCAACCTCGTCCACTGGCATCAGAAACACCCGCTCCTTGATCACTTTCCTGATCGGGCCTAGTAACAGGTCACCTGCTTTGCCAACGCCTCCGGCAATCACGACACGCTTGACACCAACACTGGTCAGGATATTAGCAACGCCTATCCCCAGGTAATTTCCTGCCCGCTCCCAAACCTCGAGAGCTAGTGCATCACCCATCAGGGCTGCCCGGGCGACGACCTCCGGGGTTAATTGGTTGATGTCATGATCGATCAATTCCACGATCTTTGTCGACCAACCCTGTAAAACGCCGCGTGCGGCTTCTGCAACGATTGCTGGTCCAGAAGCAAACACCTCGATGCAGCCATGATTACCACAGCCGCACAACGGCCCATTGGGGTCCACCGTCTGATGACCGAGCTCGCCCGCCGTGCCACCGATACCCAGTACCAGTTGGTTGTTGACAACTAAACCGCCTCCGACGCCGGTGCCAATCGCAAAACAAGCCATCGAGTCCGCGCCTTTGCCGGCGCCGTAAGCCCATTCACCGAAAGTAATCGCCCTGACATCATTTAGCATGGCGACATCCAAACCCAGGTAACTTTCCATCCGCTCTCCAACAGGGATGTTTCGCCACTCTGAATATAGGTTTGGCAAAAACAGGGTCGTATTGGATGCCAGATCAATCATGCCTGGTGCGCTGATTCCCAATCCACCGATTTCACACTTCTCGATTTGACTCGCGTTGATCAGGTCAGAAATAAATTTCGCCATCCGTTCCATCACGGCATCAGGGCCTTGTCTGGCCAAGGTTGGGATTGAATTCGAGATCAATACCAATCCGTCTTCGATGTTTACCAAACCAGCTTTGATATTGGTCCCACCCACATCACAACCCACAAAAACCTTCATGTACGACACTCCAAATATTTCTGATTAATCTGCGTAAAGGACATCAACCCATCGGTTCTCTCTGGCACTCTGTAAAATTGCTTCATCAACCAGTATCACATTGTGACCGTCTCTAAAGGTGGGGAAATCAGGCTTGGCATCCAAATCACCTGCAGCAATGTATCGATAAACGGCAGTTTGTAATTGTTTGAAGGTGTCCGGAAAACCTTCTGCATGACCGCCTGGATATGAAGCTGTCCTTTGGGCAGCACTTGTCATCAGGGATGGATCCTTAATCAACAGCTGGTTGGGCTCTGGGCGGTGCCCGATCATCAACTGGTTAGGTGTTTCAGAGTCCCAGACCAATGATGAATCAGAACCGTTAATTTCGTAGAACAGGCGGTTCTTTCGGCCACTGGAGACTTGTGAAACCGTCATTACACCCCGTGCGCCATTTTCAAACTTGATCAGCACGGCTGCATAGTCTTCAGTATAGATGGGCTTTTCATCGAATGCCGCATCAATTTCCAGTTTACCGCCAAAAGTGTCAATTTTCTTTTTAGGTTTTTTACGAATGGGGATAAAAGTTTTAAAATCAGCACATACGGATTGAACACGGGTTCCAGCGATAAAAGTGACCAGGTCTAACCAGTGTGAACCGATATCGGCCACAGCTCGCAATTCCCCGCCAAATTCGGGTTCCAAGCGCCAATTCCAGTCCGTGTCCAATAACAACCAATCTTGCAAATAGCTGCCCTGGATGATGTATAACTGATCCCCCAAATCACCCTGCGAGATACGGGCTTTAGCTTCTTGCACCAGGGGATAAAAACGAATATTAAAATTGACTGCGTTGACAAGCTGCTTTTCTTTGGCCAGCCTAACCAACTCCCCAGATTCTTCTGCCGTCATTGCCAAGGGCTTCTCGCACACAACGTGTTTTCCAGCTTCCAATGTGGCTTTAACATGCATATGATGTAAATAATTGGGAGAAGCGATATGAACCACATCAATTTCAGGATCTGCGATCAGTTCTTTCCAATCACCATAAGCTTTGGGTACCAGCAATCGGTCTGCCGCCTCGTCTGCCAGTGCTTGCGTGGCTTCTGCGATCGCAACAACCTCAAATCCTAACCTGCGGATGCCCTCCATATGCGCAGGCCCGATAAATCCCACGCCAATCACTCCGATTTTAAACTTCTTTGCCAAAATTGATTACTCCTTCCTGTTAAGAACGATAAAACGAGGATTAAGATTGAACATATTCTTAAGACATTCGTTAAGATGACTCTTGAAACACAGCATGTTTTTCAGGCATTCTTTGCTGAAGGATGAGAGCAAGCGGCCATCAAAAACTGACCCAGTTCGCTTCATTTTTCAATCCAATGAAACCTTTGCTCACCTGTCGTCACACGAACCCAATTATACTTTGTTATAGCTTGCTTCCTGAAATCAACGGAACTTTGCATCGTGAAACCTGTCAGCAACAGTGGAATTATCGTGGCCTGACACCACTGTTTAGGAATTAATCATATGCTAAACCAGGTTAATTAGGAAAAGAGATCAGTCTCTCACCGACCCACTGACCACGAACGCCTGCGGCCAGCGCTGTAGCGCTTTCGGCAGCAGAGAGGAACGCACAACCACGCAGGCCACCCGATAATGACCAGCATCGATGCGCGCCAGACCTGCTAGCAATCCCTCATCTCTGAGGAATTCCAATGGCCCTAACTCATCTATAATCAGCAAGTCACCCTCGGGGCTGTCCTCAAGTTTTGCGTTTGCCCATGCTAGTGCATCAGGGTCGAAAGTCCAGCGTGGTGTGGCCAATTGAGCATCCTCATCCTCACGTAGTTTTGCCAGTTGGCGATGTTCATTCGTGTGAAGATCCTTAACCCCAATCCCAATTTTCCGATCACCGCTAAAGATTCCCGGGGATAAGATCCCCACCACTGATAAACCCTTTTCAGAGGCTAGTTGCGCCAGCTGAGAGCACCAAGTGGTCTTGCCAACCCCGCTCAACCCGGTCACCAAGATCAACTGCGGCGTTTGCTTGCTTCTTTCAAAGATTTGACTCAGCGGACTGTCATGATCTACCAGGGAACCCGGGGTGATTGCCAAAGGTCGGCGCGGGACCACGGCGCGTGGAATTGGTTTGTCATCCTCCCAGCCAAATATAACTTCTGTTTTGATGCCGTATACAGTAGACAACATCGGTTCTGTTAGTGTATCTATGGGTGGACCGTACTCAGTGACCCATCCCCCATTTAAAAGTATCACATTATCAGCGTAAGCCAGGGCATCATTCGGGGCATGGGAGGAGAGGATGAATGATAATCCCTGGCGTGTCAATTGGTTGATGATTTCTAAAACCCGATGCTGATTGCTGAGGTCCAGGTGCGCGGTTGGTTCATCCATCAAGAGGATTTTGCATTTTTGAGCTAAACCGCGGGCAATCAACACCAGCTGGCGTTCACCACCGCTGATCTCTGTATATGGTCGGTCACGCAGCTCAAACAAGCCCACCTGCTCCAGAGCTTCCTCGACAATGGCATGATCGGCCGAGGTCGGCGATCCTAACCAGCCCAGATGCGGTGCTCGTCCCATCATGACCATTTCTGAGACCGAGTATGCAAAAGCTGGCGTGTGTAATTGAGGTATTAACCCAATCCATTGAGCGCGTTCAACGGCAGAATAGACGTCCAAGCTTTTACCCGCCAGAATCACCTGCCCTGTATGAGGTTTCAGCAATCCTGCCAGGCAGTGCAGCAAGGTGGTCTTCCCGCCTCCATTAGGCCCCAGGATGTATAACATTTCCCCGGGATGCAGCGTTAAAGACACATCATGCAAGATGGTATTTTCTAGATCATAGGCAAAACTGAGGTGTTGAGCTTCAAGTATGGTCATTGTTACCACCCCGTCCGCTTTTGTCTTAGCAAAACGATTAACAATGGAACCCCAATCAATCCCGTTAATACCCCTAACGGGATTTCACCAGGGAGCAGCGTCCGGGCAATATTGTCGATCAAAATCATAAACGCGGCACCTAACCCCACTGAAACAGGCAGCAGGCGCTTGTGGTCTGGCCCGACGATCAACCGCCCGGCATGGGGAATCACCAGGCCAACCCATCCAATTACACCGCTCACAGATACCGCTACTGCCGTCATTAGGGTAGCAAACATGATGATGATCAATTTCATCCGGATCGGATCAATCCCCAGGGATTTAGCTTCGTCATCTCCTAATGAAAGGATATTCAAACGCCAGCGGATCAACCATAAAAAGACCAGCCCTGCCATTGTGATCACAAACAGAGCGGGGATGTTTTGCCAGGTGATACTAGTCAAACTGCCTAACAGCCAAAAAGTGATTGCTGGCAGGGAATCAAGGGGATCTGCCACATACTTCAACAGGGATGTCAGGGAATTGAACAGTGAACCAACCAAAATTCCCATCAAGGTTAAGACCAGCAGCGGCGTAGCTTTGTAAAGACGGCTGCCAAAAAAGGATAAGGAAACTGCCAGCAAGCCAAAAACAAAAGCTGATAGTTGCACCTGCCAGGCGCTTCTCATCAACAATATCGCCACAGCAGCTCCGAATCCAGCCCCGGAGGTGACACCAAGGATGTTTGAATCAACCAGGGGGTTCTTGAAAATCGCCTGGAAGGCTGTGCCTGTTGCGCCAAAACTGGCGCCGATCAACAAAGCGGCCAGGATACGCGGGACTCGAATCTGCAAGATCAATTGTCGTGCGATCTCAGGGATGCCTGCCGCAGCTTCAGGAAAAATAGGTGATAGCAAGACCCGCAGCACATTGAACGCATTGATATCATAGCGTCCCAATGTCAGTGAGATGATCAAAAGTGCTACCGGCAGGATTAGGATCAACCCGACAGTAAGACGCTTGTTCGTGTGCGTAGTTTTCTTACTCGATCGTGCAGATGGCGGCAATTTCATCTCCGGATATGGTGTAATTATAAAAGGTGTTGTAGAAATACGCTGCTTCTTCACCGCAATCAAGGCTGGTCAAGCCTGGATTGAGCCGACCTGCCATCCAAATAATCCCTAAAACAGAGTCCGGCGCTGGCGTATCCCACGGGACAACCAATTTAGGCATGCGATACACCTTCTCCGCTTGGACCGCGGGTAAAATTTGCCACTCTAAGCTGTCCGTAATCGCCGACACGCTGGCACCACCATAGGGCGGAACGATGATCACATCCGGGTCCCAAATTGCGACCTGTTCCAGGTTAATGTCATTCCAGTAACCGCTTAACTCTGCACTGACCGAGATCCCACCAGCCGCCTGAATGATGTCGGTTTGATACATCGCACCGCTGGCAACCCGCAAAGGTTCCGTACCGGTGAAAAGAACCCTGACACGTTCTGGTTGAGTGAGGTGGGCAGTATCGATCGTGGTGTTTTCGATTACCCAATCAAAATATGCCACCCATGCCTGCGCTTGGGCATGTGCATGCGGCCCAAATAATTGTCCAACCAACAGCATGGCCTCTTTGAGCTGGTCTGGGGTTTCAGCTTCCATCAAAAATACCTGAATGCCCAATTGAGAGACAGAATCAGCCCAACCTGAACGAGCCCCACCAATCACCAGGTCTGGCTCAAGTGTGGCTGCCTGTTCAAGATTAAATTCCGATTGTGAAAAATAATCATCTCCGACCAGAGTTGTAAAACGTGGATCAATTCGCTCCATCGCTGCCGCACCTTGCGGGTCTCGTGCGCCCAGATAACTGGCAGCAACTAGGCGATCCCCCGCGTTTATGCTGTAAACAATTGCCGTAGATGGGCCGTAAGCGGAGATCACGCGGCGAACAGGCTGCTGGATTTTGAGGGCGTTTCCAGCCTGGTCCTTCAGCGTCACCACGGAGGGCAGCTCGCCCAACTCAATGAGTATTTGCTGTCCGTCAGGTGAGAGTGCAAAATCAATAAAGTCACGAACATCGGGGTTTTCATCCTGTGGAATGAGGGCAGAACCAGGCAAAAACCAACTCGGGACGTATGGTCTACCATCAAAGGCAGGTTCAAGCCTGGTCGCGATGAGATCTCCACCTGACGCTACAAATCCGGGTATTTCGCCAGGATACAGTGCATCATACAGCCCTATCAATGAAGGCTGAAGGTCATCATCCGCCTGGATCGTAAACCGCGTAGGCTGGCTTAGAAATTCTTCCTCAAGTAGATCCGAGGCGGAAGCAGGTTCATGAGTTTCAGACTCAAGCTCGGGAGCAGCAGGTGGGGTGCATCCCACAAGCACGAGGCTGATTAGTAAAAATATAACGGTTATACGAAAATTGATATTTTTCATGACTTTTCCTGTCTTATAGAGATTTGATCAAATTGGTTTGAGCGTGGTGAAGCTTTTTTAAATTGGGTTTCAGCCCTTGTACCCTTAATTAATATATTGAAATTACTCTCCTTCAGCCAGCGGTTAGCTGCTTTTAATTGGCCGATGACAAAATCAAGGGTTAATTGCTCAATTTCTGATTGGCTGCTTTGCTTTTGCGCGATCATGATTTCTTGCTGAGCTTGACAGGCTGCCATTTGGGCTGAAACAATCTTTTCAAGCGGCATGTCCAAAAGGTTGGCGATAAACACCCGGCTCAAAAATAAAACTCGAATCCGGTGGATGCTGGTTGAGGGTTGGGCATCATATAACCACGCATCAAGCTTCTGCGCACCAGAAGCTGTTACTGTGTATGCTACACGTGATGGCGCGTTGCGCACCTCCAATTCCTTTCCCACAATATCCCCATTACTTGAAAGCCGTTTGAGTACGGCATACAGCTGGGATGCGCTCATCGTCCAGATGCGGCCAAGTTCAGATGGCGAGCGAAAGTATTCTAACAGCTGGTAGCCATGCGTTGGCTGCGCTTTGAGCAAGCCAAGGATGACTTCATCAGGCACAGGTCTATTCATATCTACTATTCTATCGTGGAATAGGTGGTTAATGCAAGTACTCTGCACTTGTTACCAGGGATTTTTGGATCGCAGTAACTCCCCCGCAATCAACCAGATGAACGCGTTCAAACTAAAATATTCTTCATCAAAATTGCTAAATACTATACGAAATTTGCTTATTTAATGAATTTGCTGTTTTTCTTGACAATTCCCGATAATTAATGTAAAATATTTCTAAGTGAATGAACCGTTCACACCATACTCCTACAACCACTAGTCATTGTAGGGAATCCAGGAAAGCCCGTTGCAGCGGGCTTTTCGCTGATTAATCGGCCTTTGTGTCCCGATTTTTTCCTGTGATTTCGTCTAATTGAATGTCTTTTTCGGAAATAAGGTGAAAACGGTTAGCCATTCTCACCCTGAATACATTGAATGTTTAAACTTAGTGATATTTTCTATGTTTTAATCCCCCCATGGATTGCGAAGCGCATCTCAAATTGAATTATAATGGATGGAAACTATCTCGGATTACTTATTCATTGAAAAGAGGTATGATGTTTGAAAAAATTCATTATGGCGGTTGGGATAATTGTTATCGATTAACCAATAAAATCGTTGACCTGGTTGTGACCGGAGATGTCGGCCCGCGTATTATTCGTTTTGGTTTCATTGATCAAGCAAATATGTTCAAAGAATACGCAGAGCAGATGGGGAAATTGGGAGGTGAAAAATGGATGATCTTTGGCGGCACCCGGCTGTGGCATGCGCCTGAAGCGCAGCCCCGAACCTACTATCCTGATCGAGAACCCGTACTGGTTCAGGAAATTGATCATGGCTTGGTCGTTACCCAAAAACCAGAACCCACAACGGGCATTCAAAAACAAATCGAGATCACGCTTTCTCCTGATAAACCAGAAGTCTACCTGCAGCACCGGCTGTTCAACCATAATTTATGGGCTGTTGAAACAGCACCCTGGTCATTATCGGTGATGGGTCCAGGTGGTACGGCCATCTTACCCTTGCCGCCCCGGGGACCTCACCCGGATTTCCTGCTCCCTACCAGCTCCTTGACGATCTGGCCTTACACAAATCTTAGCGACCCACGCTGGGTTTTAGGAGAGAAGTTTATTTTACTAAGGCAAGACCCTGATGTTAAACTTCCGCAAAAGATCGGTATTTTTACCCCCAATGGCTGGGGGGCATACGCCAATCACGGCTGTCTATTTAAGAAACAGGTTCCGATCCAATTTGAGGGTATCTACCCCGATATGGGGGTCAATTTTGAGGTCTTCACCAATCACGAGATGCTTGAGCTTGAAACCCTAGGGCCACTTGAGACCATTCCACCCACAGGTCAAATTGAGTTGCAGGAGCACTGGACGCTGTACAAAGATATTCCGCCGATTCAAACTGAAGATGATATCGAAAAGATTCTCCCCAGCATTGAATGATTATCAATCTGAAGCACAAGTGCTGGAGAAAATCCAGCACTTTTTTGTTAATTTACCGTAGCCTGGTGAAATTACAGGATCTGAAAAATTAAAATCAACCTGCCGAGGATCACACCAGAAACAAACCCGATGGCTGCCCAGACAAGGATCAGCAGGGCGATATTTCGAGGTTTAGATGGGGCGATTTGCTTGATGGATCGGATTGTTTTCATCAAAGGTCCTTCTTCTGATATAACCGGAATGACAGCATTCCAGAATTTGATCTCAAAATTTTGGGCTAAGCGGTAAATGCTCATGATTCACTTCCTAACGGCTCATTGAAGTTTTGAGAATGCGACCATCTTCCGCCGCGACCACCCGCAACATATGTTGAATGGATTGACCGTCAGGAGACTTTCCTGAACTCGAGAAAACTAACAAATATCGGTCATCAGCCTGTTTTGAAACTTTGGGCCGTTGCCCTTTCACAACAGGGAAGCGCTTATAAACATTTTGGCAAACTTTCTCCAAAATTGCTTTATCCATGGTTAACCTCTAACCCTTTTCCTAAGGAAAGCAGGCACATCTAAATTTGTGCTTGCCATCACTGGCTGGCTTGGTGTAAATGAGTACGTTGATGGCTTCACAGCATGGTCATCGACTTGGTCTTTGTGGAACCCGGAAAACGAGGGCGGTTGAGCTCGCTGTACCGGTTTTTGCTCTGAATATTCTGCCAGGTACTTTTCAGCACCCGGGATAGCGTGTTCGTTAGGGAGTGCCCCTAATCCGGTGATGATCAGGATCACCTGAGCCCGATTGGACAAATTAGGGTCATTAATCACGCCAGGGATGATTTCTGCCTGGTTTCCAGTTTCTTGATGTAAATAGTTGAGGGTTTCTGCCACCTCTGAGAAAGTCAGGTCATCCCCACCGCTAAAGTTTGCAATTATCCCGGCCGCAGCATCAAGGTTGATTTCATCCAGCATCGGATGGTGAAGCGCTTTTTCAAGCGCTTGTTTGGCTTTATCGACCCCTTCACCGGTGCCGATTGACATCAAAGCGCCGCCGCCAAATGACATTACATGGCGTACATGGGCAAAGTCAACGTTGATCAACCCTGTTTCAGTTAACAATTCTGAAATTCCGCTCACGCCTTGGCGCAACACATCATCAGCCAGTTTGAATGCCATCTCCAGAGGTAAGTGAGGCGGCGCTACCTCTAACAACTTGTCATTCGAGACTGTGATCATCGTATCCGTAAATTGACGCAGCTTTTGCAGCCCAATTGCCGCATTTTTCTGACGTCGCCCCATTTCAAAAGCAAATGGTGTGGTGACTACAGCAATCGTTACTGCGCCAATCGTTTTAGAAACCCTTGCTGCGACAGGGATTGCACCAGTGCCTGTCCCGCCACCCATACCAGCAGTCAGGAACACCATATCAGCGCCATCCATGGCGTCGGCCAGGCTTTGGAAGCTTTCTTCAGCGGCTTTTTCCCCAATGGTTGGCAAACCCCCAGCACCCAGGCCGCGTGTGCATTTTGGCCCTAATTGGATTTTTACATCCGCCAGAGAGCTTTCTAAAGCTTGTTTATCCGTATTGCACGCGATGAACTCAATGCCTTTCATGCCAAAATCAATCATGCGATTAACAGCATTACAACCGCCGCCGCCCAAACCAATCACTTTGATCTTGGGTGGCCGCGCTTCAATTGGTGTGCGCTTTACAGAAATGGGTGAAGTTTCTTGGTCCATGTAATCCTCACTCTACTAATGATTCTTGTATCTGTGTTGCAATTTCTATTCCGGAATCAGGCAAGATTTCCACCTGGCAGCCTGCTGCCCTGAGTTGGTTAATTATTTCATCAGGGAATAAAAAGGGATCCGGAAAGACACTTACTTTTGCTGCAAAAGCCGCCTCATCCATTGAAAATCCAACGGTGGGTTGATATTTTTTGATCAGCGGCCGGACTTTATTTAAAATGACATCAGGCACGCCCGATGCATAAGACGGTAGCAGTAAATAATGTTTGAGATATTTAACATCCCCTGACCCAGGAACAGCTTTAACTTTAATAAAAGAATCGCCAAAAAACACCTTCTTAAGCGATTCAATTGAGAACTCATCGCCCAAAAGGCTTCTGAAGGTGTCCAGGCCGAAAGTGCATCCCATTACCAGATCATTTAGCGCTGGCACTTCTGATAAAAGATCGGGATTTAAAGTTTGGGGCATCCGGTAAGCGTTGACCAGGTTTTGTATCGAATTAATCGCGCCATTATCCACGACTGACTCTAACGAAGGGCTGGGTCGTCCTGCGTCCAGGATCAGTACGGGTAATCTTTTACCAATTATGCGCTGGCTGGAGGCTTGGACCCACTCATAGTTATTAAAACCAATTTGATCTTGGTGTCCCTCCGGGGTTTGATAGGGTTTGCACCCTGACCAACGTTCTGGTCCGCCCTCACCCCACAGGAGAGGCCTGTGAAAGGTGTAACCGTAACTGGCCAGTGTCAACCGTTCGATGAGTTGGTCCATTTGACGCTGCTTTAAACCTTCTAAAAGCAGTTCCAGAAAAGCACAATCCCAATAATCTCCGCCAGGCAGTAAAGGCGCTAAGATCGGGTTAAGGCCAATCCGCACAGCATGATTAGCAAGTGGAATGAACCGATCCAAGTACTTATCGACCAGGGTTTCGAAATGCCAGCTAGCGATTGGCCAGGCGTTTTTAACATTGGGTTTATCACCCAAGATAATATTCTTTACCCCCCATTTTTTATAAATATCTATCATCGCAGATGCATCATTGAACGCCCTGGCAGAAGGTAAATGGACATTGAAATGCACGAATGGTTCCAACCCGCTATTTTGTGCGCTGATAAACACATCTTCAGGGATTGCAAGATCGAAGTTTGCTTGTAGAACGACGTATTTCCCGCCCCATTTATGCAGCATTGGCATCCAGATGTGGAGATGTTGAGCTAACAGGTATTCAGGCTCTGTAAAGTATGAAAATCCAAGTTGTGGAGATTTGTCAGCCATTTTCAACCCTCAATCTATGATCCATTATTCATGTGGACTTACGTGCAAGGGTTGTGCCAATGCAATCACCGATTTCTGCTATAATTCTGCTGTTATGATACTGATCACCGGTGGAACAGGCTTCATCGGAAATGTCCTCATCCGGCATCTTTCAAACCTTGGTTATCCAATCAAGCTTTTGATTCGTCCTTCAAAACAATCTCCAAATATTCCCAAAGGGATCCCTTTAGATGTGGCGATCACCAGTCTGACAGATGCCAAGGGTTTGCGGGCAGCGATGAAGGGTGTGGATGTCATTTATCACCTTGCCAGTGCTGAATCCCTGGGCCGTCAGGCTCAATTATCCTCAGTAGATATCCAGGGGACCCAGGCGATTGTTGAGGCGGCGACCCAGGCGAAAATTGAGCGTTTTGTTTATGTAAGTCACCTCGGTGCGGACCGTTCTTCTGCTTACCCCCTGTTGAAAGCCAAAGCGATCGCAGAACACGCCATTAAATCATCACAACTCCCCTACACCATCTTCCGCTCAGCCATGGCATACGGGGAAGGAGATCATTTTTCGAATGGGCTCGCGTTTCTTCTGACTGTTTCTCCCTATTTCGTGATGATGCCAGATGACGGTTCAGTATTGCTCCAGCCAATTTGGGTCGAAGACCTGGCAACAGTGATGGCCTGGTCACTGGATATGCCTCAGACACTGAACGAAACAATCGAAGTCGGTGGACCGGAATATCTAAGCTTCAAAGAAATCTGCATGCTGATTGCAGAAAATATCAATCTTAAACGGCATTACATTGGCGTTCCCCCGGTTTTTCTTAACAGGTTTACTGAATTCTTGGAGATCATCACACCTAATTTTCCCACCTCAGTTTTTTGGTTGGATTACCTGGCAACCAATCGCACCACCGCATTGGATGTGCTGCCACGGGTGTACAGCCTGATCCCAGCAAGGATGAACCAACGGTTAGGACATCTTGAGGGGAAAAAATTCCATAAACATATCCTTAATTTAATCATAAAAAGAAAGCGAACAATAACACGATGGGATTAAATGCTGTCTGTGTCCATGGACACTTCTACCAACCACCCCGCGATGATCCACTCTCTGGTCTGATTCCTGATGAAATTGGGTCAGAGCCTTATCGAAACTGGAATGAGCGAATCCATGCAGAGTGCTACAAACCCAATGCAGAGCTGGGAAATTTTGCGAAAGTCAGTTTTAATGTAGGCCCAACTTTGTTTAAGTGGATGGAGTCTTATGACCCTGTAACTTACAAGGCCATCATTGACCAGGAAAGACAATCGTTTGAGAGGAATGGCGTTGGAAACGGCATGGCCCAGCCGTATCATCATGTGATCCTACCCCTGGCGAATAAACGTGACAAAGTGACACAAATTCAGTGGGGCATTTCTGATTTTGAGCATCGTTTCGGTCACTCCCCGGCTGGCATGTGGTTGCCAGAAACCGCAGTCGACTTAGAAACCCTCGCTTTCCTTGCTGACAACAAAATCCAATTTACCATCCTGGCACCCTGGCAAGTTAAGGCACCAGACAACGAACTAGGTGATCAACCCTTCCTGATTGAGTTGCCAGGTAAACGTAAGCCGATGATTGTGTTTCTTTACCATCAAAGTTTGAGTACAATGGTTAGCTTTGTATCCGATACTACGCGAAACGCCGAGTATTTTGTCAATGATAAGATCCTTCCAATCTTAGAGTCATCTGATGAATTTCAAAAACGCATGCTTTTAATCGCCTCTGATGGCGAAGTATATGGTCATCACAAATCGTTTC
This sequence comes from Candidatus Brevefilum sp., assembly GCA_019428905.1. Classification (GTDB taxonomy): domain Bacteria; phylum Chloroflexota; class Anaerolineae; order Anaerolineales; family Anaerolineaceae; genus Brevifilum. The sequence continues at coordinate 14,326 of JAHYJN010000002.1, forward strand.
GGGATAAATTCCTTTCTTATATGCTTAACGGGGCACTTAACCAGCAGGAGATTGAGATCACCTACCCAGGTCTGTGGTTATCACAACATCAACCGGAGAAATATGCTGAGCTATCTGAATTTTCCTCTTGGAGCTGTCTCCATGGCATTGTCCGCTGGATGGGTGAATGTAATTGCACACCTGATGCTATATGGAAAGCACCACTCCGTTGGGCTTTAGATAAGTTAGCTGAAGAGCTGGACCATCAGTACCAGGTTTATCTAGGACGTTACACCCGCAGAATCTGGCAGTTGCGCAACGCTTATATTCATGTCTTCTTAGGTGAGGTCAGCCTTGAAGCCCTGCTCAGCCAATTCATCTCTCAACCGCTTGATGAAAATGATGTCACCAAAATTGGTATGCTTTTAGCAGCCCAATATGAACGTCAACGGATCTTTACCTCCTGCGGCTGGTTCCATGACCAGTTTCACCGCATTGAACCTCAAAACAATATTGCCTATGCTGCACAAGCTGTTTGGCTCACCAAGCAGGTCACCGGTGTGGACTTAAAACCCAAAGCGTTGGCCTTGTTGAGGAAAGTCAAGGACCAACGGACGGGGTTGCGCGGCGATACGGTATTTTCTGAACGTTACTTGCGAATGCAAGATTTTACGGAAGAGAATATCTCTTACTTTAATCCCTCGAGTAGTTTTTCGACCTGATACTCTGACTGCCCTTCTGCAACCAGGATCGTTTTGATCCGTTCGTAAGCCTCAAACAGCAATTCAACCACCTCTGGCAAGCTCTTGGTTGGGTCTGATATGAGCTGGACCAACGCGATGGTCATCATCCACCACATCAGGTCCTCAAAGGCTTCCTTATTGAACCACAACTGGCCGCGATAGCGGTTAATGTTCAGAAAATTACGGATCTCCTCTTCGGAGAACCAAACCTCGATCAACGCCAATTCGGTTTTTTCTGGAACTGTTTTAACCCAATTCTGCTGTCGAATGAGCAATTTCAGAATGGTTTCTGCACGGTGTACCTGTCCTGGATCCAAACCCAAGCTTTCCAGCTCGGGCCTTACTACTCTAAAGATGCCCCATTCATCCAGCCAACTGCGGCTGATTTCAGCGAATTGTGGTTCAGAAGTGATAGATTTACCCAATAATCGCAAATCATTCCACAAGAACAACACATACCAAGTCCAGGCTTCTGCATCCAATCCAGCCTGGATGAAATTTAACGTTTCGGCATACTTCACTGAGCCTGGGAATGGGAAATGTTCTTCAAACACAGACAACTTAAGCATGGCTTCCAACCCATGGTTTTCTTCACGAACAATTGGGGTGATATCCGTCTGTGTTTGGATGAAATGGTTGACTGAGTCCATCAAATGCCTGAATTTCTCAGAATGGATAGTGAGCAGCTCTGCTTTCAGCTTGGATTGTGCATCCAGCAATCGTGCCTGGTAAAGGCTTTCAAGCTGTTCTTCTGAGATCAACTCCCTTACAGGGTTAAGAATAGGCGCTAACATTAATTCTTGTAAAGCTTCCTCAATACTGGGAACGCCGCGACCATTAAGATACTGTGCCAGCTGGGCATACTGACCGTATTGGTTGTCTGCAACCTCCCTAAAATCGAGAAAAACATGATGTTCATAAGCATTTAGCTCAAAGTATAAGCCTCGATGCCTGATCTCTTCACTTGAACGGATGAATTCCAGGTTTGAGGATGAATCTCTGAAGATCACGAAATGATTTGCATGTCCCTGGATATTAATGCCTTCATAGAGCTGCTTGCTTTCTAGACGGCCAGATTGTTTATTTAGATAGGCAGCTGATGTGTTTATCCAACCGCGGGTTGACCCAAAATGATTATGATAAATCACCAGGCCCCGTTTGCTCCCGGTGCCGTTTGAATATGCGAAAACGTCTTCATTCACCTGGTTCTGGCTGGAATAAAAATCAAACAGTAAGAATTTTTCAATCCCCGAAAAGCGATCACGTCGTTTCAGCAGCGGGAAGATATCTCTCTGGTGACGCTCTATCAAGTACTGATCTGGTTGCTCATCCCAATATGGCCGATAGTATTCCATACCGTACTTTTCAGCAAAACCTTCAATTTGACCGTGCCCAAACATTGGTAAACCGGGCATGGTGGCCATCAACGTGCAGATGCCAAAATATTTATCACCCTTTCCGAATTGGTCCACCGCCGTCTTTTCATCGGGGTTGTTCATAAAATTGACATACCGTTTGAGGATTTCAGGATCAAACTCCAAGGTATTCTTGATCACCAAGCGATATTTTGAGTTCTCCTCATTGCGCAGCATGTTCATAAAGGCACTGTTATAAACACGGTGCATGCCCAGGGTGCGCACAAAATAGCCTTCCATCAACCAGAAAGCCTCTGCCAATAAAAGTGTATCTGGCACTTCTTGCGCAATTCGGTCAACCACTTCGCGCCAAAATTCCTTGGGAAAGACCTGGTCAAAGGCTTCTTTGGTCAGCCCGTGTTCAGCTCGACTGGGAATCGCCCCACCTGTTCCCGGTTGCGGAAACCACAGCCGCTGGTAATGCTTTTTTGCCAGGGTCATGGCCGCGTCAAACCGAATGATGGGGAATTTCCTGGCTACGTGCAAAATGGTCTGGATCACCACTTCACGCACACCAGCGTTGAGATAATCCAGCTGTGCTGTATCATTCCACGGCATACTGGTGCCGTCGTTTCCATGATAAATAAACCGTGTATCACCATTTTGACGGTCCACTCGCATGAACACGACCGCAGCATCCGTCCGATCGTAGTAATGATCTTCGATAAAAATCCCCACGTGGCCAACCGGGCTTAGGTCAGTACCACTGAAGGAATATGATGGAAATGGGCTGTACGGCAGCGAGACGAACCAATCCGGGTGGTTGATCACCCAATCCGAATCGATCCCCATGTGGTTCGGGACCATGTCGCTGGCCAAACGGATGCCTCTCTGCCAGGCACGGTCTCTCAGGTTTTGATAAGCCTCTTCCCCACCCAATACTTGGGCAATGTTGTAATTTTTCAATGAATAAGCGGATGCAACCGCTTCAGGGTTGCCGCACAGCTGTTTGATCCGTTTTGAAGCATCGCTGCGCTCCCACAAGCCAATCAACCACAACCCGTTGAATCCCCACTGCGCCAATCGATCCAATTCTTCGTCAGGGATCTGATCAAGACGTTTGATATTCCGCTGGTATTTCTCTGAGAGCTGGTAGAGCCAAACATGGGAATTCTTAGCAATCATCACCGTGCGAGGCATCCAGTCGCTATCGGGACTGAAATTTTCGGCTTCCTCGGCATACTCAAAGCTTAATATTTGTGTTGGTCCAGGACCGGTGAAGATAGCCTTGGTCTCTTCTTTGATCAGGTCAATGGAATTCAATAACCGATATAGAAAATCACCGATCATATACCCCCATTTCCGTCGGATATAGTCCAATTGACCGGTTAAGGAGTTCGGCTCTTCGATGGCCGGGCTGCGTAACAATGTGACCAGGTCTTGGTTATCTGGACCAAAATAGGGCTTTTCCTTGAAAAAGCGCCCCAATTGTTCGATGATCTGGCGATAGACCGTGGTTTGAGACAGCAGGGCATCATCAAATAGTTCTGAAAAGGGTGCCACAGCAGGATTTTTATTGGTTACCCACAACATCAACAGTTCTTCTAAGACCAGGTACTTATGGGAAATATCATCTGTTGTGCCCTGGAGATAAGTCTGAGGGTCGACTATCCCACGATAAACAGCCACAGGGGGAAATTCTTGAGAGAATCTATCGAGAGCTTGGTCAAGCTTGGACTCCCCCAATACTTTACGTAAATCCTGGTACGCCTCTGCCATTATGCCAGGAGCGACGTTTTGGCGGTAACGTGCGGTGACCAGGTGCAAGATTTCATCAATCAACCCCATGGCGTTGATCTCACCAGCCCTGACTGCCTGTTCAGGGAAATTAACCAAATCCCGCTTTTGGTTGATCTTTTGTGCAAATTCGCGCGCGGCCAGGAAGTTAGCGAAAATCACATTCCCGTCAAATTTAAAAAGCGTCTGGTCGAAATCATACTTATCTCTGCTTAGCCGGGAAACGTGGAACTCAAACATTGATGATCCTCCTGAGTAAAGACGGACTGATGAATCAATTATACACGCGCATTGCCCCCGATTCTCAAAACAACCTAGACTGAAGGTAATTCGTTTTTTTGTTTAATTGACACGTTTTAGAATATGGGTGACGATATTTGAACCGCTCCCACCGATATTTTGGGTCATACCAAAATCATGGTTGGTGACTTGGGTTTTTCCCGCTTTCTCTTGCAACTGCTGGACGACTTCAACAATTTGATAAATACCAGTTGCCCCGACTGGATGCCCCCGGGCTTTCAAGCCGCCGAAAGTGGCCACTGGGATGCGCCCGGTTATTTTTATCTCGCCCTCTTTTGCCAGCACAGGCCCTTGGCCAGGTTCCGCAAAACCTGCAGCTTCAAGTGACAAGGCTGCCATGATCGTGAAAGCATCATGATACTCAAAAACACCGATATCTTGTGGACCAATTCCAGCCTGTTCGTAAGCTTTTTGGGTGGATAATTCAGCTGCTGAAAGCCTCAGAGGTGCTTTTCGGCTGTGAATGGCGATTGAATCTGTTGCCGCAGATGAACCAGCCACAATGATCTTGGATGCGTTTGAAGGCAGCATATCTGAACATGCTAAGACGACCGCTGCAGCACCGTCACCTACCGGTGAGGCATCCATGAGGTTAATCGGGTCACAGATCATGGGTGAGTTTTTAAAGCTGGATTCTGTGATTGCCTTGCGAAAACGAGCGTATGGGTTATGCACAGCATTGGCATGTGCGTTGATGGCAAATTCCGCAAAATCAGTACTTTGCCAACCATATTCGTACATATAACGTTTCATGATCAATGCATTCAGCGCAACAAACGATAATCCGTGATCCACTTCCCAGTCGGCATCTGCTGCCGTTGCCAGGGCGGTGGTGATCTCACTTACGGGTGAGTCCGTCATCTTTTCCACCCCAACCACCAAGACGACATCTACCTCACCGGAAGCCACTGCCAGATAGCCTGCCCTGAATGCTGCGCTGCCCGAGCTGCAGGCAGATTCAATTTTTACAGCATCTGTGAACCTCTGCCCAATCCAATCTGCGACCATACTCCCCAGATGCGCCTGTAAATTTGAGATGTCGGATAGCATGTTGCCCACATAGATGCTGTCCACGTGCGATACCTGTGCTTCAGCCATGGCAGCCAGTGCTGCTTCACCCGCGAGCTCGCGCAGGGATTTATCCCAATGTTCATCAATTTTGGTCTGACCGATGCCAATCACCGCAACTTCGCGCATAAGTAATATTCCTTTCCGAAATTATCAGCTTGATTATACAGAATTTTACTATCAAGTCCTATCAGCTTGGTGGCAATTGAGTCATGTATAATCAAATCTGTAGATTGATTGAACAAACACTTTGAACAGGTAAATTGTTTATGGGCAAATTAAAACGGCGATCCATTGTTTTAATGGTGATTGTTGTCTCAGCTCTTTCCGGATGCGTGTTGCCTGAGCAGCCATCTGCCAGTCAATATGATTTCGCGTCACGATATTTCGACTGGCAACAAACACTGACTACCAGCCAGTTGTCGGCTGAAGATCCGGTCACTGCGCAAACACCTGTGCCAGCAGAGACGGATTCCTTTATCCTCACAGACAGCCCATCCGACAACCGGTTAAAGCTCTTTTTACATCCTGGGGTGTCAGAACAGTTCCTGTCTAATTTAAACCTGGATGGGAGACGATTCGACCTGGTGAAGGATAAACAAGCTGCGGATGTGCGCATTCTCCTTGACAGGTTAGGCGTTGAGGATGTCGGTAGAAACCCTGTTTTGTGGGTTTACGTCCTGGTCGCGCCGTTTTATACGCTGACGGATGGTATTTCATCTGACGACCTGGTTGCTTTATGGGAAGGCAATATACAGGATGGTTTTCCAATTTCACGGATTTTAGTCACCCAAGAGACTTTTACCGTGATGGAAACATTATTTGGGACCCCAGATGGGTCAATGGTCAAGGTGGTGACAGCCGAAGAGCTGGCCAAGCAAGCGCTCACTGATCAACCTTTTCTGTCCTTCCTCCCATTTGAAGAACTGGATGCTCATTGGAAAGTTCTGCGTATCGATGGCCTTTCACCTATTGACGATCATTTTTCACCGGAAACCTATCCCCTTTCGGCAGTTATTTGGGCAGAAAGCGCTTTGACAGACTTTGGCGTTACTCTGCCTGAAAGTAATTATGACCGAGATATGCGCACTGTGCTCATCATGACCGGGGTGACCGCGCTGACCCGCGCCACAGCTTATCGCATGGAGATCTATGGCAATACCTACCCTGGTAAGGATATTCACGCCTGGTTATCTGCTGCAGACCTGGTTCACATCAGTAATGAAGTGTCTTTTGCACAAAACTGCCCCAATCCAGATCCATTTCAGCCTGATTTGATCTTTTGCTCGTCACCTGAGCGAGTTGAATTGCTGGAATACATCTCTGCAGATATTATCGAACTCAGTGGCAACCACCTGCTGGATTATGGCATCCCAGCGATGAACCTGACCTTGGAGATGTACGAACAACGCGATTGGGCCTTCTTTGCGGGTGGTTGGGATCTAGCTGATGCGCGTTCTTCTGCCTTGGTCACCCACAATGGTAACCGGCTGGCTTTCCTTGGCTGCAACCCGGTAGGTCCACCGATTGCCTGGGCAACCGAGTCAAAACCGGGATCAGCTCCCTGCGGGGATTACCAGTGGATGCTCGACGAAATTCAAGCCTTACGGGCTGAGGGGTATCTGCCCATCATTACATTGCAGTATTTTGAAGACTACACCGCCTATCCCAGTCCTAAAATGCAAGCAGACTTTCTCAAGTTAGCCGATGCTGGCGCGGTGGTGGTCAGCGGCAGCCAGGCGCACACGCCCAAGAACATGGTGTTTTCTGATCGCGCCTTTATCCATTATGGCTTAGGAAATTTGTTTTTTGACCAAATGGAAGTTTTTTACAACGATAGGTTGATGCCAGGAACGCGTGAAGCATTTATCGACCGGCTAGTTTTTTATGATGGACAGTTGGTCAGCGTTGAACTGCTCACCACCATGCTGGAAGATTATGCCCGACCCCGCCCGATGACACCTATAGAGCGTCAAGCGCTGCTCTCCCGCATCTTCCCGATCGCAATTGATTATTATAAACAGAGGTGATGTATGAAAATATTTGATATCAGTGTACCAATCACGCCCGAAATGCCGGTCTGGCCGGGTGATCCTGCGGTTGATCTTCAGCAGGTATCAGCTATAGCTTCAGGTGAGTTGGCCAATATCACCCACATATCCATGAGCGTTCACACTGGGACTCATATTGACGCGCCAAAACATTTCATTGACAGCGGGAAAACCGTCGGTCAGATTCCATTGGAAAAGCTGGTCGGTGAAGTTTTGTTGATGCAAATGGATGATTCAGTTAATGTCATATCTGAGCTGGCACTCCAAATCCACCCAGCGTTTGATCTGCTAAAGGATTCTCGGAAAGTTTTGTTTCGCACCCGAAATTCATCATTATGGCGCACAAGCCCCAACGAATTTCGAATGGATTATGTGGGTATCGATAAGTCCGGTGCTGAATTTCTTGCGGCGTTAGGGCTGGACTTGATCGGGGTTGATTATCTCTCGATTGCACCATTTGATGAGACGCTGACCCCGCACCAGACTTTGCTAACGAAGGAAATTGTACTATTAGAGGGTTTAGATTTATCCAACATCCCAGCTGGGATTTATGAGCTTTACTGCCTGCCAATCAGTTTACCTGGCTGTGAGGGTGCTCCTGCCAGGGTGATCCTGGTGGATCGCTTACAGTAAACTCCCGGTATTAACGTCATGCTCAAACACCTTTCTCGGGATTAATTAATTCAGGTGTCATCAGCTAGGAACAAAATATGGGTCAGTTTCGTTAATAAAATGAGCCGAACCGTTAGCAAAAAGGAGACTGACCATGAAGTATGTCATAATCATCCTCACTGGCCTGACCTTATTGGTTGCATCTGCCTGCCAGGGGATAGAAGACATTATCCCGTCAAATGAAGGAGATCAGATGAAAGGCTTCCTTTCCAGCGATATCGAACGTGAACTAGCGCCTGATGTGGGACCAAGTCGACTCCAGTCACTTGCCAGTGACAATACCGCTTTTGCTTTAGCTTTTTATGACTTAATCCGTTCAGAAGAAGGCAACCTGGTCTATTCCCCCTTCAGCCTCTCGCTGGCCTTAAGTATGACACTGGCTGGCGCTGAAACAACCACACGTGATGCAATGCTGGATGCGCTCCAATTTTCTTTAGAAGAAGGTGAAATCCATCCGACCCTTAATGCATTGATGCTGGCGATTGAAGCCTCTCAAGCCATCGATGAGGGGTCGGAAGGCGGGAGCTTCGAGCTCAGCATTGCTAATTCGATTTGGGGTCAGCAAGGTTTCAATTTCAAGCAAGCCTTTTTAGACCGGATTGCTTTGAACTATGGCGCAGGGATCTACACGGTGAATTTCGCTGCCAGCCCTGAACTGGCACGGGTTGCAATTAACGACTGGGTGGAAGATGAAACCCAAGAAAAAATCAAAGACCTGATCCCACCTGACACCATCACACAATTAACGCGATTGGTGTTAGCCAATGCCATCTACTTCAAAGGCTCTTGGTTCCATCCCTTTGATCAAGGGTTGACACAGCCTGGGCCTTTCACCACACTTGGTGGGGATGAGATCCGTGTTGATATGATGAAGTTGTTTGACGAACACTTGCTTTACCTGCAAGAGGGAGAACTCCAGGTGATTAGCCTGCCCTATCTAAGTCGAGATTTTGTGATGACATTGATTGTCCCGGATCACGGGTCATTCACCACTGTTGAAGATCGACTCACGGTCGAATTGCTAGAGACGTTGATGAACAAAATGGTGTCAGAACGCATCAACCTGGAAATGCCAAAATTTGATTTTGAGACCACCATCAATGCTAATGACGCCCTCAAAACACTGGAGATGGCTGAAGCCTTCGATCCTGATCTTTCCGATTTCAAAGGGATGGCTGATGTTGAAGATCTTCACATCTCAGATGTCCTGCAAAAGGCGACCATCACGGTTGATGAAGAGGGCACCGAAGCCGCTGCAGCCACAGCTGTGATTGTGGGCATTAAGTCTGCCCCGATCGGTGAACCCATTTCCCTGGTAATTGACCGACCTTTCTTGTTCTTCATTCAACACCAACCCACCGGGACCATCCTTTTCATGGGGCGTGTTGTCCAACCCTAACCTGAAATAAGCAATCACGACATTAGGCCGCTTGGAAATTGCGGCCTTTTTTCGTATTGGGTACATTTAATATTGATGGTGCTGCCCGTTCACTGTGAAATTTCACAGAATATATTAATCAACAGCGCGTCTAAACGGGAACAAAACCGGACCATCATGCGTCTAAGCACCAGAAAAGAAAATAAGATTGGAGGATAAATGAAAAAATTGATACTGAGTTTAGTGTTCATCTCGCTGATCGTACTAGCGGCATGCCAGCCAGGAGAAACCATCGTCGATAACGGCAATGGTGAAAAAACCGTTGGTTTCATCAAAAGCGAGCTGGCGCGGGAAATCAACCCTGCCGTTGATGAGGCACAAGTGCAATCCCTGGCTCAAGCCAATACTGCATTCGCATTGGAATTCTTTAACCAAATCAGGGATACAGACGGGAACATCATCTTTTCACCGTTCAGCCTGTCCCTCGCTTTGAGCATGACATTGGCTGGTGCTGAAACTTCGACACGGGAAGGAATGCTGGACGCGTTGCAGATGACCCTGCCTGAAAACGAGGTCCATGGCGCGTTCAATGCCTTGTTGTTAGCCATTGAAGCATCCCAAGAGCTCGGCCAGGATGAGATGGAGGGCGATCAATTCCAGCTCAATATTGCAAATTCGATCTGGGGGCAGTCGGATTACAGCTTTAAAGCCGACTTCCTGGATATCCTAGCCCAGCATTACGGTGCTGGGGTTTACAGCGTCGATTACAGGCAAAATCCAGAAGGCGCACGCAATGCAATCAATAAGTGGGTAGCTGAGGAGACGGAAGAAAAAATTGAAGATTTGATCCCCGCAGGCGCCATAGATCCACTAACCCGGCTCGTACTGGCAAATGCGATTTACTTCAACGGCTCATGGCTGCACCCTTTCAGCCAAAATGCAACCGCTCAAGCGCCTTTCTACGCTTTAGACGGTTCGGAAATATCTGTTGAAATGATGAAGCTTTATGGTGAACGTTTCTTATATCACCAGGGGCAAAACTACCAGGCATTGAATTTACCTTACCTCAGCAGCGATTTCGTGATGACCCTGCTGGTACCCGATGCGGACGCTTATGAAGACTTTGAAGCCTCTCTCACCCTGGAAGACTTATCGGAGATCCTGTCGGGGATGTCCTTCGAGCGTGTCGACTTGGAAATGCCTAAGTTTGATTTTGAGTCAAGTGTCGACGCCAACGATCCCTTAATTGCCCTGGGCATGGGTGACGCATTTGACCCAGATCGAGCGGATTTTTCGGGCATCACCGAGGAAGAAGAGCTGATGATCACCGATGTTCTGCACAAAGCGACCATCACCGTTGATGAAGAAGGCACAGAAGCTGCAGCAGCTACGGCTGTGATCATCGGTGTCACCTCGGCCATGCCAGAAGAACCCATTTCATTAGTGATTGATCGACCGTTTATGTTCATGATCAGGCACCTACGCACAAACACAATCCTCTTCATGGGACGAGTCGTTCAACCTTGAAAATAAAAATAACTTAAATAAAAAAGGCTGCCGATGCATGGCAGCCTTCTTTGTTATTGGATGATTACTGGCATCGTCAATAAATGATACGCCAGCGTTTCCATATCCCTTGCTTTTTTTGATGTCCCCAATTGGTCGATGATGTCATCAAATTTCTTCCTGATGATTGCGCTTTCGCCGATATAGTCAAACAAGTCCACTTCACCAGAGATGATTTCCGTAAGCCCCATCTTTTTGTATAATTCGCTGACCAACCCATAACTCCACTGCTCTGTGATTCGTAATTCATCTGCTAAATCACGCCTTCCCACACTAAAAATAAAAGCCATGCGTGCCACTTCAGCCTCATGATCCGTAAACCCAGGGATGTTTTTGCGTCCGTCCAATACGAGCGCTTTGGGTGGTAATTTGAGCATAACATTTCGAACACCAGGGGTTAAGACCCAATAGCCGTCATAAACAAAAGTAATCACCCAGCTCAATGAATACCCAATCTCACCCTTCAGAATGTAGCCGTGCACACGGTCATCATGGATTTCGCGGATGATTTTTGGGTCTGGCTCGATTCCCGTAAGCAGAATTTTGGCCGACTGGTTATTTGAGGCTAGGATCTGGCAGATTTCTTGAATGGTGAAGAATTCTCCAAACAGGTCAACATCTAGGATCAAGACATCAATCTTGGGTGGAGAATTCTCTAAGAATGCACACAGGTCAGTCCGAGTTGAAAACTCACCGATAACTCGCGTGCGCCAATCGCGCACCATCAGCAGTGCCATCCAGTTGCGGGAAAAAACATCATCCTCAAGGATGGCGACCAGTATATCCTTCGTCAATCTCAGCCTTTCTTGTTACTCAAGTTGCGAGGTGCAAAAAGGACATCGGGTGGCTTTGATGGGGATGCTTTTCAGACAATATGGGCAATCTTTTTCTGTTGGCGCTGTTGGTTCTTCTGGCTTTTGTTTGAGTTTATTAATCGCTTTGATGATCAGGAATACGCCGAATCCCAACAGGATGAAACTGACAATATCTGTCAGAAACTGACCGTAATTAAAGGTTACTGCACCTAATTCTTTTGCCATGGCAAGCGTTGCATTGGGGGGGAGCGCTTGTTCGCCTTGCCTTAGTACGATAAATAAATCCTGAAAATTCACTCTGCCTAATAAAAGCCCTAAGGGCGGCATCAGGAGGTTCTCAACGATCGAGTTGACGACAACACTGAAAGCAGATCCGATGATGATGCCAATCGCAAGATCCATGGCATTCCCCTTAATGATGAAATCTTTAAATTCATCGAATATTTTTTTCATGGTTATACTTAACACCTTTCTGATGTCTGTACCATCATTGATGAATTAATGATTATAATTATTATCTGAGTTATATTATAATATCAATTTGGTCAGAGCAATTATGAGGTTTATTTATCAAGGAGAGGAACAATGAAACATGTTGCGGTTTTGACAAGCGGCGGCGACGCCCCTGGGATGAATGCAGCAATTAGGGCTGTTGTTCGGTGTGGGGTTTCAAAAGGATGGAGCATGTTTGGTGTCTACAACGGCTATGCCGGACTGATCTCAGGCAATATTCGTCCGATGGGTACGCGGGATGTGGGCGGCATCCTCAACAAAGGCGGCACCATCCTTGGATCTGCGCGCTGCCAAGAATTCTACACCGATGCTGGTCGGCTGAAAGCAATCCGCACATTACGTCAAATTGGGATTGATGCTCTGGTTGTAATCGGCGGCAATGGGTCGCAGACGGGGAGTTATGAATTACATAAATTGGGGTTTCCAGTAGTCGGAATCGCCTCAACCATTGACAATGATCTATGCGGCACCGAAATTACCATCGGTGTCGATACCGCACTGAACATCGCCCTAGAGGCAATAGACCGGCTGAAAGTCACCGCTTCATCTCACCAGAGAGCGTTCCTGCTTGAAGTGATGGGGCGGAAATGCGGGTACATTGCCCTAATGGCTGGTATTGCTGGTGGCGCTGAGTACATCCTCATCCCGGAAGTCGAGACGGATCCTGAAGAAGTTGCCGAAACCCTTGATTTAGCTTACCAGCATGGTAAGGAACATGCAATAATTGTTGTGGCTGAAGGTGCTAAGTACAACGCAGAAGCCCTGATCAATTATTTTGAAAAGCACAGAGACCGGTTGGGATTTAAAATTCGCGCAACGATCTTGGGGCATGTCCAGCGTGGTGGGAACCCAGGTGCTTTTGACCGCATTCTGGCCAGCCGCTTTGGGAATGGTGCAATTGAAGCGATCGATCGCGAGGATTACGGTGTGTTGGTTGGTTTAAACAAAAGTGCAATTACCACCACGCCATTAGAGGAAGTGGTTGGAAAGACCAAAGAAATTTCAATGGATATGGTCAAGCTAGCGCGTGCCCTCGATTGAACACTCAATCTGATTTGCGCAAAAAAGCTTCGATAAACGGGTCCAATTCCCCATCCAACACTGCTTGGGTATTGCCCATCTCAAAATCCGTACGGTGATCTTTTACCAGCTGGTAAGGGTGTAGTACGTACGAGCGAATCTGCGAACCCCACTCTGCTTTGGTGTATTCTCCTCGCAGCTCTGAAATTTTTTCATCCTGTTCGGCTTGTTTGATCTCCAAAAGGCGCGCCTTAAGCACACGCATGGCGTTCTCCCTGTTTTGCATCTGAGAGCGCTCATTTTGGCAGGTTACAACCATTCCCGTAGGGATATGGGTCAGGCGGACCGCAGTGGAATTTTTCTGCACGCTTTGTCCACCAGCGCCAGAAGATTTAAACACGTCAATTTTGATATCTTCTGCGGGTACCTGGATCTCATCCATATCATCCATTTCAGGCAAGACTTCAACCAGTGCAAACGAGGTATGTCGACGATGCGCCGCATCAAATGGTGACAATCGCACCAGCCTGTGCACGCCTTTTTCCGGACGTAAATATCCATAAGCAAGGTTACCGCGCACGCTGATCGTTGCACTTTTAATTCCTGCTTCTTCACCGTCGGTGCGATCGAGAATATCGGTTTGGTAGTTATGCCTTTCAGCCCAGCGTAAATACATGCGCTCAAGCATCTCAGCCCAATCTTGCGAATCCGTCCCCCCCGCACCTGCATGAATGGCTAATAAGGCATTTCCTCGGTCATATTTACCAGAAAGAAGGGTGTTTAATTCCAGACGATCAACTTGGATTTCTATCTTGACCGTTTCGCGCTCAAGCTCACTTACCATCGAATCCTCTGCGATGTCGAGCATTTCAAGCGTGTCTTCTGTTCGCTTCCTGAGTTCTTCGTAGGCTGCAATCTCACTGCGGAGATCCGCCTGCCGGATCATGATGTTTTGGGCGCGTTCCCGGTTATCCCACAAATTTGGGTTTTGTGCCTCTATTTCCAAACGAGCAAGATCTGATTTCTTTTGAACTAAGTCAAAGATGCTCCTGTAAGTTCAGTAATTTGTCATGAGCCTCCGTCAGACGTATTTTTAAGTTTTCAATGGTCATTCGAACTCCTTTTAACCTTCAATAATGCCTTCAACAAATGCTGCTCGGTCAAACACCTGCAGATCTTCAATACTTTCACCCAAACCAGCGTATAAAATGGGCAACCCCAGCTGCGCCTGGATGGCAAACGCCATACCACCTTTGGCCGAAGAATCCAGTTTGGCTAAGATCACCCCGTTGATTTTAACCGCCTCCTGGAAGGCTTTTGCTTGTTGGAGGGCATTTTGTCCTGTGGTCGCGTCTAAAACCAGCCAGGTGGCGTGTGGTGCCCCTGGGAGGGCCTTGCCGCTCACACGGTGCACCTTCTTGATCTCTTCCATCAAGTTATAACGTGTATGCAGGCGCCCCGCAGTATCAATGATCACGATGTCTTTATTACGAGCAATGGCAGCCGTGATCCCGTCATAAGCAGCAGCGCCTGGGTCACCGCCAGGTTGTCCAGCGATCATTGGCACGTCAGCGCGTTCTGCCCAGATTTTGAGTTGATCAATAGCCGCCGCCCGATAGGTGTCGGCCGCGACCAGTAATGTCGACTTACCTTCATCAATAAAAAGCCGGGCAAGTTTCGCCGCCGATGTCGTTTTTCCAGAGCCGTTGACCCCCACCAGAATAATTACCGTTGGATGCACTGCGAAATCAAGGAGCTCTGGTTCTGCCAATCGTTTGATTAACTCTTCCTTCAACGCTTTGATCAGTTCTTCCGTCTGAGTCAAGCCCTGCTCATTGACGGTTTTCTGCAGGGCGTCAATTACTGCCAGGGTGGCATCCATCCCCAAATCAGCTTGGATCAACAATGCTTCCAGATCCTCCCAGGTCTCCTCATTCAGCTCGGAGGTCCCTAAGAAGTTTGCGATCCGCCCAAATGTTACCTTTCGCGTTTTTTCAAGTCCTGCACGCCATTTATTAAATATATTATCGCTCATCTCGGTCCGATTATATCATTTGCTGTTTATGAAAGGTCTGATTTGCTTTCAGCCGCCAGCTGCCCGCATCCTGCCCCAATTTCGATCCCGCGGCGGAGGCGCACCGTGCAGGGAATGCCGTTTCTTTCTAAAACATCATAAAAAGCACGGACTTGATCTGCCTGCGTTCCAGGTTTGTCGTAACCCTGGGTGGGATTTAACGGGATTAGATTAACATGACACAACATCCCTTTGATCTTTTGCACCAATGCAGCGGCATCTTCAATAGAATCATTGACGCCATCGATCAAGGCATATTCAAAGGTCACACGGCGGTTGGTTTGCCGGATGTAATAACGGCATGCGTCTAACACCAGAGACACCGGGTATTTCCTGTTAATCGGCAACAACTCTGATCTCAGCTCATCTTGTACTGTGTGCAAACTGATCGCCAAGTTAACTTGTGAGTTCTCGTCAGCGAATTGTTTGATCCGGGGTACAACACCGACCGTGCTGACAGTCATCCGCCGTGCGCCTAATCCAAATCCATCTGGGTCGTTGAGCCGTGAGATAGCCGCCATCACCTGGTCATAATTCAAAAAAGGCTCTCCCATGCCCATCACAACCACATTTGTCACGCGCTCGTCTTTCTCAGCCAGGTAACGGGCAAAATACAAAACCTGTGCAACAATTTCACCTTGGCTCAAATTCCGATTAAAGCCCATCTGACCAGTTGCACAGAAGGTACAGCTTAAGCTGCAGCCCGATTGTGAGGAGATACACACAGTCCGGCGATCCTCGTAGACCATTAAAACGGTTTCAATCAAAACGCCGTCATGTAATGCGAATAAGGTCTTTTGGGTTAAACCATCCTGTGAAATGACGGTTCTGACTGTTCTTAATGGATTTATATTGAAGATTTCCGTCAGCTTGTTCCGTAAGGACTTAGATAAGGTGCTGATCTCGTCAACATCATTTTTGTAATTTTGGTAGAGTGCTGTCCAAATCTGTTTAGCCCGAAAGCGCGGCTCACCCATGGACAACACTTGTTGTTCAAGTTCAGCGTATGTCAAATCGTGAATCAATTTTTCTTGAACGCTCATTAAAAAACCAATTCCGTTAAATCTTGGGCGATGATATCTGGTTTGGGATGAAAATCACGTAAATCCGCATCTGTTGAGGCTCCGCTCAATACCAGCGCGGTGTGGATGCCTGCTGCCTGCGCACCAAGAATATCCGTTTCCAAACGATCGCCAATTGCCAGGGTATCATCAGCGCATAAATTGAGCCTGCCCAGAGCCATCTCATACAGGGCCGGTTCTGGCTTGCCGATTATCTTTGCTTTCTTTCCAGATGCAATCTCTAATGCACCGATCACGGTTCCTGCACCTGGGATCAATCCAACGGGTGTCGGTAAAGTAACATCAGGGTTGGTCCCGATAAAATCACTGCCAGATTGGATCATCAAAGATGCTCGCTTGAGCTTTTCATAGGTCAGACCGTAATCCAACGATGCCACGACAACATCTGCATCAAGAACGTCATCAGAAACCACCCGCATACCGTAGTCAGACAATGTCTTTTTCAGGCTGGCTTCGCCCACAACGTACACACGAGCGCCTTCAGGATACTTTTCTTGCAGGTAACGCCCGACAGCTTGGGCGGCATTGATAATTTGCCACTCTTCCAGCTGGACACCAAACCCTCGCAGTTTATTATGGTAATCATCGATGTTACGCGTGTTGTTATTCGTGGCAAGGATCACCTTGTACCCATAATCGTGAAGCTGCGAAAAAATGGCAGGTAAATCACCCAACGGCTCATGATCGTGCCAGAGCACGCCATCCATATCGATGATCAGCCCCCGGATATTTGGTAACCGTTCAGAAATCATTTTGTCTCCTGTTAAAAAATGCCGGAAGGCTGAGGGCTTTCCGGCACCATATCATCTCCGCAGTCTGACGTTATTTTTCCGGTGGTTCAAGAACTTTATCGACCAACCCATATTCCACAGCTTGTTTTGCGCTCATGTAAAAGTCGCGTTCGGTGTCGTGGATAATCGTTTCAACATCCTGGCCGGTGGCTTCCGCTAAAATAAGATTGAGGCGGTCTTTTAATCGCAATATCTCTTTGGCTTGGATTTCGATATCTGATGCTTGGCCTTGGGCGCCGCCCAGGGGTTGATGCATGTGGATGGTTGCATGGGGCAGCGCATATCTCTGACCTTTCGTACCAGCCGCCAGTAAAACCGTGCCAAAACTCGCTGCTACGCCAACTGCCACAGTGCTGATCTTGTTGGGGATCATGCGCATCGTGTCATAAATTGCCATGCCTGCATAGACCTGGCCGCCGGGGGAGTTAATGTACATTTGAATGCCGCTATCCGGGTCTTCCCGGCTTAAGTACAGTAATTGTGCGACAACAAGGTTTGCTACCTGGTCATTAATGGCCGTCCCAAGAAATACAATCCGGTTTTTAAGCAGCAATGAGTAAATGTCATAGGCACGTTCCCCAGCCCCTGAGGTTTCCACAACCATTGGAATGAGGGAGTTAATATCTTGATGGTTCATATTTACCTTCTTACCTTAATTAATTAAAATAGTGTCCAAAATTTTTATTCTTGCGAGTCAGCATCCTGAATTTCTTCATCCGCAGGTTCTGTTGCTTCGCTTTCGAGTGGTTCTTGATCGTTCTCCTGGTTGATTTCATCATCAATCACCGGAGGGGAATCAGCGGTTACCTCTACCGAGTCAGGTTCGGGCTCATCAGTAAGTTCTGTTTCAACTGCTAAATCATCTGATACTTCGCCTGTGATCTCAACAGACTCAATGGTCTCTTCTTCATCTGTTGTTTCAGCAACTTCTTCCTCAACTTCTTCTGGAATCGGTTGACCGGTCCCGATCAATTTTAACCGGTTTCTTAATTGCAAATTGATGGTTCGCGTGACCCCTTCCATACTGATCATACGGGAGAACCCATCATCACCCATTTCTTTCTGAAGCGCTTCAACCCTCCCCGATTGGAAGACTGCACTCATCACCTCATTAATTTGTTCGGTAAACAGCTCCTGGTTCAGCTTCAAACCCTCCGCGTCAACCAGCGCATCCGAAATCAGTGACCGTTCCAGTCGTAGCTTTGCAATGGGTTTGACTTCTTCCGTGATGAATGTCGTCTCGTCTGTGTCGCGCAATTTAAGGTAGGTTTCAAAATCCAAGTTTTGATTTTCTAACCGGGATTTGATATCCTCTACAACATGTTCTTCTTCATGTTCCAGCATTTGTGGGGGATAGTTCATGCTCGATTTTTCGGTGATTTCAGTCATCACAGCATTGTAGTATTCCCGTTCATAATTTTCTTCGTGTTCAGCCTGCATTTGCTTTTCCAACGCTGCTTGAAAATCGTCAGCTGTTTCGTAATTTCCCAGACTTTGAACAAAATCATCGTCAAATTCTGGTAATTCTAAAGCTTTTACAGATTGAACTTCCACGGTGAAAATGGCTGTTTTGCCTTGATAGTCTTCCTCTTCGTGATCCTCAGGGTAAGTGTATTGGCGTTCAACCACATCACCTGCGTTTACACCCAATAGTGTACGGCTGAATCCAGGGTATGGCCACTCATTGTCATTGACTTCATCCTTTTCAGGGATGACCACTTGCTGTGGGGTCTTGTCTGTAATCGTGGCATCCTCATCTTCACCGGGGTTTAAAAACTCTCCACTTAGGCTGAAGTAGACCAGGTCGTTCTCCTGAGCGGGACGATCCGCCGGGACAATCGTGGCTGAATTGCGCCGCAGTTGCATAATGTAGTCATCAACAGCAGCGGTTTCAAAAGGTGTTGGTTCGTATGGCACACGAATTTCGCGATAATCGCCGAGGTCAACTTCAGGTTCCAAAGGGACAATTAACATAAATTTTGGGGGATCAAAATTGTCCATCGATTCGAGCGTCCCCACACCAGAAGGCTCAATATCGGCTTCCTTTAAAATTTTCGAGTAATCATCATCGATCAGAAGGTCAATTGCTTCTTGCACAATGGCACCTTCTCCGTAATGATTGACAATCACCTGGTAAGGCGCTTTACCTGGTCTGAAGCCTGGAATTTTTGCGTTCTTTGAGATTTGTTTGGCTGCACGCCGCTTAAACCCTTCAAACTCCTTGGATTCATACTCAACGGATAATTTCGCTTGTCGATCTTCTAGAATTTCTTTTTCAATTTTCAATGCGTATTCCTTTAAAATAAAAATTTTACTTACTGTGGGGAAGGAGAGGGTCGAACTCTCACGCGTTGCCGCACGTGATCCTAAGTCACGCCTGTCTGCCAATTCCAGCACTTCCCCTATTAATTGTAGGTGAATTATACGCGAGAGGAAATTTATCGTCAATAAGCGACCCTGATCAGCGTATAAGAAAAGCATTAATGTTCGAGTATAATTTGCCATCGAAAAACCATTGTGATTTCATCAAAGGAGCTGTGTGTGACGCAAATTATCAAAACTTCTACGCCAGGCAAAGAGCGTGAACAATTGTCCAAAGCCATTGTGATCACCATCCGCACATTCATGCGCCAGGGAGAACCTGACCATAAAACCAAGGACATGGTCGCATTTGTCATCTTAGCGCTTAAGCAGATCTCAGACGGGATTGATCAATCGGTGGCAGCTTGGGAAAAACGTGGTTACTGGGTTAAGGCTGATAAATATCGTTTAGAATGGCAATGGGCAGGTGATATGTCTCAAAAATTACAGCGCGCTTTTTCGGATGAGGACTGGGGAAAGATTGCAGAATCCTTATTAGAAACAATGACACATTTTTCAAACATCAAAGTCAGCGACCGCCACCGGATGGGTCAGCCATGGATGAATGCATATAAAAACTATAAAAACCTGCTTAACAAGTAATCCTTGCCTGAAAGCTAGTTAACAGCCAACAAGTAGGTGGTGATTGATGGTACTATTGGTACGGGATAAATGACAATTCGCATCAAACAAAGGATTCGATATACTTAGCCTGGCAATCATCCGAAAACCTTACTCACCCAATTAATTACAAGGATATTTTCGTCTCCATGCCACACAATCGCATCAATCAGCATCCCATATTATCCATCCCTGATCGTGATATCATCGAATTCTTTTGGCAGAATCGCCCCATAACAGCAAAACTGGGTGAAACAATCTCTTCGGCATTGATCGCGAATGGGATTGATATATTTGGTCACCACCCCAAAGATGGATCTCCTCAAGGATTGTTTTGTGCTAACGGCCAATGTGCCCAATGTATGGTGCTGGTGGAAGGAAAACCCATCAAGTCTTGTATGACCAAGGTTGCTCCTGGATTATCGGTGATGCCGTTGGATGGCTTACCGGACGTTGCACATTTATCAGAAAATGGCATGGTTATCCCGTTTGAAGGAAAAACCGAAATTGAAAAATTTCCGGTTTTGATCCTGGGTGGTGGGCCGGCAGGTTTATCAGCGGCCATTGAGCTGGGAAAATTAGGGGTTCGAACCCTGTTGGTTGATGACAAATCCCAACTCGGTGGAAAGCTTGTCTTGCAAACCCACCGATTTTTCGGCGCGACGAAAGCGGTCTTTGCGGGCACGCGCGGGATTGAGATCGCGACAAAACTTGCTGATCAGGTAAGTGAATATGGATCAGTAGAAACATGGTTAGAAACAACAGCTGTAGCAATTTATGAAGAGAAAACGGTAGGCTTGTGGCGAGCAGATCGAGATGAATACATCCTGGTGAAACCGGATGTTCTCCTGGTGGCAACAGGTGCCCGTGAACGCAGTCTACCTTTCAAAGGCAACACTTTACCCGGGATTTATGGCGCAGGCGCTTTCCAAACCCTGGTCAACCGTGACCTGGTGCGTCCAGCGGATCACCTTTTCATTGTTGGCGGCGGTAATGTGGGTTTGATTGCAGGTTACCACGCCCTCCAGGCGGGAATTAACGTTGTTGGTTTAATTGAGGCCTTACCCCGTTGTGGGGGTTACAAAGTCCATGAAGATAAACTAGCACGTTTTAACGTCCCGATTTTAACGTCTCACACGATCATTGAAGCCAGGGGCAAGGAACGCGTTCAGAGTGTGATCATAGCCGAGGTCGATCCGGAATTCCAACCCATCCCTGGCACTGAACAGGAAATCCGGTGCGATTGCGTGTTAATCGCCGTTGGCTTAGACCCCGTGGATGAGTTTCTCAAAAAAGCACACGAGGTAGGCTTACCTGTCTTTGCGGCTGGTGACGCTCGTGAAATAGCTGAAGCATCTTCAGCTATGTATTCTGGCAAGATTAAGGGTCTTGAAATTGCGAAGCACTTGGGAATCGATGTGCCTGAAATCCCAGCATCCTGGCTTGAATTTGAGGCAGTGCTCAAATCTCACCCTGGTGAAGTTTTACAATTGCCTGAGGTTGATGTCGTAGGGGATGTATTTCCAGTGATGCATTGCAGGCAAGAGATTCCCTGTGACCCGTGTGCTAACGTGTGTCCTTATGGTTTGATCCAAATTGACGGCTTTGATATTCGCGGTCTGCCCGAATTTAGCAGTCGCGATGGTAAAAATTGCATTGCCTGTGAACGGTGTATCGCGATTTGTCCTGGATTGGCCATCACCTTGGTTGATCTGCGGAAAGATCCTGACCAAGCGCTTGTCTCTATACCGCTAGAGTTTTCAGAAGATTTTATTCATGTGGGCGATGTGGTAACCGTAACAGATATTGACGGACATCCCCTCGGGCGTTATCCAGTTAACAGGCTTCGGACGCTGCGTCAATTTTCAAACACCCTGATCGTCCAGATACAGGTCCCCGCCCAAATCGCCGCACAGGTATCAGGGATTCAACTGGTTGCAGGTTGGTCATCATCCGAGGATGAGACAGATCATTTCCTGGAGACGACTGAACAGGATACAATCATTTGCCGCTGTGAACATGTCACAGCGGATGAAATTCGCACATTGATTAGAAGTGGTGTGCGTGACATCAACCAGCTTAAAGCAGCGACAAAAGCAACCATGGGAGCCTGTGGGGGTAAAACCTGTCTTTCTCTGATCAGGAAGATCTTTCGTGAGGAGGGGGTCCAACGAGACGAGGTCACCGACCCGATTCAGCGACCTGTATTTGTTGAAGTACCAATCGAGATCTTGGCGAAGAATCAGCAAGAGGATTTTTGATGATGGCTGTAATTGGACAAAACACGTTCGATATCATTATCATCGGCGGGGGTTCAATTGGGGCACCCACAGCGTATTACCTTGCAAAAGCAGGTTTAAGTGCTCTGGTCATCGACCAACTTCCAAGTGTTGGACAGTCCTCAAATAAACATGCCATTGGTGGAATTCGAGCCACCCATTCAGACCCCGCAAAGATCAACTTAGGTAAAAGCAGCCTTGAGGCATTTGCTTCTTGGGAGACTTTGCATGGTGATGATATCGAATGGCACCAGGGGGGCTATTCCTTTGTTGCCTATACGCAGGAGCACGCAGAACTGCTGCAAGACCTGGTGGTTTGGCAAAGACAAAACGACCTCAACATCTCATGGCTTGATCAGGGCGACTTGCTAGCTGAAATTCCGCATCTGAATCCAAAAGATTTACTCGGCGGCACCTTCTCCCCTGAAGATGGCAGCGCATCGCCATTAAAAGCGGCATTCTCTTTTCACAAACAAGCGGCTCAGGCGGGCGCTAGGTTCCACTTCAACGAAACGGTGATCGATTTTATTATGGAAGGCAGCCGAGTGAGTGGTGTGCGGACAGATCGTGGTCAATATTTTTCTCCCTGGGTCATCAATGCTGCGGGTGGTTGGGCGAAGCCGCTTTCTGCCAAGATTGGTTTACACGTCCCGGTTGAACCCGATTCGCATGAAGCCGCCATTACCGAACCAGTCGCGCGCATCTTTCACCCGATGATTGTCGACATGCGTGCCAGGCCTGGATCAGCTAATTTCTATTTCTATCAGCATCCCACCGGTAAAATCATCTTTTGCATGACCCCGGACCCCCCGATCCTGGGAACTCACACCATCGCCTCCAGTGCCTTCTTACCCAAAGCGGCCCAGCGATTGGTTGAGGTTATGCCCATCCTCAGACACATCCGGGTGCGGCGTGTTTGGCGCGGCGTTTACCCGATGACACCGGATGGCAGTCCCATCATCGGTCAGGTGGATGGATTGGAAGGACTGCTGTTAGCGGTTGGGATGTGCGGTCAGGGTTTCATGTTTGGGCCAGGTGTCGGGCAGTTGCTAACCCACATCGTATTGAATGAACTTGACGAAGCGGATAAAATCATCTTACAAAGCCTAACCTACCATCGGGCATTTACAACAGAGGAAATGCTTAAGTAATGATCGAAGCTATTGTTTTGGATGTAGGCGGTGTGATCCTGCGGACAGAGGATCGATCCGGCAGAAAAATGCTGGAAAGCAAATATAACCTACCACCAGGAGGTTCTGAAGCCTTGGTTTTTATGTCAAGACCAGCGGCAGAATCGACCATCGGGAAAGTTCCCCAGGATCAAATCTGGCTCAATATCGAAAAAGAGCTCAACCTCACGCCTGCAGAACTGAAAGAATTCCAAGTTGCCTTTTGGCAAGGTGATAAAATTGATTCAGATTTAATTCGGTACATTGAAAGCCAGCGTGAAAAATATACTACTGCCTTATTATCAAACGCTTGGGTGGGGATGCGAGAAATATTGGCTGAGCAATACCAGATTATCGAAGGAAAAACGGTTGATCATATCTTAATCTCCGCTGATTTGGGCATAGCCAAACCTGATCCCCGCATTTACTACCTTCTTGCAGACACGATCAATTGCCCATATGACCGAATCCTCTTCGTGGATGACTTTATTGAAAACATTGAAGCGGCGAATGAGCTGGGCATTCAAACGATCCATTACCAACCGGGTATGGATTTGATCAACCACATTCAAATGATGTTAGATCAATATTAGTCACGTGGTGAAAGAAGACACGCGATGCAACTTGAACAATTATTAGAAAAACTGCCGCCAAATTACTCCATCATTGATCTAGAGCAGATAAAAAAAGCTTATCACTTGGCTGAAAAAGCACACGCGGGTCAAACGCTGCCAAGCGGATTACCCTACCTTTCCCATTGTGTGGCTGTAGCAGCGATCCTGGCAGAGTTATCTGTTCCTCCAGATTTGATAATTTCTGGTTTGCTGCATGATGTTGTAGAAGACACCCCGATTACGCTTGAAGAGATCCAAAAGGAATTTAATCCAGAAGTTGCTGGTTTGGTCGATGGTGTTACCAAGTTGACCCATCTACCTAAGTTGCTCAGGGGGGATCAACCTGTCAGTAAATCTCTCGAGACCAAAGAAGCGCTCCCGCACCGAAAAATTCGTGAAGAGGATATTGCTGAAGCGTTGCGCAAGACATTCCTGGCGATGAGTGATGATATACGCGTCGTGTTGGTCAAGCTAGCAGATCGGCTGCACAGCATGCGGACATTATCACATTTCGATCAGGCAACACAAAAAAGAATTGCCCAGGAGACTCTGGATATTTTTGCACCCTTGGCAAACCGGTTAGGAATCTGGCAAATCAAATGGGAGCTCGAAGACCTCGCATTCCGTTATGTTTCTCCTGAAGAATACAAAGAAATCGCTGAGAAGCTGGCGAACCGCCGAGCGGATCGGGAAACACAAATTCAGGATATTATCAAAAGACTCCAAGAGGAATTGGAAGCTGAAGGGATCCAGGCAAAAATATCAGGCAGACCAAAACACATCTATTCCATCTACAAAAAGATGGCCCGCAAAGGGATGCCCTTTGAGATGTTGATGGATTTGCGTGGGGTTCGCCTGATCGTTGATGATCTGACAGCTTGTTATAAAGCATTGGGTGTGGTGCATATGAAGTGGCGTCCGATTCCAGGTGAATTTGACGACTACATTGCTGCACGTAAGGATAACAATTATCAATCCTTACATACTGCGGTTATTTTTGACGATGGAAGACCGCTGGAAGTGCAAATCCGGACTCAAGAAATGCACGAAAATGCCGAATTCGGTATTGCGGCACACTGGCGCTATAAAGAAGACCGCACAAAGATCAAAGACTCCTACCAGCAAAAAATTAGTTGGCTGCGGAGTGTTTTTGCTTGGCAGCAAGATGATGAGGACGCAGATGACCTGGTTGACAGTTGGAAATCTGATGTTTTCAAAGATCGCGTCTATGTTTTAACGCCGCAAGGCGACATCATTGACTTGCCCGCAGGATCAACCCCGATTGATTTTGCGTATTATGTCCACACCGAAATTGGCAATCGATGCCGTGGGGCAAAGATCAATGGGAAGTTGGTTTCGCTGGATTACCAGCTTGAAACGGGCAACCAGGTTGAAATCCTGACCGCCAAACGCGGTGGTCCTTCGCGGGATTGGTTGAATCCCAACTTGGGGTTGGTCCGTACGAGCCGCGCCCGCTCGAAAATTAAGCAGTGGTTCAAACGCCAAGACCGAGAGTCAAACTTGGCCCAGGGAAAATCGGTACTTGAAAAAGAATTCAAACGACTGGGGCTCAAAAGCGTCGATCTGGAGGGCATCCTGCCAGAGTTGGGCGTAAAATCCACAGAAGACTTATTTGTTGCGATTGGCTGCGGCGATATTGGCATTGGACGCGTGGTCAATAAAATCGCTGAAATTGAAGAAGAGCAACTTGAAAAGGATCAAGAGCTTGAACTTGACCTTATCGAAGCGCCAACGGAGATTATGCCCTCAGATGCCATCCGGGTGATGGGTCTCAAAGGGATTGCTACAACCATGGGAAAGTGCTGCAACCCAATGCCAGGGGATGAAATCATCGGCTATATAACCCGAGGTAGAGGCGCAACTATCCACCGCCAAGATTGCCCCAATATATTGCGAGTTACCGAAAAAGAACGCCTGGTGAAAGTCTCCTGGGGGTTGCCGGGCAAAACCTTTACCGTGCCTATTCAAATCAAAGCTTATGACCGCCAGGGGTTGATGTCAGATATTTCGAACGTAATTTCGGATGAATCGATCGGCTTAATCGATATGAATATGAAGATGAACCAGCACTTGGCAGTCATCAAGCTAGTAATTGGGGTTAAAGGGATCACCCAGCTCAGCAAGATCTTGACCAAACTGGAAAGCCTCCCAAATGTCTATGAAGCAAAACGTAGTCGTCCAGGATAAAAACATCTGATATAATCTCCCTGTCAAATTTGGGATTAACCTTTACGAAATATTACACTTGGTGTAAAATCGCTTCCGAAAGGTCCCTTATTCAATTTTCGAAGGAGGAGAAATGCCTCGAATTCATTGCCATTATATTGATTGTCTTTTCCTTGATGGAAAATATTGCAGTGCTGCAGCGATTGAACTGGACCCGGACACCGGCTGCAAAACTTATCAACCGAGTGACGATATTGACCTGGAAGATTGGGACGAACATGAAGATATCGACGAATGGGATGAAATTGAAGAAGACGATGATGATGATCTCTGGATCGATGAGGATGATGATCTTCTCGATTTAGACTTAGATGACGACGACGAAGATTTTTAGGTTTATCCAATCCTTTCATTTTGTCCAATATTTGTTTGTGAGGTGGTGTTTATCCCCACCTCATTTTTGTTGTTGCAGCAGACCACTAAATCATTCAACCCCGGGGTGACCACGCTTGTTGGGACCAAGTGCTGCTTCTATCAGCAATATTATTAACCAGGCATTGTGATTTGTTTTGAAAATTCAGTATAATTTATTTACAGATCATAATTAGGCGCAAAGCGTCAGTTCGTTTGTGTGTGATATACAACAAAGATTGGAGATAAACCATGCCAACCAAAGAAATCCTGCCATTCATATCGATCAATGTTTATGTTGAGCGAGAGTACCTGGAAAAAGTAGCAAGATACATCCTTGAAGGTGTTGGAAAATTAACAAAAGAAGAGCAAATTGCCTTTTCTCAGAATTTCAGGAAATATGTTAATGTGTTGGGTTTTCGTAATCCACTGCGCGCACCGTTATCCTTACAGGTCAATGCCTATGCCTCTGCATTTGAAGAAAAAGAAGAGGTCATCCCTTTCACCCTGACGACCTGGGCAAAATTGAGTAATGAGCTTGCGGAAAAAGTTCACAGCTGGTTGAAATCAGAAGGTTGGGAAGACCTTGCCTTGGCGCGTGATTTTGAAGAGGATCATGGTTTTATTGCTGATTGGCCCGATGACCTCACATTTGATCAAATTGAAAAGCAGTTTAGCGACACACATCCAAATTTTGAACATGATCGCGACGATCTGATTTTAATGGTGTTGTGGATAGCAGGAAGATTACCCAAAGAATAAATTGATTTATAATAAGCGAAAATGGCTTCAATACAAATACCATCGGAGTAACCATGAATGGGATTGATACCAGCAAAGATGTTGGAAGAACAACTATTTCCCCTGATGTGCTGCATAAAATTGCACGCTTAACAACATTAAGCGTTCATGGCGTGTGCAGGATGGCAACCTCAAAGGGCAGCTTAAATCAAATCTTCGGTAGTGAAGATGATAAGGGCGCAAAAGTACAAATCAGAGACGATAAAGCTTATGTAGATGTCTATGTCGTTTTGATGAGTGACATGAATGTTCGAGATGTCTCTCGTGAAATCCAGTCACGTGTCTCCCGCGCGATCTCTGAAATGCTGGGCATGGAAGTCGGGGGTGTGAATATCCACATTATGGACATTGAATTCAGTGCATAACCCAATCCGAATCAAGGGTACCTTAATATGAAATCTCGTACAAAAGCCCGCAGCATTGCTTTGCAGGTGCTATATGAAGTGGATATCAGCGGGCACAAGCCCGGCCTTGTTCTGGTTGGACGTTTTGAAAACCTGAAAATGGATGACGCACATAAAGAATTTATTAGCCAAATTGTTTCAGGTGTCGTTGAGTACAAAACTGTACTCGACGAGTTCATTGCAGATTTTGCCCCAGATTGGCCGCTAGACCAGGTGGCGATTGTTGATCGCAACCTTCTCCGCATCGCATTGTGGGAGATCTCCGTCTATCGTAAGACACCTGTCAAGGTGGTTGTTAACGAAGCGGTTGAGTTAGCAAAAACGTATGGCTCAGAAGGTTCATCCCGGTTTATCAACGGCGTCTTAGGCGGTCTCATTGACAACTTAAACGAAGTCAAATTCAATATGGAGATTCTCCAGGATGACAAACCAAACGATTGATTCCCATACAGGCCTTTCCAGATGGGCACATCGCTTGTCTTTGCTAATTTTTTGTCTAATTATCCTTTCTGCTTGCAACCTTCCCTCATCTCTACGCTCTAATTCCGCCTTCTCTGATAATATCAGTGACCTGGCGACGCCGCCAGTTAATATCCAATTTCAGCTTGAGTTACCCGAACCTGTCACAGATGAATTAAATATCGTCGTCGAGATATTAGATGACGTCACTGGATTGCTTCACAACAACAAACTGATTGGAATGGAAAAACAAACCGATCAGATTTACCAAACCACCCTGTCTGTTCCCTCCGGTTCAATCATCAAATACCGTTATGGAAAAGTCGAAGACACTTTAACCCCCGAAATCCTCCCAGGGGGCGAACCCGTTTTATACCGCTTATATCATGCTCAAAACAATTCCACTGTTTCTGATATTCTCCATACCTGGCAGGGTGATATTTTTCATGGAGGCACAGGAAAAATAATCGGCACTCTTCTTGACAATAAATCCAACCAACCCATTCCGGATATCCTGGTTGTTGCTGGCGGGCGTCGAACTTTCACCGACGCCAATGGGAAGTATCTGATTGATGGTCTTGGAAGCGGCGTTCACAACATCGTCTTTTATGCCATCGATGGACAATTCCGTACTTACCAACAAGGAGCGTTGGTAGAACCCGGTATGACCACACCTGCAGATGTCAAACTGCAGCCTTTACCCAAAGTAAGTGTCACATTTCAGGTCATACCGCCCAATGATGCATTAGGTGCACCAATCTATATGGCGGGAAACTTGGTTCAACTGGGCAACACGTTTGCTGACCTGAACGGTTCAATGAGTGTCAAACCAAAAAGGATGCCAACCCTCACACCCAACGCTGACGGCACTCAATCGATCACATTACAGCTTTATCAGGGAACAGATTTGCGATACAAATTCACACTGGGTGATGGTTACTGGAATGCGGAACAGAATGAAGCGGGTGGTTTCCGCATCCGTCAATTGATCGTACCGTCTGAGGATGTGACCATTGATCACACCATTCGCACATGGCGTACTGCTGGCCTTGAACCGATTACATTTTCGGTCTCAATTCCACCTGAAACATCTCCTGTTGATGGAAAATATATCCAATTTAAAGCCAGAGAATGGACAGAACCGATCCCCTTATGGCCGCTAGGAAATGGCAATTACCTGCATATATTATTCTCTCCTTTAGATTCAACAGAGCCGATACCCTATCGATTCTGTCAAAATGAAGATTGCGTTCAAGCTAGCGATATGGGCTCATTATCATTTGAAAGGCAGATCGAACCCAGCCAAAACCCGCAAACGATCAACCTGACACTGGATAGCTGGCAAAATTGGCATGTCTTTGAAAAAAATGCAAGTGTCCAGGAAGCTTATACACCAACCAAGCCCGCGTCTTATGGCACTTATATTGAGTTCACACCTGAAATGGACCCCTCTTGGTTGGCATTGTTTCCGCAAGGTATCGCCCAACTGGATCAGATTAATGCCAGCAGGGTCATTTTTTCACCCCAATGGTTTGTAAAAGGAAATTCTCCTTATTTATACCCATTAATCGGGCAAACACCTTTCTTGTATGAGCTATCCATGCTTCTACAGATAGCTGAAAGCCAGGGGTTTGAATTAAGCCTTTATCCCCAGTTGGGGCCTTATGATGCTATTGAAAACTGGTGGCCGTCAGCACCAAAAACCGAGCTCTGGTGGGATGCATTTTTCACATCCTACGCAGATTTTATCATAAGCTATGCGAAATTGGCTCAACAATCTGGTGTAGATCAGTTGATCGTCGGCGGAAAGGCACTCCTGCCAACCTTTGAGGGTGGACTGCTTCCGGATGGCAGTGACAGTTCCGCCCACTATGACGACCGCTGGAATACCTTGATCGATGAAATTCGTACCCACTATAATGGGCAATTAATTTGGGGGACCAACACCAACCTGGAAATGGATCCCTTGCCTGAGTTCATCAATCGCTTTGATGGGATCTATATCAGCGTGGACAGCCCATTGGCGCTTGGCGATCACCCATCCTTTGAAATGGTCCAGGCAGGCTTCATTGATGTGATAGACAGCCAGATTTATGAAATCTACCGCAGCACATTGAAGCCCATCACCCTGGCATTAGGCTATCCCTCAGTCGAGAATGCGGCCAGCGGCTGTGCCTTGCTTGGTGCGTCCTGTTACAACGATGGCCTCTTCAGATCATCTGAACTGACGCCCTACGCAATTGACTTTGAGGAACAAGCATTGATTTACAATGCGGTCATGCCAATCATCGCCAGCCGTGAGTGGATTACAGCTGTATCCATCCGGGGATATGAACCCATTGTAACGGTGCAAACCGGCTCCTCCTCAATCGCAGCTAAGCCTGCTTTTGATGTCATCCAGTACTGGTTCACCAACATGAAACCATAAAAGAATTATTCTACACGAAACTCACCACCCGATAAGAAAGGCGGTCCAATCAAAATGCAACAAGCACTCACCCATTGGCTTGAAGCACTCGGAATTGTTCACCAAAATCAAATCTGGCACAACCCGGATAAATCCACCTTAGTCTCGGAAGCTTTGCTCAACGATGAAGGCCAATTGACTTCAGAAGGCGCCTTGGCCGTGGTCACAGCGCCATGTACCGGGCGTTCTCCTAACGATAAGTACATTGTCGATGATAATAATATCCCCGATTTGTGGTGGGGAGACGTTAACCGACCCATTTCACTTGAATCCTTCACCAACATGCAGCATCGCATCACAGCCTATCTGAGTAATCGGAAATTGTACATTATCGACGGTTACATCGGCGCCGATCCTGATTTCCGGTTATCCATCAGGGTGGTGACTGAATTTGCCTGGCAGGCACTAGCAGCCCAAAACCTATTCATCTATGACGGTGTGAAATTGTCAGAGGACCCAGATGTCTTGATATTGACCGCACCAGATTTCCATACCCAACCAGAAATTGACCACACACGCTCAAAAACAGCCATCTGTATTGATCTACATAAAAAAGTTGTTCTGATTGCTGGCTCAAAATACGTTGGGGAAATCAAGAAATCAGCATTCACCGTTATGAATGCTTATCTTCCCACCTTAGGTGTTCTGCCCATGCACTGTTCAGCCAATGTTGGTGAAGATGGCGATGTTGCCTTGTTTTTTGGTTTATCGGGCACCGGCAAGACAACGCTTTCGTCCACGCCTGATCGAAAGCTGGTCGGCGATGACGAGCATGGATGGACGGAGCATGGTATTTTCAATTTTGAGGGGGGGTGCTATGCAAAAACCATTCGTCTTAGTCCTGAATTAGAACCGGTGATTTGGAAAGCGGTTAACCAATTCGGTTCAGTATTGGAAAACGTGGTTATTTCTCCCGAGGACCGCATCGTTGACTTTGATTCTGGCCATATTACTGAAAATACTCGGGGTGCCTACCCACTCACCAAAGTAGATGATATCATCGCTGAGGGCATCGCTGGACATCCTTCCAACATCTTTTTTCTGACCGCAGATGCTTTTGGCGTCATGCCGCCGATCGCCAAACTGGACCCTGACCAGGTCCTGTATTACTTCCTCTCAGGCTACACCTCAAAAGTCGCTGGCACAGAACGGGAATTAGGGCAAAAGCCGCAAGCCACCTTTTCCACCTGCTTTGGTGAGCCTTTCTTACCGCTTACCCCTGGAATTTATGCCAGCTTGCTTAAAGAAAAAATTACGACCCACGGCAGCAGCACCTGGTTGGTCAATACTGGCTGGACCGGCGGTGATTACAACACGGGTTATCGCATGCCGCTCAAACATACCCGGCGTATGATCAACTGGATTTTATCAGGTGAATACCAGGTTGCTAATTTCCATAAAGACCCAATTTTCAACCTTTCGGTGCCGGATCGAATCGATGGTGTTCCTGATGACCTTTTATACCCGGGAAAAACCTGGAAAGACCAGCAAGAATTTGTGAAACTCGCCAACGATTTGAAGCAAAGCTTTAAGGAGAATTTCAAGAAATTTGAACCCTACTTAGAAGAACAGGCAGGTTAGAAAAAGAGTAACAACCCAGCCGTTGCCAATAAGAAACCAGGGCCCAGTTCAACTGTCATGCTGGTTATTGCTCGCTTCTCTAGCAAGGATTTGGGCAGGGCATAAAGGACAGCCAAAATCAAGGCGATTAACAAACCAACTACTGCAAGAGGAAAGCCGACCAGTGCACCTGAAGACCCGGCTCCAAAGGTATCTCCCATGCCAAAACTAACGATGTTTGGGTGCTCCTGAAATCGCATTGTTGCATATTTTTTTCCTAACAAATGAAGAATGGACCCTAATGCCAGGTTCGTCAATCCACCCATGAGTGATATTATCCAGCGATCATTGCTCAATCCAAAAGCAAAGCCCAATATAAATGCTGAAAACATAAAATATATTGGAATTCGGCCTGCTAGAATATCAAAATTTGCGACCATACTCATTATTAAAAGTCCAACCAAGTTAAATGCCAGGAGCTTAAACATACCAGTCGACAGCAGGAAAGCCATGGTTGAAATAGCAGTAACCACAAAAACCAATCCTAACTTAGCGAAAGTTCTCGATTCCTGCCGTGTATGATAAACTTTGTATATGTATCGTAAACCCAGCTTAGTTGAGCAGAGGCTCGCCGAGGGTAAAGCGATCCCAGCCAGCATTATAAGCAAATATCTCGTCCATTGCATACAGGAAATTATAATTTAACATTCTCAACAGGAGGTCTCATGGAAAAATTCATAATCAATGGTGGGGTTCCACTTAATGGGGAATTAACGCCTTCTGGAAATAAGAACGCAGCCCTACCGCTATTAGCTGCGTGCTTGCTCACCTCTGAACCGGTAATTCTCCATAATGTTCCCGACATCCTCGATACGCAAACAATGATCAAGCTTTTACAAAGCTTGAATGTCAAAATCGATCAACTCAACCCGACATCTTTTCGGTTTGATGCCAGCGAAATTCGCCCTGCAGATTTGGACCCAGATTTATGCCGCCAAATTCGGGCATCAATCCTGCTGGCGGGACCTCTGATCAGTCGGGTTGGTGAACTTACCCTGCCCCCACCTGGCGGCGACATCATTGGCCGCCGTCGAGTGGATACACACTGCCTGGCATTTGCTCGTCTGGGTGTTAAAACAGACTATTATGACAACCTATTTCACTTTGATTCCAAAGCGCTCAGAGGTGGAGATATCCTGCTGGATGAGGCTTCAGTCACTGCCACTGAGAATGCAATCATGGCCAGCGTCCTTGCTGAGGGAGTTTCAACGATCAGGAATGCCGCCAGTGAGCCCCATATCCAGGAACTGTGCCAGTTTTTAAACCTGCTTGGTGCCCACATCCGAAATATTGGCTCAAACACCCTTGAAATTACAGGCGTTGAGGCCCTTGGCGGTGGTGAGTATACGATCGGTCCAGATTACCTGGAGGTGGTCAGCTTCATCGGTGCAGCCGTTGTCACCGGAGGAGCAATACGGATTAAGAATGCGGGAGTTAAGCACCTCGACATGATTCATTTGGTCATGAATCGTCTTGGGGTCGACTGGGTGACACAAGATGACGACATCATCGTGCCGCAAAACCAGAAGCTCGTGATAGAACCCGACCTGGGCAACGCTATCCCTGAAATATCAGTTATGCCCTGGCCAGCCTTCCCGACTGACCTGATGAGCATTGCCATTGTGATCGCGACCCAATCAAAAGGGAGCATCTTGTTTCACGACTGGATGTACCCCTCGCGGATGTTCTTTACGGATAAGCTGGTCGGTATGGGCGCTCAAATTGTGTTGTGTGATCCACATCGCTGTATTGTCCAGGGGCCAACCCAATTAAGCGGCGAACGTTTGGAAAGTCCCGATATCCGGGCGGGCATGGCACTGCTGATCGCCGCTCTGTCAGCTAAAGGCAAAAGCGTTATCCGCAATGTATCTCAAATCGACCGTGGTTATCAACAAGTTGACCTTAAGCTTAAAAAACTGGGCGCGGATATCACCCGGGTGAATGAATAAAGACACTAAAAAAGGCGTGTGTTCCACGCCTTTTTTTTTCAAATAACGGAATTAATTCTAAATTTCCTGGTTTTTGACCACTTCCATGAACTCATCCACAACATCGCGCAGCATGGGCTCGGGTAGTGCGCCAACTTGTCTATTCACAATCTTCCCATCATAGATCAACAACATGGTTGGGATCCCTTGCACCCCATACTGCATAGCCCATTCCGGGTTTTCATCGGTATTGACTTTTGCCACAATCAGTTGACCAACAAATTCCTTCGCGAGTTTATCTAAAATCGGTGCAACCATTTTGCATGGCCCGCACCACGGCGCCCAAAAGTCCACAATAACTGGCAGCGATGATTCCAAAACTGTTTTTTCAAAAGCCGCATCTGTTACATGTATCGGTTCGTTAATCATATCTTTCTCCTCAAAATAATTGGTAAGTAGAGTATAACATAAGTGTCAGCGATAAGTATTAATAATGTATATAAATTAAGACTAAACGTATATAATTTGTGTAAATATTAGTTTCCCAGTGCAGCGATCATTTGCTGTATTTTATTTATTAAAGGCTGCCCCAAAATCAGAAAGCCGATGATTGCTGCAGACACAGCCGCAATTAACACCCCAGCAGCGCCGACATCCTTGCCGACACGCGCCAAAGGATGCAAATCAGGACTTGCCAGATCAACAACAATTTCCAATGCCGTATTAAGAAATTCTGCTGTCCATACCATGGCAATCACAATTACGATCATTGCCCAATCCCCCGTTTCAAGCTGAAGCCAAAAGCCCACAATTATCGTAACTACGGTGGCGACAGCGTGAATCCACGCATTTTTTTGGCTACGGATAACATACCACCATCCAGCAATGGCATTTCGAAAACTCACCAGCCTTTCATGAATAAATTTGAACATCAATGCTTCTCTCTGATTTTTCTACCCAAGGCTAGAACAAAAACCTTTGACCCGTTTGTAATCGGTCACTCGACATGATAAGCTATGCCAATCGGGTAAGGACCTGAGTGAATCGACAAGGCACAACCGACTTTGGTCATATGAATTTCGATCGGTTTTACAGCCGATTTAATATTTTCTGCTAGAAACTGCGCTTCTTCCTCGCAGTCATAATGGGTTAAGAAGATCTCTGGAATGTTTTCTTTCGATACCTGCTTTACGAAATAAGCAAGCAGTGCGTTGAGCGCTTTCTTTCGTGACCCACGTACCTTTTGTAACACCCCTAAGGTGCCGTCTGGTCGCAAGTGCAAGAAGGGTTTTATCTTTAATAAACTTGAAAACAAGTGCTCAATGGTTGAGCAGCGCCCGCCATGGTAAACATAATCCAACGTATCAAGGATGAAAATGCCGCGTGTTTGTTTGATGCGCTCCCTGATTCGAACGCCAAGCTCTTTGAAGTCCATCCCCTCGTTTCGCCATTTTGCAGCCTGGATCACCACCTGCCCATAACCTGTTGAAATGCTCAATGAATCGATCAAATCGACTGTATTGTTCTTCATTTCCTTCAGCGCTAGTTGTGCATTTCGAAATGTTGTTGACATTTGGCTTGACAATCCAATATAGATTGAAGGGGTGTGTTTGTTAAAGAATTTGATGAAATCACTGGGTGGTGGCGCTGATGTTGTAGGGTAAAGCCCGGTGGTCCTCACTGCGTCGAATAACATGTCGGGGTGAATATCCTCGCCATCTTTGTAAACCTTCCCATTGTGTTGGATGTATACCGGGATGGTTTCAATTCGGTAAGTTTCGCACACTTCTTTAGGAATGTCTGCTGTGGAATCGGTTAAGATATTGATCATTGGATTATCACTGACTACTAAGAAATAACTTGTGTGATTATACCCATGATTGCTGTATTATATATATGATTGTTCCAAAGATTACTCATAAGTAGGGTATAATTTCTACTCGTTGTTGAGTTATAATTTTTGAAACTACTCAGCCTGCGATGGGAATTTAAGGATGGGTTGTGGCGACAAAGCCGCAATCCCACATCTCCCACCCATCAGCAGCAGGGTTTCTCGAGCAGTTACGAAATTATTATAGTTTCATATCGTTGAGGCGAACCGATGGTTTTTGCTGAATTTGAATTAAGTCAATCTTACTGGCAATCTTTAGAAATTACCCAAAAAGATATCGAGTTTCTTTATGCCTATTTATTGGAAAAAGAAACACCTCTACCTTCATCCAAGTTGGCTGAAGCTCTGATTAGTGAGCGCATCCGTTCGGAAAAAGAGTC
The DNA here is from genome assembly GCA_019428905.1 of Candidatus Brevefilum sp. Taxonomy (GTDB): domain Bacteria; phylum Chloroflexota; class Anaerolineae; order Anaerolineales; family Anaerolineaceae; genus Brevifilum. Next base: position 51,122 of record JAHYJN010000002.1, read on the forward strand.
GTTAGCAAAAAAGCAGCAGGAAAATGGTGAGATCTACCAACCCAAAATGGTTTACCCGGTAGGTGAAAAGATTCAATTCCCCGCGATGAACTGGATTAATGGGGCTGTTAGTGACATCCGTGATGGGAACAATCCTGAGTATCCGGGTTTTAAGGTGCTGACTGTTGCCTTCGAAAACGGCAAGACCCGCCAATTTGCTGCGGATTTAGAAGACCATATCCTGAACACAACCACGGTCGTACCTGAGGGTGATGACCTGGATGATGAGCAGGGGATCGTGGATCAATTTGGTGGTCAGATCACACACAAACTCGAAGCGAAGCTTGATGAAAACAAAGATCTTGTTCGCATTGGTGCAGATTGGTTTGCCAAATCGTTGCTGATTGAATTTAACATTGGCCATTTGAATTTAGCCGAAGCCGTTCTGGATATGCATGCTGGCGGTCCCTTACCGGTCAGCGCTTTACTGGAGCAAATTGATGTAAAGACCGACGATCCTCAAAAACTGGTTGAATTCTCTTTGAATTATGCCCTCAAAGAAGATCCTAGGTTTGACGAGGTCGGTCCAAGCGGTGAAGTTCTCTGGTTTCTCAACCGGTTAGAGCCTCAATTTGTCAGGGAAAAGCCCCTTGAATTGACGTTCACGCCGATTGATTATGACCGGTCAGTCCTATCCGAAGATATGATCAATGCTGAACAAGGCATCGACGACGAGTTGGTGGAATATATCCCTTCTGGTAAAAAGAAGGATTCTGCCAAAGAGGTGGCTGTGGTTTTAAACTATCCTCATTGGCGGATCGGCAGCATCCCCCTTACGCACAGCATCCGCCCGTTTTTCCCAACCGCTATCGAGACGCCCCGTGTGAAATTCAAGCTGATCGATGCCAAAGGCCAGGAGGTTTCCGCCTGGGTTGTGCGTCCCAACAGCTATATCTATGGGTTGAGAGACTGGTATGAAGAGATGGAACTCATGCCGGGCAGCATCATCAAGATCAAACCAGGTAAAGAACCTGGCGAGGTGCTGATCCAGCCCGAGAAGAAACGTTCCAGCCGTGAATGGATCCGCACACTGCTGATCGGGGCTGATGGCGGGATTGTATTTGCCATGTTGAAACAAACCATTACCGCAAACTTCAGCGAACGGATGGCGATAGCTGTCCCATCAACAGAAGTGCTGGACGAGTTATGGAAAAAGCGGGCTGCGAACCCCAGACCACTCAAGGACGTTACGATCAGCATCATGCGTGAATTAGCAAAATTGAACCCCCAGGGTCATGTTCACAGCATTGAGTTGTATGCAGGGCTAAATTGTATCCGCCGATGCCCGCCTGGTGTCTTATTCAGTATGCTGGCATCGAATCCAGCGTTCACTGCCGTTGGCGACCTCTATTACCGGCTGAGCGACTAAACATATATATTGAGGTAGAGAATGGAAGCAAAACGCAGTTTGATCAAACCCAAACTGACATCACCCTTTCAAATTGATTTTGAATGGTGGAAAAGGAACGACCGCGATTGGCGGGTGTACCTGCGCAGTTTTCTGTGCGAAGACCACCAACGTATGTTTGAAGACCTGGACAATGACGAGATTATCGATTGGATCGACCCCAAAACAGCCGAGGTCAAGCAGGTCGACGGTTTGCAGCATGTGCTCATCTCACACTGTGCAAAACAGGAAGATTTTCTCAATAGGAACATGGCATTAGTCGATTCAGTCTTTCGGGTGTTCTTATCCAACGGTAACAAGCCCCTCACCCCCCAGGAATTAGCCGAATTATTGAACCGCCCTGCTGACACCATTCTCAGGACCTTTTCAGGCCTCAGGGTCTACAAAGGCATCCGGCCTGCCTCTGACTCTTGAAAGTGATATAATTTAAGTTGAAAAACAATGCCCCTGTAGCTCAAATGGACAGAGCACTGGACTTCTAATCCAACGGTTACAGGTTCGAATCCTGTCAGGGGTGCTCTAAAAATGATTTACAGGTAAGGATTAAGGGACGATCGGCAAAATTTCAGATTTGTCCCTTTTTGAATTAACTAGATGGACTCCAAATACGAACTTAAAATTATCTGGCGTTTCAATGATTAGGTATGTTTCGCTCTTCACTCACGCTACCAACCAAACGCGACGCAGCGCACACCCAAGATCCGGTCATCAAATAACACCTGGCCTGGCCCCCCTGCCATGCCTGCACACACATGCAATGGCAGCAAGTGCTCCTCACGCGGGTGGCAATAACGTGCATACGGGGCAGATTCCCAGGCGGATAACCGACGTTCGCGCTCAGATGATGGTAAATCAGCCGTGATGGTTTCAACCAGCCAATCTTGAAAAGCTTCATTGCGGGGAGAAATCATGCCAGGATCATGGTGAAAAAAGGCGGACATGTTATGGAATGAGAACCCGGATCCGATCACAAGCAGGTTATCAATCCCAATCTGCTGCAAGGTTTTTCCAAGCTCAATGTGGCGGACTGGAGAAAGGCCGTCAATCAACGAGAGTTGGATGGCGGGAATCTCGGCGTGTGGATACATCAATGCCAATGGGATGAACAATCCGTGGTCAAAACCTCGCTCAGGATCGACTCGGGACCCCATGCCAGCTTGCTGCAGCAGTGAAACAATCTGGTTAGCCAGTTCCGGATGTCCTGGGGCAGGATAGTTGATCTCATAAGCAGCAGGTGGAAAACCGTAATAATCATAGAACATGGGTGGTTTGGCGGAACCTAAAAGGGTCGCCTGGGGCTGCTCCCAATGCGCAGAGATGACCAGGATGGCTTCAGGTTCGGGTAATAGAGCTGGCAGGTGTGTCATAAAATCAATCATCGCCTGGTGGCTGGGGTCACCCAAGATCGGAAGTGGACCGCCGCCGTGAGAGAAATAAATGATATTGGTATGTTTTTTCGTCATAGTATTCGAAATCATAACACAACCCTGGGTCCTTTACGCATAGAAAGGACAAAATCAACCAGATGTAATTATTGGAACTTTTATTTGTTAGGTATAATTTATCTATCACAAAATATGAGAGAAAGGTAATCCTGATGAAGTTAATTTTACGCTGGTTGATTATCGCAGTTTCACTATTTGTAGCAGCCTGGATCATCCCCGGCATTATGGTCGAGGGAGACGCCTGGGTGGCTTATTCTTTGATGGCGATCATCCTGGGTTTGGTCAACGCCCTTGTTCGCCCAATATTGAAATTCTTATCCTGCGGCTTTATCTTGATCACTTTAGGCCTGTTTGTGTTCGTGATCAATGCAGGTACGTTCTTGTTATCGGCACAAATTGCCCAGAATTGGTTTGGGGTCGGCTATTACGTGGACGGTTTTGGTGCTGCCCTGCTAGGATCAATTGTTGTCAGCATTGTGACCGTGATCCTGTCCAAGATCCTAATTAACGAGGAATAAAGCGCATAAATTGCAATTGTAAACCAGAAATAATCGACCTCCTGCTCAAATCGCTATAAAACAAAAAAAGGAAACCGAACCTCGTTTCCTTTTTTGCTTGCAATCCTTATCAATTGCGAGTATACTTTCTCGCTGTGTTGGTCAATAGACCAATAACGAAATTTAAACCAAATAATCTACGGGTTCCTTCCGTTGCACAGCCATCCAAGATGGTCAAGGGCAGCAGACCCAAGGAAAGGAGATTCCAAATGCGACAATATGAATTAATATTGATCATTCAGCCTGACCTGGATGAGGAAGCCACCAAAGGTGTCATTGATCGTGTCCAAAGCATGATCACCGCCAACAGTGGACAAATCCTGAAAACAGATCTGTGGGGCTCAAAGCAGCTAGCTTATGAGATCCAAGATTTTCGGGATGGATATTATGTGTATATGGAGGTCGAGATCGACCCTGAATTTTGCTCAGAATTCACACAAAACCTCCGCTATGTTGAACCGGTTATCCGGTACATGCTCACCAGAACTGATGAGTAAGCCATCATCTTCACTGCAAGTGAGCTGATGTGATGTGTTGCGGATTGAATACGGTCATGGTCAACGATCTTTTGGGCAAAGTGCTAGAAATGTGCATCACGCCTACTGGTGCCTCTATTACCAATCTTGCAATTACAGACCTGGCAGCAAAAAGAAGGCCATAATCAGCGTTCACTCGAAAGTGTGACGCGTGCCCTTCTCTTGCCGAACAAACGACAAGAACATGACCAACTGGATGATCAAGAAGAGATGGAAGACGAGCCCTTCTGATTTATAGAAACAAACAGGAGTAAAAAAATGTCAAATTACCAAGGAAATCGCTACTATACGCGAACAAAGCTGTGCCAATTTTGCGCCAGCAAAGATATTGAAATCGACTACAAAAATGTCGACCTGCTCAAACGATATATTGATGAAACTGGGAAAATCAGGCCGCGCCGACAAACGGGAACTTGCGCTAAACACCAACGGGTTTTAGCTAAAGCCATTAAAAATGCCAGGCACATTGCACTGCTGCCTTTTGTCAGTAGATAGACCATACCATTGAACAATCGTAAATGAGGCAGGCCGATTAATATGGCAAACAAAAAACAACCAATTAAAAAGACAACCACTAAGAAACATATGGCGCGTGAACATCGCGAAGCAAGACAGACACGCATCATTGTGATCGTTTCCATCGTGGTTGGAACCATCATTTTAGGTTTAGTTGCTTATGGTGTGATCGATCAAACCGTCATCCGGCCGCGGATCGCCGTTGCTACGGTTGGTAATGAAACGATCAGGGTCCGTGAGTTTGATTCCTATGTACAATACTCTCGGGCTCAATTGCTGAACCAATCCTTTCAGTATTACACCTTCTACCAGCAATTTGGTGAATTTGGCGGTAACTTTTTGCAAACCGCCCAAAGTCTGGCAACACAATTAACGCAACCCATTTCTTTTGGGCGTGATATCCTCGATGAGATGATTGACAACCTCATCATTCGAGAAGAAGCTGCCAAGCGTGGGATTTCAGTCAGCCAAGCCGAGATAGATGAAGCTGTCCAAACTGCCTTTGGTTTCTTCCCCAATGGGACACCGACGCCAACGGTAACAGGGACGATCCAACCGACACCAACCTATTCTGAGACACAACTGGCAATCATCACCTTAACCAGCACACCCACGGCCACCGTTGAAGAATCTGAAGAATCTGCAGATGCGGAACCACCACTAACAGACGAAATTGAAGACGCTGGTACGGACGAGGAAACAATTGTCACTGATGATGCTGTTGCCGAACCAGAAGTCGACATTGCAGAAGAGCAAGGCACGGCTGAGGAAGAAGTAGAATTTACTCCTACGCCTGAAGTGACTCCAACAATCACCCTCACACCTACCCCTTACACCACGGCACTCTTCGCACAGAACATTAAAGACTTCAACACGAATTATGCGGCATTCAATTTTGACATCAAACAGTTACGTGAAATCTTCGAAATCCAATTGCTGCGTGAGAAACTGATTGATGAGCTCACTCAGGACCTACCCCGTAGCAAGAATGAAGTTTGGGCAAGGCATATTCTTGTTGAAACTAACGAAGAGGCTCTTGAAGTCCTCTTACTACTGGAAGAGGGTGAAGATTTTCACACCTTGGCTGCGACTTACTCAATCGATGAGTCGAACCGTGAACAAGGTGGCAACCTAGGTTGGTTTGATGAAAATATGATGGTCCCAGAATTTAGTGAAGCTGCTTTTTCACTTGCAGAGGGAGAGGTCAGTGAACCCATCCAAACCAGCTTTGGCTTTCACATTATCCAGGTCATCGGAAAACGCGTCAGCCAGGTTCTCCCGGCTGAGTTTGCCCAACGCCAACAAACGGCGTTTGCTGAGTGGCTCGCAGAGCAGCGTAATACCCGAGATGACATTGAAATCAACCCTAATTGGGATCGATATGTCCCCAACACACCTGAAGTGCCCCAACAATACTTGGCAGAACTTTACCAGTTAGGTCAGTAGTCAACACTTTGAGGATGATTTTCATTCTCTGTCAAAACGAAAAAGAGGCGTGAATTACAGCGCCTCTTTTTTTGTTGCTATCAAACAGCCCGTCGATTTAATTAGGCGAAATATGCGTCCCCAACATCTTCCAACTTAAGACTGATCATCTGACTGGTTGAATCCCGCCCCATTGTCACGCCATAGATTACATCTGCAGCCTGAACCGTGTTGCGGTTGTGCGTGATAATCACTACCTGGATATTTTTCGCTAGCTCACGCAGCACATCGACAAAGCGGCCAACATTCGATTCGTCCAGCATCGCATCAACTTCATCCAGGATACAAAATGGCGGCGGGGCCACTTTCAACAATGCAAAGATCAACGCCACGGCGGTTAAGCTGCGTTCTCCACCAGAAAGCAGTGCCAGACCTTGTTGCCGTCTACCTGGCAGCCGCGCTTCAATATCAACCCCACCTTCAACTGGGTTTTCTTCTTCGGAAAAGACTAGTTTTGCTTCTCCCCCGTTGAATAATCGTGAAAAGTAGATTGAAAATTCCTGGTTTACAGACTTAAAGGTCTTGAGAAAGTCGGTCTCCATCATTTCATCGAGGGTGTTAATCACCTCTTGCAGGTCTTTGCTGGCTTTTTCGAGATCCGCAACTTGATGGGTAAGAAATTCAAAGCGTTCTTTGACCTCGATATATTCCTCCTGAGCCTCAGGGTTGATCGCACCGATCCGACGCAATTGGTTTTTCAAGCGTTTAATCTCATCCTCGTGCCGTTCTGGCTTTTCTGCAACCCGTGGCAGGTCTTCTATCAAATCGTCATTGAATGGGAGTGGTGTTGGCCCCCCATATTTTTGCCCTTCGGCAAAGGAAACCAGGCCAAAATCATCCTCGATACGCTCACGTAAATGGTCGAGTTGATCCTGTCGGCGGCTCAATTCGAGGTCTAGCTGAGTGTACTGCCGTTCTGCAATGATCACCTGTTGTTGAGAATGCGCCTCCAATTTTTGCATGGCAGTTACTGATTTTTCGACCTCTTCACTGGCAGCAGAAATAGGTTCGATTTGATCCTTTTCGATGGCCGTAATCCATTCTTGGATCTCGTTCATGCTGGTTTTTAAAGCCGCTTTCTTCTCTTCAATCTCAATCAGATTCTTTTCAATTTCATCAAACCTTGTTTGAAAAGTCATCAACCTTTTTTGGGCCGCATTGGCTCGATCCGACGTATCCTGGTATCGTTGTTGTGCTGTGAACAGGGCATTTTTTGCGATAAGGTGGTGGGCTTGCCAGTGATTCAATTCTTGTTGAACTTCGAATAGCGGAAGATCGTTTACAACAGCAGTGATCCGCTGCTCCTCCATCATGGCTGTTTGGATTTGGTTGTTGATTTCAACCAATTCAGCCTGTGTCAATTCCATCTTTGATTGTGATTGATGGATATTTTCATCAAGTGCGTCTAAGCGATCCGTGTGCCAAACCAACTGCTCACCAATTCGTGCTTGGACATCCGCCTCAACTTGTCTCTTTCGGATAATCGCACTTTTTTCTTCTTCGAGCGTATCCAGAAGGTGCTCCGCATTTTGCAGCTCGGCTTGCAGAGAGTCAATTAAAGACGTGAGTTTTGTCTTCTCAGCGGATAACTGCGTTACTTCCTTTTCACACATCTCAAGGTCAGCCTGCAATTCACTCTGTTGGCGTGTGCGCCCTAGGCGCTTCCCAGAGGGGCTTTGGCCTGAAATCAAGACCCCATTACTGTGAAAAACAAGCCCGGAAAGTGTCACAACCCTCTGTGCATCGCTGAGGTTGTTGATTAATTTCTGCGCAGTTGTAGCATCTCTGACCACCACAATATCCGAAAACAAGCGATCGATTAGGTCTTGGTAGGGTTTGTCAACGGTGATTAACTCGTTGGCGTATCCATAAACCCCCTCCGACCGCTGGATTGGCTGATGACCGACATTGTTTGATTGAGACTCAAAAGCCACCAACGCAACGCGCTCATTACCTTTTGTTTCCAAATACTCGATTAATACGCTTTTACTATGCGAAGGCATCACCAATAAGTCGGTTAACTCACCCAATGCTGCACTGATTGCGCGCTCAAAACGTTCTTCGATCACAATGTGCTGCGATAGCGGTTCAATGCCCTGCGGTAAACGCCCTTTTCTGGATATTTCTACCAGTGTCTTTGACCCCTCCGAATACCCACTTAATGCGGATTCTGCTTCCTGTAACAGTGACAACTGTGTCCGTAATTTCGTCAGTTGTGTTTCGTGTTGATTCAGCTGGCTGTCAATGCGATTGAAAGCATCTCTCACTTCAGTGTATTGTTCTGCTTTGGCTTTGTTTTGCTTGTGTTGTTCGTTGTATCGGGTCAGGACATCTTGGTAGGATTTTTCTAAATCTACTAATTTTCCTTCAGCCTGAGCAGCCTTTCCGCTTAGCGAATCCATTGATTGAAGGATTTTTTTGCGTTCTTCATTCAGGGTATTGATCCGGTTCCTGAGCTCTTCCAATCGGGCGCTAGATTGAACCTTTTTGGTCTCCAATTTGATGCGTGCAGTCCTGGCTGAGCTTAATTCGCTTTCAACCTGTTCTTTTTGCTGTGAAATTTCCTTCAGTCTTTGCTCAACACCTTCAGCTTCTACTGCAGCTGCCCTGAAATCCGCATCCCGTTGGTTTACATCGTCTTCCAAAGCTGCTTGCTGAGATTCCAGTCCTTTGATTTCCTCTTCCAGGTTAGCAATATCGATCTGCAGATTGTCCTTTTGTTGCGTATAAGACCGTTGCCGTTCATCAATGATTGCTAATTCACGTGTCGTTTGTTCCAACTTGTGATGATATTCAGATAGCTCACCGTGATTTAGCTCCAGTTCTTTGCGGTATGCACCCAGCTTTTCACGTGTTTCTTCAACTTTACTTTGCGCTTCCAGGTGCTTTTTTCTGAGGGAATGCAGGCGTAATTCCTGGTCCTGGTAAGCATTGCGTACATTTCGCAGATCTTGCTGCTTCTGATGCCACTGGTATCCATACCATTCGCGCAACAGCAGCCGAAGATCAGATTGCAATCGGTGGTGCTCCTGATAACGTTCAGCTTGCCGCTCCAGGCTTCTTAATCGCGGTTTGATCTCGGTCAGGATATCTAGCACACGATCCAGGTTTTTTCGTGTGCTTTCCAATCTGCGCAATGATTCTTCTTTGCGTGATCGGTATAAGCCAATCCCAGCCGCTTCTTCAAATAATTTTCGCCGTTCATCAGGTTTCAGTGCCAGAGCAGCATCCACCAGACCTTGTCCAATGATCGTATAGGTGCGCTCAGATAAGCCAGTCTGTGAAAGCAGTTCGTTGATGTCTTTAAGGCGGACTTTTTGTCCGTTCAACAAGTATTCATTTTGACCATCCCGGTATGCCTGCCGGGTGATTGCCACATGTGAATAGTCAATCGGCAGCCAACCATCCTGATTATTGAAAGTGATCGTTGTAGCAGCCATCCCAGCCCGTGACCGATGTTGCGAGCCTGAAAAGATCATATCTTCTGTCTTTTTTGCCCTCAATAACGAAAATGACTGCTCACCCAATACCCACCGAATGGCATCTGCAATGTTCGATTTTCCAGATCCGTTTGGACCCACAATAGCAGTAATCTTGCCTGGGAATTCCAACTGCGTGCTGGTCGCAAATGTCTTAAGCCCCTGTAATTCAAGAGATTCTAATCGGTTATCCATAGGTTAATTTTGCTCCAGGATCCCAAGTGAAATCAGCGCTTCGCGTGCAGCGGCTTTCTCAGCAGATTGCTTATTTGAACCGATCCCTCGGCCAAAAGGCTGTATTCCGATCCTGACTTCCATCTCAAAGGTTTTGTTATGGTCGGGTCCTTCTTCGGCGACCAATATATACTTTGGTGAAGAAAAACCTTGCCCTTGAGCCCATTCCTGTAAGCGGCTTTTGGTGTCTTCATCCATATGATTCCTAAAAATCTCATCCACCACGTTCACCAATAACGGCACCATAAAACTGTTCACAGCTGGCAGGCCGCCATTTAGATATAAGGCGCCAATCAGCGCTTCGAAGGCATCACACAATAAGGTCATGCGATCTCGCCCGCCTGCCTGGATTTCACCCCTACCCAAACGCAACGCCCGACCTAGTTCAATCCGTTTGGCAAATCTGGCTAGTTGATCCGTATGAACCAGGGCAGCTCTCAATCGTGTCAGGTCACCCTCTGGTTTTTCTGGATAGTGATTGTAAAGCCACTCTGCTACAATAAAGTCAAGAACGGCATCACCCAGGAATTCAAGACGCTCATTATCTTCAATAGCGTCTTTATTCTCATTCAAGTAAGAGCGATGGGTCAAGGCGCGTGTGAGAAGAAAAGTGTCATTAAACGGTAGCTGTAACCTTTTAGAAAATTGTTCAGGGGTTTCGGTTATGACTTCATCTGTCATTGTTCTGGATCCTTCTTCCAGAACTATCGATGCGCAGGCCATCTATCGTAAATAGCTTGCGCATCAACAGTTCAACGATCATTAACTGTTGGTACCAAAACTTAATTCTAACCGATTTTTTATAAATCACAAAATCCCGGTTGATGAGCATCCGAAGCCAGGTATGATTGAGGGTATAATACCAGGTCAGGAATAACACGATGGATATGTTTTCGAAAACAGGATCAACCTATACGATACACACAGAAGTCTACGAAGGTCCGCTGGACCTTCTGCTTAGTTTAATTACCAAAGCTGAATTAGACATTACACGCTTGTCCCTGGCTGCCGTCACAGATGAGTATTTGACTTATTTGGCATCCTTGCAGCAGACTTCAGCTGTGGAAGTATCTGGTTTCCTCGTCATCGCATCAAAGCTAATCCAAATCAAATCCGAAGCCTTGTTACCCCGTCCACCTGAAAGAATGGAAGGCGAGGAAGACCCGGCTGAGAGCCTGGCACGCCAGCTTAGGCTGTATCGAGCGATCAAACAAACCGCGTTGTGGCTGGGGGATTTGCAGCAAAAGGGTCTTCATTCATACATCCGCCTCGCGCCCCCGCCAAGAATCGATAAGTCGGTTGATCTCTCAGGTGTGAATATCGACGATTTGATTGAGCTGATGAAGGCACTCTACCATTTCCAGGAGGATGCCGCACCAATTACAACGGTCGTAACCATTCCGCGTGTGACGATTAAGAACAAAATTCGCGACTTAATCCAGCACCTTCGAACGCAACAGCAGCTTTCGTACCGGCAAATGCTTCCTAAGGTGTATGACAGGGTTGAGGCGATTGTCTTGTTCCTGGCAGTGCTGGAGTTGATTAAACAGCAGTACGTCAACGCACAGCAGTCAGGGCTTTTTTCTGATATTAATCTAACTGCAACAGAAAAGACATTTGCAGATGAAGAAATATCATTGGCACTCGATGGATAAATCCGTTATAATTAATTCAGTATTGATAAAATGTGTATTTAATCGATAATATCAGATCGGGGCACGATTTTTATGGCAGACGAACGAAACAATGAAATAACACCCAAACCTTTGATTGTTGCTGAGCAATCCACAGCTTCTGAGGCATCTGATCAAACCAACAAAAAGTACATCTACATCGGCATCCTGATCGTCCTGGTACTTCTGACCCTGATCGTGCTGGCAACCATCTACCTGGTCAATCCAGCCAACAGTGACAGAACAGAACAAATCCGTGATGTGTTCATCATCTTTTTAGCCTTGGAATCCTTGGTGATTGGTATTGCCTTGGTTGTGTTAATTGTCCAGCTTTCTAACCTGATCAACCTGCTTCAAAATGAGATCCGGCCGATCATCAATTCGACCAACGAGACGGTCAACACCCTCAAAGGCACAGCCAAATTCGTCAGCGACAACTTGGCCGAGCCAGTCATCAAGATCAATCAATACGCAGCGATGTTCAAGCGTATTTTTAGACCTTCAAAAAAATGAAGGCGGTATAATTAACTTTAACAAAATTAAACCTAGTTATAAAGGAGAAAGACATGTCAGACAGTAACGATTTTGGTGCATTCTTGATTGGTTTTATCGTCGGTGGGCTCACTGGCGCTGCAGTATCCCTGCTTTTCGCACCCCAAACGGGTGAGCAAACCCGTGAATTGATCCATGACAAGGCGATTGAACTGCGTGATCGTGCGTCGGAAACAGTTGAAGAAGCACGCTTGCATGCTGAAGAAGCCCTCGAAGAAGCCAAACAAAAGACTGAAGAATGGTCAAAGCTTGCCAAAGAGCAGGCTGACGATCTTCTGCTTAAGGGTGAAAAAGCTTTAGAAGAAAGCCGTGAGAAGTTAGTCGAAACCATCAAACCTAAAGATAAACCCGCAGAAGTTTAATCCCACCCAGAAACCAAACAGAGGCTGGCTTAACCACCAGCCTCTTTAGCTTTAACAAAAGCATCCGGCAGGCTTTCTAAAATATCCAGTGCAGTCACACTGAGATCTGTGCCAAGCTTACTACGTGCAAGTAGACCCGCCTGAGCGTGGGTCCACACACCCAAAAGGCTGGCAGTATGTGCAGAAATGCCCTGAGCCATCAAGCCGCCAATCACACCTGAAAGAACATCGCCGCTGCCGGCTGTTGCCAAAGCAGCATCACTGATGGGGTTGATATGCACATCCTCACCAGGTGCCGCAATGACCGTTATTGCACCCTTAAGCACAAGAACCACATGCCAAAGGTCTGCGTAGTGACGCGCGATCTCCCACCGGTTAGATTGAATCTGATCAACGTCAAGCCCGGTCAAAACTGCCATTTCGCCCGGGTGCGGTGTCAGAACGGATTTTTCAGGCAGCAAAGTCCACCAATTCTTAATTTGAGTGAGTAGTTTCAAACCATCCGCATCAAATAATGTGGGCAGATCCTTTGGTAAGATTGGTAATACACCACCTAGAAATTCTGCATTCTTGTCACACAAGCCCCAACCTGGGCCAATGACCATCGCATCGGTATTCGACATCGAATGGCGCAAGATTTCTACACCTTGAGGGTCATATGCGCCAGATAAATCCGGAATTAATGTCCACACAGCTTCAATCAAGCAGCCGCTGAGGCTGTGATGGACATCTTCAATGGCTGCCATATTGACCAGCCCACATCCTGCTCGATAAGCCGATTTACCAGTCAGGTAAGCTGCCCCGGTGTAAGGAGCAGAGCCCGCCAAGACGAGGCACGTGCCAAACGTCCCCTTGTGACCGCCCTCTGGTCGCTCAGGAAAATTGGAACTGATCACGTCTTGATCAATCATCACGGGAAGACAGGCAGCGAGATGCTTCGAAAGGTCATCAATGCCGATCCCGATGTAATGCAAATCTCCCGCATAGGCGCGGGCAGGGTGGCGTAACAGGCCTTGTTTCATAGCTGCCATGGTGAGTGTGTGGTCAGCCCGAATCGTAACCTCTGAGACCTCCCCAGTATCACAGTCGACGCCTGAGGGGCAATCTACGGCGATTAAAAGCAAATCTAAGCGCTTTTCGAGCAGTTTACGGGTGTTTGCCATCACAACCTGTAATGAACCCCTCAGGGGCAGTTTGAGCCCTGTACCCAAGATACCGTCTAAAACAACAGTACCCGGAACCAAGGATGCATGGAAAACATCTAGTTTCTCATTTCCAGATAGGTCAACAACCGCCCCTCCACTCATGCGGTAGTTCTCAAGCAGGGGATCGTCCCCCCGATCTTTTAACAGGAATGCAATCGTTCGTAGGCCCCTTTTTGCCAGGATATTCAGTGCGATGATCGTATCTCCCCCATTATTGCCGGAACCAACCAATCCAATCACGTTTTGCCAGTCAAAAATGTGTTGGTACACCCAGTCTGCAATACCGCGTCCAGCGTTGTGCATCATGGTTTCATAACTCAAACCCGCAGCATTTGCTGAGCGCTCGATCGTCTGCATCTGTTCAACGGTAACGATTTTCATTGTGCTCCTTTCGTCAGCAGTGACACCATAATTATACGAGATTCAAAAAAATCGCTTGACTTTTAATTCCCCTTGTGATAATATATGTTTCGCTCGGGGGCGTGGTGTAGTGGTTCAACATGCGGCCCTGTCAAGGCCGAGACCGCGGGTTCGAATCCCGTCGCTCCCGCTAAAAGTGCGAGGTAATCCTCGCACTTTTTGCTTTCATTTTCCAATTAGAGAAATTTTGGATGGGTTTCAATCACTTGCATGGTTTTTGGTGATGATCTCAGCCCGTTCAGCCATCAGTTTACGCAGTTTCTCCGAATCTTTGGGGTAAGTCCAATAAAACAAGCTGAACAGCGCTGCACAGATGACCCACGGAAAAGGAACCGTCCACAGCAGGGCTCGCGATAGTCCGATTTGATCTGCCAAGGACCCCGCGATGATAGCCGCAACAGCAGCAAAGCCGCTTTCAATAAAGGTGGTGATCGAAAATGCCGTGCCCCGCAGCTCGGGCGGGACCACACCTTGCATCATGGGCTCCTTTGCCCCTTTTCCCGGCCAACTGATCATCAGAGCGGTAAAAAAGCTCAAAATCATGATTTGCCACAAATTCCAATCCGTCGTGCGGGTGAAGAGGATAAAAGTCAGTGGGATACCGCTCACGATCGATACCTGCCCAATAAACGTACGACCATACTTGGGGCTGACCTGTTCAGCGTAGTCCCCCAAAAAGCCGCCGATAATATTCGAAAAGGCGGTGCCAAAAACAATGCCAGCAAACACAAAGGTTGCATTTTCTGTGGGAATCCCGCGATCGTTAACCAACCAGGTAATCAAGAAGGACCCCATCACCACCCACGGCATTGAACCGGCCAAACCTTGTGCGATGGCCACCCAGATGGTGGGGATTTTCAACACTTTTGGTAAATCGGATAATTCTAAACTGAATTTCTTGGCATCTTTTTCAGTGATCTTCCCCGCCAGTTCGGGTTCAGCTTCCCCCCGCACCGGTTCATCAACCAGGAACCACACTACAAAGCCGCTGATTACACTAAAAGCGCCTAACAAGAAGAAGCCCCAGCGCCAGAGTGTGGGCGTTGCCAGGAAGCCTAAACCCACCGTGGCAATGATGATCCCCAAAACCCCAATGGCTTCCATCAAGCCTAACGCTTTGCCGCGGTCTTTGGGCGGGAAGGTGTCCGACATGATCGAAAACGTGGCCGGCATCAAACAACCTAAACCAATGCCTGAGATGGCCCGGATAGTTAAAAGCTGACCAAAGTTCTGTGTGAAACCTACTGCAAGTGTCCACAAGCCCCATAAACCTGTGCCGATCATGATTACTTTTTTACGAGAGATCTTATCCGACATGTATCCCCAAAACGGTGATGAAAGCGACTGCAATAAGTTGCGGATGGTGCTGATGATGCCCAAATTACTGTAGGACAATCCCCACAGGGCTTGTAATGTGGGGAATAACACCGACATCGCCTGGCCTTCCCCCTGATCGATGAAGTACCCAAACGATAAAGCAAACAATGTCCTTCGTTTATTTTTCGTTTTCTCCCTTTTAGCTTCTTTCGTCAAGACGCCTGCTGCCATATTTTCTCCTTGATTTAAGATTGACTTTTGCCGTGAGTACATCCGCCCTATTATAAAGCATCTCGGACATTAATCCATTGTGAATGCCAGGTTGAATTGCCTTTGTGCAGAACCAAACATTTACATTGCAATCATCTTATTTCTCACACAAAAAACCAGACCGATCAATGCAGGTCTTTCAACCGGTCTGGTTTGATAGTGATCTGAAAAACGGTCTTTATATCCGAGGTTTATCCTTTGACTGACCCGGCCATCAAACCGCGCACAAAGTAACGCTGCAAGCCAAGGAACACCAGTAACGGCAAAAGCATGCTGACAAAAGCTGCGGATGTCATCAAGTGCCAGTCTTGTCCTTTTTCGCCAACCAGCTGCGCTACAGCAATTGTGACGGTTTTATTTCTTTCGCCTAAGAAGATCAAGGCGACCAGGTAATCGTTCCACAACCACAAGAATTGGAAGATGGCAAAGGATGCCAATGCTGGCACAGACAATGGGAGAATTAACCGAATGAAAATCGTAAAATTCGAAGCCCCATCGATATAAGCCGATTCCAATAGTTCACGTGGCAAGGTGCTGATGTAGTTAAACAACAGGTAGGTTGCCAAAGGTAGACCAAAGCCCGCATGCGCTAACCAGATTCCCAGAAAAGTACCATTCAACCCCATGTTCACATAGTCCTTAAGGATGGGCACCAGGGCAATCTGCAAAGGCACAACCAACAAAGCTACAATAATTGTAAAGAAAATGTTCCTGCCAGGAAAATTCAACCAGGCAAAACCAAAGGCTGCAAAGGCTGCAATCAAGATCGGGATGATCGTTCCTGGAATAGCGACAGCCAAGGAGTTCATGAACGCAATCCCCAGGTTATTACCTGTGCGCGTGATGGTACGACCCTCAGCATCTTGATACGTAATGGTCTTGCCCGTGATTACATCCTGGTAATTTTTGAAGGTAAGATCGGTGTCAAAACCGACCCACTGCCGATCAAATAGGCGCAGTTCTCGAGAGCGTTTATTACCTGACCAAACAAGGGTCTGTCCTTCCTCTGTAACAACGCCATTTCGAAATTCCTCAAAGGTTGCGGAAACGCCTTCAATTGGTTCACGGTCAAACTCTGTAACTTCGCCATCTGGTGATCGACCTTCAAAAGTCGCTGTCGCTGCGCCAATTGTAATCACGCCATCCACATCCACCGATGGATCAAGGTAGATACGACCGACTTCTAATTCAGCGCGATGGGGGAAAATGGTCCACCATCCAGTTCGGAAAATATCCTCACTTGGACGAAACGATGTAATCAGGATACCAAAGATCGGCACCAACCACACAACACAGATGATTATCAACACCAGGTTTACGATAAAATTTTGTGATCGCTTTTGGGATTTAGCACTCGTCGCCATTAGAACCCCTTTCTTTCTTTATTGAACTGCTTTAAGTTATTGATAATCACGGGAGTAACAGCCAAGAGGAGCACAATTGCAATCGCAGACGCGCGTCCCGCGTGGTTGTAAGTGAACATTTGCAAATAAAATTCATTTGCAATCACGTTCGTGCCGTTGTTACCGCCCGTCATAACACGAACAATATCAAATAATTTGAGGCTGAAGATCACGATAGTTGTGGTGACGGTGATTAATGTGCCTTTTATGTACGGGACAGTGATACTAAAGAATGCCCTCACTTCAGAAGCACCATCAATCCGCGCGGCTTCCAGCAATTCGGCAGGCACCCCTTTGATAGCCGATGAGATGATCACCATCGCGTACCCGGTTTGCAGCCATACCATGATGACAATTAATAAGAAGTTGTTCCAGGGCGCCAAGGTTAGCCAAGGTTGGGGGGTACCTCCCAGTGCAATTAAGATTGCGTTCAGCAGTCCAATTTCCTGGATGCCAACCCCTGTACCCTTAAAGGTGTAGATAAACTTCCAGATCACACCAGCACCGACAAAGGAAATTGCCATCGGGGTGAAGATGATCGATTTATAAATCACCTCAAACTTGCTCCGGTCGGCCAAAACAGCAACTAATAGGCCAAGACCAACACTAAAACCTGTTCCAAATACCAGCCATAGCAGGTTATTCCGGAAGGTTTCCAACATGCGTGGGTCGGTAAAGGCAAACACATAATTCTGTAAGCCGACAAATTCAGTGCTGAGATTGTTCTGAAAACTGGCAATTAAGGACCGCACAACGGGGATCGCTAAGAACCAGCCCATAATCGCGATTGCTGGACCAACAAATACAAAGGGTTGCAATCGTTTTGACCAAACAAGAGGCAGCTTCAAAACCAACCAGTTTGCAACCAAATAAAGCAAAGCCACACCGCCAACACCCCAGATGATGGCAACAAGCACAAGGATTATCTGGGGGGCTTGGGCACGGCTGAGAAAGAGAAAGCCCTGCCAAAGGACAAGAAATGTGACAGCTGGCACAAATAGGGAGATCAATATTTGCCCTAATGTCGAACTAAACCACTGAATCACCCCGATTTTTTCATTTTGGGTGTTTTTTGTGTTGAGCATGCACACCTCCAACGGTAGCATTTAGTAAGAAAAGGGCAGGCATTAATCGATCAGCCTGCCCTTCCCATGATTTTCTACTTCCAGTCACCTTTCATAAGTGTCATCATGCATTACGAAAACTAAAGCGTCAAAAGATGAACTGGTAGTTGCATTAGCATCAATCAAAGAAGATGAGCTAAGCTTCGTGGATTAATCTGGCCAGGAAGCATCAATTTGCTGTAATGCCTCTGTGCGTGAGATCGTCCCACTGACGTAATCCGTCATGTACTTCCAGAAGGTACCAGCACCAACAGCGCCGGGCATCAGGTCAGAACCGTCAAAGCGGAAGGTGGTTGCATTGCGGATGGTCTCTGCTACACCACGGGTTACGGGGTCAGCATACCAGTCCAGGTTGGCATCATTGTGGACACCAATCGCGCCACCTACTTCAATCCAGTATTTCAGTGATTCGCCAGTGGCGAAGTACTGGATCACAGCACGAACTTCTGGGCGATCATCGAACACGGCATAAATGTCACCAGCGCCAAGCACAGGTTTTCCAAATTCCTCTTTGATAGGCGGCAGGTAGAAGAAGTCATAATCCACACCTGCTTCCAATTCTTCGGGGAAGAACGAGGTCACAAAGTTGCCCTGTCGGTTGAACCAGCATCCTGGTGGATCATCAAACATGGGTTTCGGGGCATCACCAAAGCTGATGGTGGTAATCGCCGAGCGACCACCGTACACAAAATCGTCATTGAACCAAATTGCTTCAATGTAATCCAGGGCTTCATTGACCTGTGGCGAATCGAAGGGCAGCTCACCGGCAACCCAGGCATCATAATCCTCGGGCGGGGCTACGCGTAACAGCGTATCTTCGATCCAGTCGGTCATGGTCCAACCGGTGGCTGCGCCAGATTCAATCCCGATGCACCAGGGGGTGTCGCCATCGGCTGCGATTTCTTCCGTGAGCGCCATCATCTCTTCCCAGGTTTCAGGAATGGTATATCCGTACTCATCAAACTTTGCTTTGGGATAGAACACAAAGGATTTGCCATTTGCACGAGCCCAAATACCAGCAACCATGCCATTCATCGTGGCTAAATCTTGCCATGCCTGAGAATAGTTTTGTTTGATCCAATCAGGGTTGATCAGGGTCTCCATATCAACGGCATAACCTTTATCAACCGCTGTTTGCAGTAACCCAGGTTGTGGGAAGTCAACAATATCCGGGCGGTCACCGCCATCGAGGCGGATCATGATGTTGGCCTCAAATTCCTTGGAGCCCTCATATTGGATGTCAATCCCGGTGGCTTCTTCAAAGGCAGCGATGGAGTCATTGAAAATGACGGCATCCTGGTCAGTGAAGGGGCCAGCCATGGTCACAACGGTACCGGCATACATGCCTGCATATGCATTGGCCAACTCTTGGCCTTGTGGCAGGGGTGGAATGGCTTCTTCACCGGGTTCTTCTACGACTGGCTCTTCAACAGGCGTTTCAGCCGCAGGTGCACAGGCGCCGAGGATCATCGCGAAGATGACAAAAACGGCTAACAATACGAATTTCTTTTTCATTTTTGGTATTTCTCCTCCAAAGTCTAGTTTAGATCGAAAATATTGTGGACAACAAACAGCTTTTATCTTAATTTTTATCGAATTTACCTCCTTGTGATTTGTTCAAATTCCAAACAACAAAACGCGCCCTGCTCAGAGCGGCGAACCGGCTTCAACTGCATGGGCGCGTAATTACACACTTTATTACCCTTCCAATAACTTGGTATTGGATCTTGAGAAAATCTAATGGATTTTTTCTTCAAATCAAACATTGTTGCTCTTGATCTACCGGCAATCCACTTAGGAAACTGCTTTTATGGAAGCTCTTTCATGTGTTTTACCAACTTAATTAAGCCCTGCTTGTCTATAATTACACCCATTATAATGGCACCCTTCAAATCTTGTCAACCGTCTTTCGAAAAGTATTGAACATATCTGAAAATCAACACTTGATTTACTCTCAGGCGCTGCAGGCCTCACCCCAACTATCTTTTGTTGAATCACAAAAAATGAATCCCTCCCCAATTGAAACAGTCTGCTGATTGATCAGAAATTTTCTATCCGCTTCATCCTGTTGAATTTCTTCCATGAAGATTTCTTTTCAGATAGGTGAGAGTAACGTCGCTGAATGAGGTTCAACAGACAGGCTCAACTGTCCATCATTTACCGTAAACCGGTGATCCGTAACCAAGTCGACAAAAATACGAAAAACCGTCTCATTTAACTGCCACGATACCGTTTTTTCTGACCGGTTGATTAACAGGTACAGGCCTTCCTCACGGGTTTTGGTAAGGACAATGAAATCTTTGTGGTCCCCAGATGAAAATAGCTTCCATCCCTGCTGGTAAATTCTTGGGGTTGTTTGGCGAATCTCTGCCAATTTAGCTAAATATCCCGGTAAATCGGATTCTTCCACAGCACCCCAATCCATCGGCAAACGCGCTTCATCAAACCCCTGGGCTCCTTTCTCATGGATCGATTGTCGCTGTGATAAAGGGATTTCGGTGCCGTAATAAACGATCGGCGGCCCAGGCAGTGTGTACAACACCAAAAGTGCTAATTTCAACAACTTTTCATCCAGCTCAGATGTAAACAAAAAACGATTCATATCGTGGTTATCAAGAAATGCAGGCAGGCTGAAATCTTCTGGAAAATAATCAAAGTGGTTCTGTAAGAAAGCCGCGAATTTATCCAGCGGCCATTCACGCTGACCAAAGGTCAGCCGCAGCACCTGGCATAACAAAAAGTCCAACGCCCCACTTACCCCGCAAGCATAGTTGGCTTGCACATCCGGCGGCTGAACAATTTCTGCAAACGTCCAAACCTCGGGGTTAATCGCTGTACAGGCACGCCGAAAATCTACCCAGAAATCCTGTTCAGGACCGTGGGCATAATCCAATCGGAATCCGTCTAACCCAGTTTTTAACCAAAATTGGGCGGTCTTAAAAAGGTAATCCCTTGCCGGATTGCCGTAACTAAGGTTTAGTTTGGGCATCGTTCTGACGTTGTAGAAACATTCATATTCAGGCCAATCTTTCCACACAAAATAATCACGGTATGGGCTGTCTGGATCGCTGACTGCATCCTGAAAGTAAGGATGCTCGCTGGAGCAGTGATTGGCCACAAAATCCAGAATGACCTTGATTTTGTGTAGATGTGCGACTTTAACCAGTTTCATGAAGTCTTCCATGGAGCCCAATCTGGGATTGATCTGGTAATAATCGCTGATATCGTAGCCGTGGTGCGACGGGCTGTCGAAGATGGGGGTCAACCAAACCGTATTAAACCCCATCGACTTGATAAATGGCATTTTTTCAATGATTCCCTGCAGTGTCCCACCGAAGGGTTTCTTAAGATCGGTGTACGATGCCCATGATCGATCTTCACCCGGATTAAAACGATCAACAAAGATTTGATAGGTAATCGCACGTTCTGCCCAACCTGGCTGGGTATCCTCACCGTACCAAGTGGAAAAATGCGTAGCCGTCTCAAAGTCTTCGGATTGTGAGTCTGCATAAAGGATCTTGGAAGATCCTTGCAGCTCAGCCCCAATTTTATACCGCAGCATCGTCCCCGCTGGCTGCGGTGGAATTGTGATCACCCATTCCTGCAGATAGGACCACAAAGCTGTGTTCCAGACAGTTCGTGCCTTTGTTAATTTTTCCACATGATGGTGCTGCCAGTCATCGGTCGTCAGCCACACAAAAACGGACTCAATGTTAAGGTCTGACGATACAGTCGCATGCAGGTTGACGGTTTCACCTGGCTTGGGACGCACAGGCGTCATCCTATGGTTATGACGAACACCACGATAACGGTCGATAAACCAGCGCACGGCGTTTTGCGGTTGGTCAAGGTCGCCAAAAATATGATCTTTAACAGGTTTTCCTTTTGCTGGGCTCATAAACTCACACTCCAAATCAAAAAGGTGTCCTGACCAATGGATAGCCGCAGACACCTTTTTTGCTTAGTCTCTAATCTCGAAATAATCAGTACACATTTACCAAACGGTTTATCCCTTGACCGCACCTTGTGTTAAACCGCCCACAATTTGATCCTGCAGAACCAGGTAAATCACCATGATGGGCAGCGCGCTGATCAACGCGCCAGCGGCAAAGATGCCCCATTTCTGGGAGAACATGCCTGAAGTGTAAATCTGCAAGCCAACCATGATCGTGTACAGTTCGGTTGTTTTCAGTAAGGTGCGGGCGACGATGAAATCGCCATACGTGCCGATAAAACTCAGGATCCCAATCACCACCAGGATCGGTCGCAGCAAAGGTAGGATCAACCGCCAAAAAATCTGCCAATCCGATGCGCCATCCACATGCGCGGATTCATCAATGTCACGGGGAATGGTATCCATGTAGCCCTTCATTAGCCAGATGTTCATACCCATCGCCCCACCCAAGTACACAATGATCAATCCCAAATGTGTATTCAAACCCAAGGAAGGGATAATGTTGCCAAACTGGGTTAGGATCAGGAACAAGGCCACAATCGAAAGCAAGTTCGGGAAGACTTGGATCAACAGGATCGCTTTTAACATTGTTGTCCGGCCTGCAAACCTGAATCGTGAGAAGGCGTAGGCCGCCATCGTCGTTAAGGACAGCGTCAGGATGGTAGTGATCGTCGTGATCTTGACAGAGTTCCAAAACCAACGAAAAAACGGGAAGGTTGGGTTGCCAACCAAATCCTGGAAATTCTTAAAGCCAGGATTCTGGGGAATCAAGCGTGCCGTCGCCAGCGTGCCCGTGGGATTGAGAGAGGCTGAAATGATCCACAACAAAGGAAAGACAGAGAAGAAAATCAGGAACACGGCAATCACCCAGCGGATGATGATGCCCAACCGCCGTTGTTGTGTCATCGACCGGGGTTTTTTTGTCTTTTTCGTTAACTCAGACATTTTCACTAACCTCCTCCCACATATTGGTGAACTTAAACTGGGCTAAAGCCATCAAGGCAATGAAGATGAAGATCACAATCGATATCGCTGAAGCAAACCCGTAGTTCACACCCCTACCACCTTCAAAGGCCAAATTGTACACGTAGCTGATCAGGATATCGGTATAGCCAGCACGTGTCGAAGCCCCTGGAATGGGTGGACCGCCCTGGATGAAAACATAAATTAGGTTGAAATTGTTGAAGTTGTAGATGAACGAAGCGATCAACAGCGGTCCAACCGCCACCAGCAACAATGGCAGAGTGATGTTCCAGAACTTATTCCAACCCCGTGCCCCATCCACTTCGGCCGCTTCATAAATATCACTGGGAATGGATTGTAATGCACCGCTGGTCACCAGCATGAAATACGGATATCCAAGCCATAAATTCACGATCAACACAGCAGCCTTTGCCCACCACTGGTTGGTGGTCCAGTTTGGTGAGAAATTGATCAGATCGCGCAGCACTGTATTGACAATCCCAATATTTTCATTTAAGATGCCGCGCCAGATCAAAATCGTGATCAGGCTTGGGATGGTGTAGGGGATAATCAACAACGAGCGCAAGATCTTTTTTCCAGGGAAATTTGGATCGCCATATAATATCGAGATCGCTAATCCCAAGGCGAAGGTAAGAAATACGCTTAAAAACGCAAAGGCGAAGTTCCATGTCAGTATGATGGCCAAGGGTCCTCTTAAGGCCGGGTTGGTCAGAAAGTTCTCAAAATTTTCAAAACCAACACCAGCCCGAAAACCCGGGGTTAACGTCCTCCCCTGTTGAGAGGTATATGTCCCTTGCCGCTCAAAATACACAATGCCCGTAACTTGATCGGTGAAGGTATCTTCGTCCTCATTGTATAAATAACGGGGTAGCAATTCAGCCGCTTCCGAGGGCGATCTGACTTGAATGGTCTTTTCTGGATCGCCAAACTTTATTCGGGTCAAATTCGTGTCGGTTGTGGCCAGTATTCGATTCAGGCGAGTAAAGCCTTCAATGGCAACAGGGGCGCCTGCCTCATCCAGCTCGCCAATCCCATTTTCACCAGGTATCACCTCCAAAATATGATCTTCTTCATCGGCATCTGTTTGCCTGGCCAGGTTGGTATTGCCTGCTGCATCTTTGATCCACAGCAAGTATTCACCATCTTCTGAACGGTATGCAATCCACTCAAAAGCCCGACCTTCTTCGGGTAAATAAAGTTCGCGCTGGATTTGATCAAGTGCTTGTACTTTTGTGAGCAGGTGACCATCCCCATAATTGGTAAATGCCACGTATGATGTGTATATGATGGGAAAGATCGCAAATAACAATAAAGCCGACAGCCCAACCGCCATCCAGCGCAGAGGATAAGCTTTGGGCGCTAAAAAGACATAGGTGTTAAAGATAACAATAATGATCAAAACGACAGCGACTTCAAAAAAGCCATTGATCATGAGCTGCGTAATGAACCAGATCAAGCCAATGTCCGCGACAGCCAGGAGTGCAAACCGCAGGATGGCTGATAATTCGAAATGAACTTTTTTCGCTGTCTTACTTAAACGTTCACGACTAGAATCCATTTGCCACCTCTTTTTTATCTATTGGATAGATAAAGGAGATCAGGCTAGCCTGATCTCCTTTTGAAAATCCTAAGTGGGTCTACGGAACGTCGATCGTTAGAATATTGGTCGCAGGATCGTACGTGAAGGTGACCTCGCCATCTTCTGCGAGCTCAAAGGTGTAGTTGTCACCATCAGCAATGCCATCGACACCATAGTTGACAGCCCAGCTGCCATCCAGGGCAACTTTGGCTTCATAAGAGCCAGCAGGAATTGTAAATGTGCCAACATACAGGCCATCTACTTCGGTCAAAGCTGTGACTTCACAATCCGGCGCCCAATCAGCAGGACAACCCGCTGCGGCTTGCCAGCTGCCAGGTACGTTGACCATACCTGCTAAGGCGCCACCAATCAGCTCCAAAATTTGGTTTTGTGCATTGGATAATGCATCTGCCGGTGAAAGCTCGCCTTGGATGATCAATGAGAATGCATCACCCCAGGCTTGCCAGACACTGCCCATCTCGGCCAGTGCCGGCATTGGCATAGCATTGACGCCAGCGGATCCAAAGGCAGCCATATCTTCATCTGTAACCAACTCAAGGGCTGGGATGTAGGCAGGCGGCCGGTTGCCGGCTTCGTACAGCTCGTACATAATTTCGGGGGTCGCCACAAATTCGGTCAGGAAAGCCTGTGCCAACAGTTGGTTCTCACTCAGTGCGTTGACGATGAAGCCTTGCACACCCAGGAAAGGTGCACCACCATCGGGGAAATCAGCGATGGCGTACGGCACGCCTGCGGCACGAATACGATCCAAAGCCCACGGGCCAGCCATCAGCCAGGGCACTTCACCGGTCTCAAATAGTGAGTGGGCGGTATCCCAATCTGTGTTGGTGGACATGAACCCTACATTGATCCATTCTCGCATCAGATCACCAGCCGCGATCATACCCTCACCGCCAATACCAACATCGTTGGGCAGCCAGTTACCCTCAGCATCACGGCCAAAGATATAAGCACCTTGGGAGGTCATTAATGGGAAGGCATCATAGGTTGTACCGGAAAGCACAAAGCCCCAGTCAACCAAATCAGCATCTTGCAGTTCAATGCCTTTAACAACCAGTTCATCCCAGGTTTCTGGTGCGGCATCTACGAGGTCTGTGTTGTAGAAGAAGGCCAGGTTTTCAGTGGCGTAGGGCATACCGTACAGCTGACCATCAAAAGTGAAGGCACCAACAGCGACATCCACAAAATCACCTGCTTTGGCACCCAGGTCGATCGGGGCCAACAAACCGCTGGCGACCAATTGGCCTGCCTGGTCATGCGGAACAATGGTGATATCCGGGCCTTCGCCAGCTGGGGCAGCGATGATGAATTGGTCACGAATGTTGGCAACCTCTTCAATGATCACTTCCACGTTGTATTCAGCCAAAAAGGCAGCAGCCAACGGCGCCAGGATCGCTGAGCGGGTGTCATCCGCCCAAATCCGCAATGTGGCATCCGGTGTCGTTGCTGGTGGAGCAGGTTCTTCTACGACTGGTTCTTCGACAACCGGCTCTTCAACGATCGGTTCCTCAACAACAGGTTCCTCGACCGGGGGCGCTACAGGCGTCTCTTTTGGCCCACAGGCTCCGAGGAGGAGGCTTGCAATCATAATGATTGCGAGTAGCAAAAATCTTTTCTTCATGGGTTACTCCTTATTACATTGATTAATATGATTAGGTTTTCACGTCGATCAGTTCACTTCGACGTTGAAGATCAATACCTTTATTCAGGTCTGGCTCTACAAGTTCTTCAATATGAGCACTGACCATGGTATAGGCCTGTAATTGATCTTCTGAAAATTTTGCGAGTAGTTGCTTAATGTGTTCTTGATATGTCGAATACACCTCCTTAAACAGATTATTTCCCCTTTCGGTTAGATCGAGATGAAAACTTCTGCGGTCGTCGGGGTTGACATTTCTTTTTACCAAACCATCTCTTTGCATGGCGCTCACCACTCGGCTGGTATTACTCTTGGTGCACAACAGCAAATTACTCAGATCATTATAATTGATTCCAGGATGATCATGAATATGCATCAAAATATAAAAGCGGGGGATAGATAAATTAAAATGCGCCAGCAACATTTTTTCTCGGTTGTCAATATGCAGGAAAATTGATTTAAGCGAATAGTACAAATTACACCCATTTTCTTGCCTGATCATGTCTTTCCTTGTTGACCAATCACTCACCAACAATCACTCACCAACAATCACAAACAAACAATCACTAATCAAAGAGATGATTTAGTTGATAAGTAAACAATATAAACCCAGATTAACAATTTGTCAAGAGAATCTTAAATCTCTTATTGTACGTTAATATTATTCAATCATTTTTCTTCCTGATCACGCTTTCACAACCTCAACACTGTGTCGGCAATACGTTTAGCAGAATTTGTGGATGGCTGGATTCAACCTAATGAGAGACATTAAACTCGCAGATTTAGAATTGTATAGTATGATTTACTCATCAGTGTGAGTTTATTGAGGGAGAAACATGGCCAAAAAAGCTGTGTTATTTTATAACCCACAATCCGGTCATAGCAAAGGAAATCATCAATGTGATGAAATCCGCACCCACTTTATCCAGCATGGGATAGATTTGGAAACCGTTATTGTCCCATTACCACATGACGAAATTAAATCGATCGTCGATTCAGCCATATCTAATCGTGTGGATTTATTTATCGCAGCCGGCGGCGATGGCACGGTCTCGATGATCAGCACCCATCTGGTCGGGAAAGACTACCCCTTGGGGATCATACCCCTGGGAACTGGCAACCTGCTTTCGAAAGTTTTGAATATCCCTCAAAAGTTAGAGGAAGCGCTGGCACTGATCACAAATGAAGAATATGACCAGGTAAAAATTGACACCATCAAGCTAGGTGATCGATATTATATGTTAAATGTCAGTATAGGTGTTTCACCTAAAATTATGGAATCCGTTGATTCAAACCAGAAACAAAAACTGGGGGTCTTCGCATACCTGATTAACTTCATTCAACAGATCTTGGGACTTAAATTGCATCGCGTTTTTATTGAGTGCGATCACCAAAAATCCAGCCATCTGGCATCTGAAATCCTCATCACCAATATCGGCACAGCAGGTGTGGAACCTCTCATGTGGTCTGAAGATATTTCTCTCAATGATGGCAAAATGGATTTGCTCATCATCCGGGCAACCAATATTCGAGACCTATTTCGCCTGATCGTTTCAATTTTCACAAAAAAGAGTAAGCTCTATTCTAAAATAAAATTTTTCAATGTGGATGATTACTGTCGGATAGAATCCCAATCACCTTTGCACATCCAAGCCGATGGGGATATCATCGGAGAAACGCCCTTCGAAATTCATGTTATTCCCAGCTCATTAACACTTATTGCTGGAAAATAACATATCGCAAATCTTAATCATGGAGGTTCACATGAAAAGCTATAAATACATCATTATTGGCGGCGGCATGACCGGTTCAGCTGCTGTGATGGGCATCCGTAAAAACGATCCGGATGGTTCGATTGCCATGTTTTCTAAAGAACCGTTCCAGCCATATAACCGCCCTCCCCTGACCAAAGGGTTGTGGGATGGCAAAGATGTCGAAAGCATCGTGCGTCCGATGGGTCAATACCAAGTGGATTTGTTCTTAGAAAAGCCGATTGAACAGATCATCCCAGATCAGAAACAGGTCAGGACGACCGGAGGTGAGACATTTGGCTATGAGAAATTATTACTCGCCACAGGTGGGGATCCAATTCAACTTCCAGGTATGCCCGATGGTGTGATTGCCTACCGAACCCGTGTCGATTATCACCTGTTAGAAAATCTGGTCAAAGAAAAAGACAGTTTCTGCATCATCGGCGGCGGTTTTATTGGGTCAGAGCTGGCGGCAGCCTTGGTAAAAAAGCAAAGAAAGGTCTCTATGATCTTTCCGGAAACGGGAATTTGCGGCGACCTCTTTCCAGAGGATTTATCGGATTCTTTAGTCCATTACTACCAGGAAAAAGGCGTGAAGGTTTTAAAAGAGAACCTGGTCGATGTAGTCAATAAAAATGGCGATCAATATACGGTTCAGTATCACAACATTGAGGATCATCAGGTGACCGAAGCGCCATTTGATGTGGTCATCGTGGGGATTGGCATTAAGCCCAACACAGCATTGGCTGAGGCAGCCGGCATCGATGTAGACAATGGCATCATTGTCAATGAGACCCTCCAAACCAATTTCTCGGATATCTTTGCAGCTGGAGATGTTGCCAATTTCAAACATATCCCTTTGGGAAAGCGGGTGCGAGTTGAGCATGAGGACAACGCCAACACCATGGGCATGCTCGCAGGACAAAATATGTCGGGCGAGCTACAAACTTATGATCATTTTCCCTTCTTTTATTCAGATTTGTTTGATTTGGGTTATGAAGCGGTCGGTGATTTCGGGAAAGATTTAGAAATTTATGAAGATTGGATTGACCCCTTCAAAAAGGGAACTATTTTTTACCTGAAGGATGATAAAATCCGGGGGGTCATCTTTTGGAACCTGTGGGGCAAGGTCGATGGAGGTCGAGAACTGATTCGGTCAGGAAAATCCTATACGAAAGCTGATCTCAAAGGAATGTTTGAGGGCTAGCTCACCATTCGCTGGAAAATTAAGAGCCTGTGTTCAGACGCAGGCTTTTTATTTAATTAATGGGAAGACCCACATCAAAGCGCATTGAAAAGTCATGATGTTATAATCCCAACCAGATATTACATTCCGGATAACGCCCATCATGTGTATTTGATGATGGGATTGAAATAAGTCTTGCTATAAAATATTCATGAAAAAATTTGCTTGGGTCGCTCTTTTTCTCCTAATACCTATCCTGCTTAGTGGATGTGGCCAACAATCCTCTGCGCCAACTGTGTCTGGGCCAATGCCTTCATTCACAGCCGAACCACTGCCGACCAGCACCCAGCTCACGCCAACCCAGACTCTCAGCCCATCGCCAACCGTGATGACCGTCACAAACACGCCAACCATCACCCCCACCGCCGAACCTGACGGCTGCCTGAAGCCTTCAGAAAATTATGAGCGGATCAGCATCACTGGACACCAGCTTAACCAACGCACCTACGATATGCTTGCGTATGCGGCCCAACTTTATGGCGGTGTAATCGACATCACCGGTTCCGCCATCACGCAAGGCTCCTACACCCGTGCGGTTGAGGCCAGTTTTGGCACGCATGCTGGCGGCGGCGCAGTAGATCTTTCAGTAATGGCGCCCGGGACGTTTACCATCTTAGAGGAAGATATCGAACCGTTGATCCATGCGCTGCGTTTAGCTGGATTTGCTGCCTGGTACCGTAATTTTAATGTGCTTTATGAGGGCTCCCCCGTTCACATCCATGCCATTGCCATTGGCGATCGAGAGCTTTCACTGGCCGCAAGGGAGCAATTGGCTGGTCCCCACGGCTATTTCTGGGGTTACGACGGCCTCCCCAAGGATGCTGGAAACCCAACACGTGACCCGCATGGCGGACCAATCGTCTGTCATTGGATGGTTGAGAAGGGTTACCCTAACAAAACTGCAACACCGTCCCCATAAGAAATGTCCAGACAAAGATCACACAGGTGTGAATTCAGCCAATTCCCTTGACAAAGCCGTCTAAATGTCCTAAAATGCTAGTCCTGATGCGGGGTAGAGCAGTGGTAGCTCGTCGGGCTCATAACCCGGAGGTCCTTGGTTCGAATCCAAGCCCCGCTACTAAATAAACGCCAGATTTTGCATCTGGCGTTTTTGGTTCGAATCTCATCCTTTCAGGACGCTTCGCAGAGTCCCGCTACTAAAATATTAACGCCAGATTTTGCATCTGGCGTTTTTGGTTCGAATCTCATCCTTTCAGGACGCTTCGCAGCCCTTACAGGAGGCAAGCACAGCCCCGCTACTAAAACAACGCCAGATTTTGCATCGGCGTTTTTGGTTCGAATCTCATCCTTTCAGGACGCTTCGCAGCTCCTGCAGGAGGCAAGCACGTCCCGCTAATAAAATCAGAGCCGCAAATAATCGTGGTCTTTAATTTCTCGTAGGCGCCACCCTGGGTTATGTCCGCCATCACACAGGCCGCAAGTTTAGTCATGTTAACATACAATTTCGGATAATTTACCTTTCATACTGCACAATTGCTGATTACGGTGACCACGCGCCAAATCAAAATGCTAAAAAAACCACAACAAAACAAGACAATCAAAACCCAATCAAATTAAGATTAAATTGCATTTGAGTTAATTATTCTTGAATGGGGATATGCTATTTCCTGCATAATTAGTATACTTTTGTAACAATGGGTGTTAGAAAAAATACAATAATTTGAAACGAACCATGTTTGGTTGTGTTATATACTCATGAAAGATAAAAACAAGTTATTAACCCTGTGGAAGGTTCATTTCGAAAATGACAGCCTTGACAACCCGGCAGCGTGATATGCTAACTGCTTTATTAGACGCAGAAGCGCCAATAACAGCTGATGATTTGGCGGTCACGCTGAATTTGACAACCCGCCAGGTTAATTATGGACTAAAGGGGATTAAACAATGGCTGACCAGTCGTGATATCCATCTGGAATCCAAACCCGGATCAGGTATCCTCCTTCATTGCTCGAAAGAACAATCTACAACCTTAAAGACCGATTTAGGATCAATTAAACACCTTCAATTGATTCTCTCAGCTGATGAACGCCAACAACTGTTGGCGCTCGATTTACTTGTCACCAATCAACCGAAATATTTATCGGAGATAGAGCACCTTGCACAAGTATCACGAACCACGGTGTTGAAAGATTTGGATGTGATCGAAAAATGGTTTGCCAAGCATGAGATTATCGTCAATCGGCGACCAAATTATGGCATCGTAGTTGAAGCTAGGGAAGATTTACGACAAAAATTGATTACCATGTTGTTATGGGGGGAATCGCCTTTTGGCAAGTCGCTTGTAAAAATAAATCACACCCAGGGTTTAATTTTTTTGCTTGAGAAAGATTCGGATCTTCACCCGTTAGTCCGAACAAGCAATGATATTTTACAAAAATGGGATTTGGTGCGGATGTTTGGCCAGATCGCTTACGCAGAAGCACAATTGGGTAGACGTTTTACCGATGATGCTTTTTTGCACCTAGCCTTAGTGATTGCCATCCAAACAGATCGGATATCAAAAGGTTGCCATCTCCCAACATCAGAGGAAATCATTCAAGATCTACATTCATTACCTGTTTGGATGTATGCAAAGATGATCTTGAATCGATCTGGACTAGAATTAAAATCTTCCACACGCGATCGTGACATTGCCGGCATTGCAATGTGGTTGCTGGCTGCCCCGCGTAACGAAAACCTTCCCGGTGATATTGATGATAGCTTCGATGATTTAATTTCTGAAATCATGGAGTCGATTTCAGATTTTTTCCAATCACCAGAGATGAGTCAAGATTTAATCTTGCGTGACGGGTTAACCAATCATATCATTCCAGCTTGTCTTCGACAAAAATTTAATCTCTGGCAGCCCACGCCTTACCCAAATTTGTCTTTATCCAATAAATATGCACAAGAATTCGAGTTAGCTGAAAAAGTAGCTTCACTCATTGTATTAAATACATCGTTTCAAATTCCAGAAGCAGAGATCAATAATGTGGCTGCCTTATTACGAGCCGCGCGCATTCGTCTTCGCCCACATCTTTTTCGGCAGGTCCTGGTTGTGTGTCCGAGTGGGATGGCCAGTGCCCAATTGCTCGTATCACGGTTAGAGGCTCGCTTTCCGCGTCTTGGCCCATTGAAGGTCATATCGATGAGAGAATTAACAGCAGATAAGATCAACCAGGCAGATTTGATTATCACGACGGTACCAATATCCGATTTGGTTCTTCAGGATATTAAAGTAATCCAAGTCCATCCCCTTTTACTGGCAGAAGATGTAGAGGCGGTTACGCAATACATCGCTTGATTTATTTCGTTTACCTAGTAGCCCTCCGACCGCTACTTGTAATTGGGACATTGTCCCACATCAAATTAACCAGCGGGTCATCCGCAAAAATTATTTAGTTATAAAGGAGAAACAAAATGAAAGAAAAACTGCAACGTTTAGGGGGATTCTTGGCTGGGATGATTATCCCCAACATTGGCGCTTTCATCGCCTGGGGTTTGATCACAGCCCTATTTATCCCTACAGGATGGACGCCAAATGAAAGATTCGGCTCTCTTGTAGGCCCGATGATTGTCTATCTCTTGCCCATATTAATCGCTTACACCGGTGGTCGGATGGTGCACGGTGTACGAGGTGGTGTGGTAGGAGCAACCGTCACGATGGGCGTCATTGTCGGAACCGATGTCCCTCAGTTTATGGGTGCCATGATCATGGGCCCACTTGGTGGTTGGTTGATGAAGTTGGTTGATGACTTGATAGAAGAGAAAATTCCGGTTGGTTTTGAAATGCTTGTTAACAACTTCTCCGCTGGAATCCTGGGCACGATTGTCGCTTTACTCGGTTATCTACTGATGTCGCCTGTGCTTACAGGCATCAGTACTGTTGCAGAGGTTGCTGTCAATTTCTTGATTAATGCCAGGTTGCTGCCCCTAGCTGCTTTCATTATTGAACCTGCAAAGGTGCTCTTCTTGAACAATGCGCTCAACCACGGTGTCCTAGCGCCTTTGGGGGTCAATGCTGTTGAACAATCAGGCCGAGCCATTCATTTCTTGCTTGAGACGAATCCAGGCCCAGGTTTGGGTTTGCTGGTTGCCTATTATGTCGCAGGTAAAGGCTTACTCAAGCAGTCCGCTCCAGGTGCTATGATCGTCCATTTCCTTGGCGGCATTCACGAAATCTATTTCCCCTATGTACTAGCTCACCCGATTATGATCCTGTCTGTGATCGCAGGTGGTTTTGCTGCGAATCTGTGGTTCACGATTTTGAACGCAGGGTTAGTTGCCACACCTTCACCCGGCTCCATTTTCGCTTATTTGGCAGTAACACCCAGGGGTCAACATTTTGCAGTTCTGACCGGCGTATTGATTGGTGCAGTCGCTGCTTTCCTGGTTGGTTCCTTCATTTTGAAGGTCAAACCGGTCAAAGTTATGGATGAAGAAACTGAAGAAACTGAAGACAGTGATTCAGTGCCAGGACTTGGCTAGTTAATTTTTAATCATGTGACAGGTTCCTAAATTTAGGAACCTGTCACAACCCTTTGATGTTTAACCAAAAGGAGAAATCATGACAAACACAATTCTTGCATCAGAAGTAAAAACAATTATCCTGGCATGTGAAGCAGGAATGGGTTCAAGTCTTATGAGCGTAAATAGCTTAAAAAAGAAGCTCAAAAAAGCGAATGTTACCAGTGTGACTGTTGTGCACAAAGCGGCACGGGAAATTCCGGATAATGCAAAACTTATCGTTGTTCACAAAGGATTGGCGAAATTTGTTCAATCGAAAGTGCCTGATGCTGTTGTGGTTGCGTTTACTCAATTCTTGAATGATCCTGTTTTCGATGAGATAGTCCAGGCTTTTGTCGATAATACTGAGATCAAAACCACAGGGAGCTAAAGCAATGGCGATACTTTCAGTAGATCGTATTCAGGTGCAATCTTCAGCACAGAGTAAAGAAGAAGCTATACGAAAAGCAGGAGATCTGCTGGTTAACAGCGGCTGCGTAAAACCTGCTTATGTCGATGGCATGTTAGCGAGAGAATCAACAATGTCCACTTATCTTGGGAATGGTGTTGCTATTCCACATGGCGAGTTTGATAACCGCAAAGATATCTTATCAACAGGTATTTCTGTTCTTCAATTGCCTGAAGGCGTACTCTGGGAGGATGAAGAGATGGCCTATCTCATCATTGGGATCGCGGCATCATCCGATGAGCACGTTGGCGTCCTTTCAAAGTTAGCAGAAGTCATCGAGGATGAAGAGATGACACAAAAATTGATTCAAACCAATGATCCAGCTGTCATCCTTTCTGCCCTGGACGATTAAGCAAACCCAAAACACATCGGTTTTCTAGTGGATGGGTAATAAAGACTAAAAGAAAAGTGGGTTGCACAATGAAGCAATTAGAAATCACAATTCAAAACCTGACCGGGTTACACGCAAGACCAGCAAAGGTTTTTGTCAATATTGCCAAAGGATATCAATCCGATATCCGAGTGTTCCATGGTGAGAAAAAAGCCAATGCAAAAAGCTTGATTTCATTACTGACATTAGGTGTGGAAGCTGGAAGCCAAATCACGATTGAGGTCTCTGGTGAAGACGAAGAAGAGGCATTGGCAGCCCTGGAAATGGCTGTATTAAGTGGATTAGGGGAAGAAGAATTATTAGATAATGCCCCAAAGCAAACACAAGATAAACAGAAAGCACCCTCCCCTGTAGAAGAAGTTATTCCGCAACCACAACTAGCTGACACGGCTACAAACAAAATTAAAGGGGTTCCTGGTGCACCTGGCATCGCCATTGGCCCCATTTATCATCTTAAACGCACGGAGATTTCCGTCGTAGAAACCTTTGAGAGTGAATCCAAAGAAAAAAACCAGCTGCAAGAAGCAATAGAAAAAGCAAAAGGTCAGCTTAAGCAACTGCGTAAAAAGATGATGGAGCAAAATGCAAAGAGTGAGGCAGCGATTTTTGATGTCCACCTGGAGTTACTGGATGATGTTGATTTACTTGATGAAGTTTTAGGGAAGATAAATCAAAAACAAAGTGCTGCACTTGCATGGCAATCAACCATTGAGGATCGCGCAAAATTGGTTGCGAGCCTGAATGACCCATTACTAGCTGCCCGGGCGGCGGATTTGCATGATGTAGGCTACCGGGTGTTAAGGATCCTTGTTGGTGCGGACAGCCTCACACATGAGTTCCCAGATCACCCTGTGATTATCCTTGCCGATGATTTATCCCCTTCAGACACAGTATCCTTAGATCGTGACAAAGTGTTAGGGTTCTGCACTGCACGCGGTGGGCCAACGGCTCACACGGCAATTATCGCTCGGGCTTTAGGTCTTCCTGCTATTGTCAGCGCAGGTGAAAGGATCTCGGGGATAAGTGAACAGACCACTGTCATCCTTAATGGTAACACTGGCGTCCTAACGCTCAATCCAGACCAGTCTGAAATCTCCACAGCTGCTAAACAACAGCAGGATGAAAAGGAGCTTCGGCAGCAAGCGCGGGTTAGCGCTGGGGAACCTGCGATCACCAATGATGGGCATCGTGTTGAAATTGCAGCGAATATTGGCGGCGCAAAGGATGCGGCACAGGCGATGGAGTTAGGAGCAGAAGCCGTTGGTTTATTACGTACCGAATTTCTGTTCTTGGATCGTGTTAATCCACCCTCTGAAGACGAACAATTTGCGGTATATCGTGAGATTGCCCAAACAATGCAAAATCAACCGGTCATCATCCGAACACTGGATGTCGGTGGAGACAAACCCCTCCCCTACATCCAAATGGTTGAAGAAGCCAACCCATTTTTGGGAGAACGCGGTATCCGACTGTGCCTGAATCGTCCAGAATTGTTGCGAGAACAGATTACGGCTGTTCTCAGAGCTAATGAATATGGCACCTTAAGAATCATGTTTCCAATGGTATCTGATGTGTCAGAATGGAAACAAGCCCAAAAGATCGTAGCTCAAATTGAAGCTGCGTTAGGTGTATCTGGAATAGAAATGGGGATAATGGTAGAGGTCCCATCAGCTGCTTTGATGGCAGATGCTTTTGCTGAACATGTGGATTTCTTTTCAATCGGGACCAATGACCTCACACAATATACTCTTGCGATGGATCGAATGCACCCCCAGTTAGCGGGAAAATCCGATGGATTACATCCTGCTGTGTTGCGATTAATTGACATGACCATCAAGGCCGCTCATCATGCTGGTAAATGGGTTGGTGTTTGTGGCGAACTTGGCGCAGATCCACAAGCGATACCCATACTTGTCGGTTTGGGTGTGGATGAACTGAGTGTGACCGTTCCAGCCATTCCAACAGTCAAAGCGCAAGTGCGCAGCTTAAATTACGAAGAAACAAAAGCTTTAGCTCAATCTGCCTTAAAGTGTGCTACAGCTTATGAAGTCCGTCAGCTCACATAATAATGCCAGTTCAATTAACATAAGATTCGGAATCTCGCCAACTATAATCTGAAGGATAAGGTTCCACAAGAAAGGTGAATATGATGTCAAAATATGAGAAATATGCATCTGCAACCAGCCCTTTACCCCATGAAAATTGGGCTTGGAATTTATACGGTGCAGGTCTAGAAAATGTTGGGAAAAATGGGAACCCCGAAGCATTTAAAGTACCTGAACCAGCTGACAATCAACTGCTCGTACGTATTGATAGCGTTGGAATGTGCTTTTCAGATATCAAAGTCCTTCAACAGGGTAGCAATCACCCAAAGCTTTATCATCGAGACTTAACAAAAGAGCCTGGCCGCCTTGGGCATGAAGTTTCATTGACGATCATTAAAGTCGGGCAAGAACTCCAGGACAAATATCAACCAGGGCAGCGGTATGCTGTTCAGCCGGATATTTATCAAAATGGAAAAAGTACGGCATATGGCTACACTATCCCCGGTGGTTTGATTCAATACCACCTGATTGGCCCTGAAGTATTAGATACGGATGCAGGCGCTTGTCTGCTCCCAGTAGAAGCTGAAATCAGTTATGCCGCAGCCTCCCTTCTGGAGCCTTGGGGTTGTGTTTTAGCCGCTTATACACAACGTAGAAGGCTCTATCCTAAAGTCGGGGGCACCATGTGGATTGTGGGTAAACCGGGCGATGAAGACATATATCAATTCTCGAAAGGCCTCGAATCTCCAAAGGTAATCGTCCTGACAGATGTTCCACCAGCAATCCAAGCATTAGCCAGGAAGACGGAAGCCACGATCATTGAAAAAAATGGGTTGACCGTTAAAGATTATCCGATCCTGTCCGAAGAATTGACACAAGGGACGGGTTTTGATGATATTATCGTGTTAAATCCCCAATCAGCTAAGACCATCAGCGAAATTAGCCGCCTTATTGCTCGTCGCGGCACGATGAATCTTGTGGGTCAGAAGCCTTTAGATGGTTATGCGGATGCTGATGTAGGTCGATTACATTATGACTATATCGCCTTTTTAGGCAACCAGGGACCAGATATTGCTGCATCATACGGTGAAGAACGTAATCGCTGTGAATTGCAGCCTGATGGTGTGGCTGTGTTTATTGGTGCTGGTGGTCCGATGGGACAAATGCACGTCCAGCGTGCTCTGGAAATGCCTGATGGTCCAAAGCTAATTGTTGCTACTGAGGTGAATCAAGAACGGTTGGATGCGCTAAACAACCAGTTCAAACCCTTGGCTGAACAGAATCACCGGATTTTGCATGTGGTCAATCCTAACGAAGCTCAACCAACATTTTATGATTTCGTCATGGAATTGACCAACGGTCAAGGCGCAGATGATGTGGTGGTCAGCGTACCTTCTGCTAAACTAATGGCTGAAGCAGCAACGCTTATGAACCCTCACGGAATGTTAGTTCTCTTTGCTGGCGTACCTAACGGGACGATTGCACCGATCAACTTATCCAATGTGTACTTAAATAATGCGCAATTCACCGGCACATCTGGGTTATCAATCGATGACCAGGCATCCGTACTTGCGAGAGCCCGGGAAGGCAAACTTTCCCCAGGACGGATGGTTGCAGCAATTGGCGGAATTGAAGAAGCCATAAATGCCCTTGAAGGCGTTATTCAGGGTAAATACCCAGGCAAAATCGTGATTTTCCCCCAAATTCACAACCTCCCCCTTACCGGGTTGGATAAGCTATCAGAGAAATTACCAGAAGTCGCCGATAAATTGGGCCCTTTAAATGTTTGGACCATTGAATCTGAAGCTGCGCTATTTGAAATGTGTTGGGACAATGAATAACATTTATACAGTCACCCTCAATCCAGCTGTTGACCGTGAACTTACAGTACCATCTATCGAATTTGATCGTGTTTTACGCGCAACAAATTGGCAAGTTGATTATGGTGGAAAAGGCTTCAATGTTTCTCGCATGCTTAAATCCTTAGGCACTGCTAGCACTGCATTAGGTTTTGCTGGCGGTAAGAGCGGTGAAATCCTGAAAGATGGCCTTGAATCCCTGGGGATAAACACAGATTTTGTGTGGGTCAAAGGCGATACCCGGACGAACGTCAGCATCGTCACTGAAAAGCATGACCATCACATCAAAGTTAATGAGCCGGGTCCAACAATCTCACTAAGTGAACAACAAGCCCTGGTAGCAAAAATCAGGTCTTTATCAGAACCCGGGGATTGGTGGGTCTTAGCTGGCAGCTTACCGCCGGGCATCCCTGCAAGCTTTTACCATGACCTGATCCAGATTATCCAAAAAGCACAAGCTCAAGTAATATTAGACACCAGTGGTGAGGCGCTGACTCAAGGGACAAAAGCTGGACCTTATTTGATAAAGCCAAACGAAATTGAACTGCAACAGCTAACCAGTTTACCAATATCAAACAATGAACAGCTCCTCCATGCTGCCCATTTCGTCCAATCATTAGGTGTAACCAATCTCCTGATCTCGATGGGTAAAAAGGGTGCCATCTTGGTGAATGACATAAATGCTTATTTTATAGCGAGTCCCTCCATTCAAGAACGCAATCCTATTGGTGCGGGTGATTCAATGGTGGGCGGGCTTGTGTGGGGTATGAGTCAAAATTTGGATATTGTTGAATCATCCCGTTGGGGTGTGGCGTGTGGTTCAGCTGCTGCCAGCCTGAGCGGTACCGCAGTTGGCTCGATGGATCTCGTCCAACAATTCTTTAGCCAAACATCCGTAAAAAGAGTGAAAAATGATTAATCAAAAGATTGTTACGATAGAGCGGTTTTTACTTGACACCCAACCAGAACTAGCTCGTGGTGAACTAACTTCGCTGCTGTATGAGATGGCGTTGGCAGCAAAGATCATCGCAGCTCAGACACGTCGAGCCGGATTGATCGATATCTTGGGATTTGCTGACAATGTCAACGTGCAAGGTGAAGAGCAACGTAAACTTGATGTCTATGCCGATGAAGTGATCTTCCGTGTAAATTGTCACACAGGACGATTATGTGCCATGGTCTCGGAAGAACAAGAGGATATGATCTCAATTCCGCCGGAGTATCCCAAAGGCTCCTATATTTTGGTGTTTGACCCCTTAGATGGTTCATCCAATATCGATACCAACATCAGTATCGGCACGATCTTTGGCATTTACCGTACCCTTGATGAAAAGCATCCGGGTAGGCTTGAAGATTGCCTTCAACCCGGCCGCAATTTGGTCGCAGCAGGTTATATCTTGTTTGGCCCTAGCACAATGCTGGTTTACAGCGCTGGCCTAGGCGTACACGGCTTCACATTGGATCCTGGTTGGGGTGAATTCATTTTAACGCACGAAAATATCCGCATTCCAGAACAGCCAACCTATTTCAGCTTCAATCACGCCGCCGCTAAACACTTCACGCAGGGGATGAATGAATACATCGAATGGCTGCGCAATCATTGCGACCCCGTACTGACTCAACGGTATGTTGGGTCTATGGTCGCAGACTTTCACCGCAACTTACTCCACGGTGGCGTCTTTGGATACCCCGCAGAACCAAGTAAACCAGATGGAAAAATCCGTTTGCTATACGAAGCAGCTCCTTTGGCTTTTATCGCTGAACAAGCTGGCGGGTATGGCTCTGACGGCACCCAATCCCTGCTAAACATCAAACCTGCTGAGATCCACCAACGCGTCCCGGTCTTTATTGGGAATCGGTTTTTGGTAGAGAAAGCCGAATATTTTATTTCAAATTATCAAAAACAAAATTGAGGAAAATATGCCATATACAATCCAAGAAGAGAAAACCTATCAAACCTCTATCGGCACACTTACAACAGCCATTTTAGGCGCGGTCGATGGGTTGGAAGGTAAGCTAACAAAAAATGATCCGGCATCCGGCATGATCATAGCAAAGTTCAACAAGACGATTCTTGGAAATTTTTTAGGCGATCGAACACAATTAGAGGTTTACCTTTCGAGCTTACCGTCAGATGAAACAAAAATGTCAATGACCATTTATCCAATCAATCCAATTGGTCAAAAGTTGGAGTTTGGTGGCAGGAAAGGGGTGGCTCGTAAAGTTTTGACATGGTTCATTGCTCATGTAGAACACCGCCTAAAATAATCCCCAACCCCTGGGTTGGTTCAAAAAAATAACATAAACCTTAGCTATAAGATTCGCACAACAAAATAATCCAAAGCCGTCGTTAAATCTTTTGATTTAACTTAACTTCTTCATGCTATAATCAGGAAGCTTTTAGATTGTGCAGGTGAGGAGTCGTCGATGTTCAGTCCAGCTTTCAGCGCTCTGTGGCTCATGGTGGGGTATCTCGTCCTGCTTATCTTGCTGGGAGTGTTTACGGTCAGGTTCGGGCGCATGAAAGGCATTCACAGTAAAGCAGGCTACCTGGGTGCCATTTTCTGGCTGATTGGTGTCGCTATTTTTTTTATTTTAGCTCAAGTTGGTTCACCCGATGCGCTGATCTTGATGGCTGTCAGCATTGTGGCGCCCCTGTTGTACATCATCAACCTGATCCCTATCCTGCTTGAAAAAAAGCACACCTGGGTAGAACCTGAATACAAAAGGAAAGGACGGAGATATTTAATGATCTATATCTCAGTCCTAGCGATCTACGTGATTGGGTTGATCATCGCGTGAGAGAAGTCTCAATATTTCTGAGTAGGTACGGCTTCACAAGGAAAAGAACGTATTCCTGAAAGAATTCAACCCACATCATGCTTTTATCGACGCACTTCAATCTGAGTGCTCCAACCACAGTGACTTAAGTTCTTGAGCGGGTTGATGTTCCCATTCCAAATTGATCGTCTCAGTCTTGATGCCGGCGTTGATTTTAATCGCGACCGTACTCATCTTCTCGCCGACTGTAATTTCTACATCTGAAAGCAAACGCTTGTGACAGATCGTTATAAACCATCCATAAGATGTCGCGTTTGAGCTGCCTTCCTGCATCAAGACAAATCCATTTTCCGAGAATGCTGCCACACAACCTGGAACGCTGATTTTAGGAAACAACCCGAGAAATCGTTTGACAATTCTCGGCTGAAATGCATAGCCTAACAACCGTTCATCTCTTTGCAGACCATAATTCCGGAGACCGTTGCTGAATTTCAGAGATTGTTGGAACAGCTCTGCCAGTATTTTTTGGTTTTCAGGTGGAATGGGCTGCAGTACCCCTTTTTGTCCCGTCCATGATCGGTGTAGAAATCGATGCAAAACCGGCTGGAGAAGCTCATGACCAGTAGCGTTGTAAACAAATTCAATTTTGACCGGTTGATTATCTTGAGTTCCCCACAAGTCCAACCGTCCATAAAGCAAGATAAGGGTCAATCGCATATAGAAAAATTGATCATGCGTGATGTATACCGATCGACTTGGTTGGCCTTCAAATTCATCATCTCTGACAAACAGCACACCCTGGTCTGTGAAGATCAAGGCGCTCTCAGGAACCAGGCTTGTTCGCCTGCCAACGCCGAAGCTGCTCGCCAGTTGCTGCATCGGGACAACAAAGATCGTATCAACTTTAGCCCCAGGTTCCAGTTTTTGTAGTGCTCGTTCTCGTAAACCTTCTGGCAATTCATCCAACGTATTGACGGTATAGGGGATTTTCGATCGTCGTGAAAAGGTGCTTTTACTCATTTCATACCTCCGTTGTCCTTAGAATGGTATTAACTATGACGTTAAAGGCCTGCCTGTTTTAAGCGATCACTCTTGGTACACTCTTCTCTGTGAGTTGAACATGAAAGCCAAAATCATGATCACACTGGACCACTTAGAGTAAATATTCACTTAATACAATGCTTCTGTAAGTGATGAAATCCACTGACAGAAGCCATTCACCCGGTACCCGGTGGTGTTTATTGTTTGATGAGATTCATCCTTTAATCCAATTGTACAAAATCCTAGCAGTCAGGTCAACAATTAATGCCTTTTGGTGCATATTTTTATCAAGAAATCCACCGAATTCAAGTTAATAAACGATGGAAAAGCTTTATAATGGTCAAGAAATAGATCCCTAAACGCTGCTGACCTTTACTTTGTAATGAACAACTCTGATCAACGAAAGAAACGATGGCGCTGACATTTTTCCAATATCCAGGAATATTCATCAGAATGAGCATCGCAGGTGGAATTTTTGCGGTGTTTGGCGCATTAATTAGTGCACTTGCTTACCGAGGGAAGACAAATCAAAGGTAGTCACCCTTGAACCACTTCATCTCCGAGCTGGGTGAAATCGGCGTTTCACGCCTCGCATGGGTCTTTAATTTTTGCTTGATACTCAGCGGTTTATGTCTCATACCGGCTTGCATATCCTTGGGCTTGATTCTGCCAGGTTTTCTCGCTAAAGTCGGTATGATCGCTGGCGTTGTCACCGCGATGGGTTTATCTTTGGTGGGTGGTTTCCCAATGAACAATCTTAAGCCACATGGCACAGCAGCCATCACCTTTTTTCGCGGTGGTCTGCTGATGGTGTTGGCATTTTCTGTGGCGATTGCCTTACAAAACCCCCAAAACATTTTGCTGCCAAGGATTTATAGCCTGGCAGGTTTGCCTGCCATCTTGGCGTTTGGTAGTTTCTTATGGATGATGGGCAAATCAAGCACAGACGAAGAAGAACCTTTGCAGCCGAAGGATGATGGCCGACCAAAGATCTGGTTGATGGCAATGGTTGAATGGGCTATCTTTCTGACCATCGTGGCCTGGTTTCTGTTAATTGCCCTTGGTTTATCAAACTGAGCTGATCCCAAGAGTGATCGGTTAAGTATCAAAAAAGCGAAGTCCAGCACGCTTCATGAGGACACAATTAGATTTGTTCAAATTCAAAATCATGGATCGAACCACGGCACTCTCAATTGCTGGATGGCGCTATCCACCTCCTTACGACTTTTACAACCCAGACGAAAATTCGATTGAAGGATTCGTGGATGGTTTGATTAACCCCGCCTTTCATTATTACAGTGTTTGGAATCAGGAT
Source organism: Candidatus Brevefilum sp. (assembly GCA_019428905.1). Lineage (GTDB taxonomy): Bacteria > Chloroflexota > Anaerolineae > Anaerolineales > Anaerolineaceae > Brevifilum. The sequence continues at coordinate 94,729 of JAHYJN010000002.1, forward strand.
GATCAATTGATTGGTTATTGCTGTTTTGGTGAAGATGCCCGTGTGCTGGGTGGTGAATACAGCGACGGGGCACTCGATGTTGGTGGCGGATTAAGACCAGATCTCACCGGTCAGGGCTTAGGTGCCCTTTTCCTAAATTCAGTTTTCGAATTTGGCACCGCTCGCTTTTCACCAGAAAGGTTGCGCACAACGGTCGCTGCCTTCAATTTAAGGGCGATAAAAGTGTGCAAGAAAGCTGAATATTTTCAAAGCGGCCGATTTTACAACACTCACCTTGAACAATCCTTTGTAATCCTCACAAAAACGGTGATGTGAGCCCAGATACTCAAAACAGTTTTGATTTATGTGCGTAATATCAATGCACATCATTGTTCCGAATTTCCACCAAAACCAATCTCAACCAGGTAAGCAAAAACCTCAGCAATAATGGCTTCTGTTGTCTGATCGATATTGACCGTCAACACATCACTGGGTTCTTCCAAGGCCTCAAATTGACTGGCCAATAAATGGGTTGGCATATAATGGTCTGATCGATTTTGCAAACGTGAAAGAATCAAGTCATAGCTCCCCTTTAAATAAATAAACCTGACCTTATCAGGGTCAACCCGTAAACGTTGGCGGTATTTTTCTTTAAGCGCAGAGCAGGATAACACACCCGAAGCGCCTAAATCCAATTCCCTTTGAATGAGCTGAGCTAAACTCTCCAACCAAAGTTCCCGATCATCATCCGTTAAAGGGATCCCGTGTACCATTTTTTCAATATTTTGTTGCGGGTGATATTCGTCTCCTTCAAAAAAAGGAACGCTCAACCTGTCGGCCGTCAACTTACCAATGGTTGTTTTTCCGCATCCTGAGACGCCCATAAAAATGATGAACATGGATCGCAACTTTTACTTGAAGTCAATTATTCTTGTTATACCATTCGTATCCACCATAACGATTTCATGCAATGATCGCTAAAGTTTATTGATTAGAAAATCAATATGGTTTTCTTCCAGCTACCTGGATGAAACGGATTACCTAGGGCAAATGGCCGATTAAGCAACCTTCTTGGGACTACAACTTTTTCCTCTGGCCATAATAGGCACTGGCTCCATGCTTTCTTAAATAGTGCCTATCTAATAATTCCTTTTGCATTGGCGGAAGCTCTGGTTTAAGCAGTTGGGCATGGTAGTTCATAAACGCGACTTCCTCCAACACGACCGCATTGTGGAGGGCATCCAGCGGATCTTTTCCCCACGCAAAGGGTCCGTGACTGTGGATCAGAACCGCAGGCATACTGGTTGGATCTTTGCCAATAAAGGTCTCTTTGATCACCAAACCAGTTTCTTTTTCATAATCCCCCTGAATTTCCTCTGCCGTCAGCATTCTTGTACAAGGCACTTCACCATAGAAATAATCAGCATGGGTGGTACCAAGAGCTATGATGCCGTGGCCAGCCTGAGCAAAGATCGTCGCCCATCGGCTGTGGGTGTGCACAATACCGCCGATGGCTGGAAAGGCTTTATAAAGCTCAAGATGCGTGGGTGTATCAGATGATGGGTTTAAGCTGCCTTCAACCGCGTTTCCTGTCTCCAGATCAACAACGATCATATCCTCGGCTTGCATGTCTTCATACGCCACCCCGGAGGGCTTGATGACCATCAATCCTTGCTCACGATCAATACCGGAGACATTGCCCCAGGTGAAGGTAACCAGCTCATGTTTTGGGAGTAACAAGTTAGCCTGAAAGACTTCCTCTTTTAAAGGTTCCAACATATTACCGAAGTACCTCCACAGCTTTTCTTTCAATGTCTAAACCATTGATGTAGCGTGTCATAAAAGCTTCAAAACCTGCCACATCAGCAGGATCAGGCTCTATGTTTATCTCCTGTTGACTCGCAAAGACCTTATCCACCAGGTAATTTTCCAGGTTTTCACTTTCAACCTTTTGTTTTAGGAAGGCTGCCAACAATGCCATCCCCCACGCACCCCCTTCACCAGCTGTCTCCATAACCGAAACAGACACATTCATGGCTGCAGCCATCATCCTTTGGCCCACCTCTTCCGTTTTAAAGAACCCACCATGTCCGAGTATTTTATCGATTTCCACCTGTTCTCCATCAAAGAGAATATCCAACCCAATCTTCAATGCCCCCAACGCTGAGAAGAGGTGCACCCGCATAAAGTTTGCCAATGTAAAACGGCTTTTAGGCGTGCGCACAAACAGTGGACGCCCTTCTTCGAGATGCGTGATATGCTCCCCTGAGACCGTATTGTAAGCTAGTAGACCACCAGCATCGGGGTCCCCCTGTAAAGCGTGTTTGTAAAGCGTTCCAAAAAGGTTCGTTTGGTTCACCTCCATACCCATCAGTTGAGAAAATTCACCAAATAATTCGACCCAGGCATTCAAATCGGACGTGCAGTTGTTGCTGTGAACCATAGCAACCGGTTTTCCAGAAGGCGTCGTTACCATGTCGATTTCTGGATAAACCTTAGAGAGCGCCTTTTCTAGCACAATCATCGCAAACACGGATGTGCCCGCTGAGACGTTGCCGGTGCGAGCTGCAACGCTGTTGGTCGCCACCATCCCAGTACCAGCATCACCCTCTGGCGGGCACAGCGGTATCCCTGGCTGCAATTCACCGCTCGGGTCTAGTAGCTTGGCACCTTCTGGTGTCAAAACGCCAGCATTTTCACCAGCTACAAGCACTGTAGGAAGAATATCCTCGAGTTTCCAAGGAATTTCGGCAACGATAAGCTTTTCGGTTATTTTTTCCAACATACCTTGATCATAAGTGTTGGTTAAGCTGTCAATCGGGAACATACCCGATGCTTCACCAATTCCCAGCACCTTCTGCCCGGTTAGTTTCCAATGCACATACCCTGCCAACGTAGTTAGATAGCTGATCTCGTTGACATGCGCTTCTCCATTTAAGATCGCCTGGTATAGATGGGCAATACTCCACCGTTGTGGAATATTGAATTCAAATAAATCCATCAATGCCTGGGACGCCTGGCCTGTCATCGTGTTGCGCCAGGTGCGAAATGGTGTCAGCAAATTTCCATCATGATCTAAAGGAAGATACCCATGCATCATACCGCTGATGCCAATCGCACCAATTTTCTTAAGTTTGGTGTCATACTTCTCCAACACATCCTTGCTCAAATCATCAAAACAATCCTGCAATCCCGTCCACACCGCATCAAGGCTGTAAGTCCAGATGCCATTTTCGTACTGATTTTCCCAGTCATAGCCTCCAGATGCAATCGGTGAGTGATTTTCATCGATCAAGACCGCTTTAATCCTCGTTGAACCAAATTCGATCCCAAGGAAGGTCTTGCCGTTGTTTATCGCCTCAGTGATTTGTTTATGTTCCATGAAAACCTCCAAATAATTGTCTTTCATATAAATATATCACTAATCATTCCCAGAATAGCGCCTTATCTTACAAAATCTTGAGTTGGAGTAGATTATGCAACATCTTTTCTGTAAAATAGATCACAGATCCTCATTCGACTTTTTCAGTCAGGATCCATTTGTAAATACAATCTACCGAATTCCCATTCTTCTCCAATCTCCATCAGAATTGCCGAAACCAGTCTGAGGCATGAGCTCTCATTTGGAAATACGCGCACAACTCTGGTTCGACGTTTGATTTCCTGGCTGACTCTCTCCAAGCAATTGGAGGTTCGAATTCTCTTCCAGTCCCTACAGGAGGGTTCCCACTGAGCAGCTGGGAAAGCAAAGAAAGGGAAACCTTCAGGCAGATTTACCTCCATCCAATCAGCTAATCTGGGTGCGATCTTAGCATATTTTTTCACGGTTTCTGCCAGGTACTCCTCTGCTTTCTCTCTGCTTGGTGCGCTGAAAATCATCCGAACACTTGCACCGCACTGCGTTTGGTGCAGTGCAGGTGTATCCTCAGCAACTTGCTTCTGCATGGACTTGCGTGGCACATAACTTTGTGCATTTTGCTGCAAATGAAACAAGCATCGCTGCCAAAGGATCCCGGTAAAAAAGACCTTACGTGCAGCTTTTAACCCAGCATGATCATCACTTATGATGAGCTGTACACCAGATAAGCCACGTGCGAGCAGGCTTTCTAAAAAGGCTCGCCAGTGTTCTTCTGCTTCGTTTCGCGCAGCACTCTTCGAGTAGGGACAAAGAAACGCCCAAAATGGTGCGTTTTCCGTTCGCAAAGCACTCTTCGAGCTCTTTTGATGCCACTGGCCATCAAAATGGCCACATCTCGCACATGACCAGCTTGTCGGACCTTCTCATAACGTGCATCTAGAAATAAATACGGCGTCTCACCTAGTGGACGGCTGCGCCAGGACTCGAGCTCCTCATCAAGCATCTTGGCTGCCCGGCTGACTTGCATAGAACTGACAGATGAACCGCACAAACGCTCCGTTATCGCTGCCACATCTCTGGTGCTTACGCCCTGCACATACATTTCCGCTAGGGCTAACATCAAAGCCCGTTCGCTACGAATCCCCTTTTCCAGGGCACTTGGATAAAAGTTCCCTTCTCGTACTTGCGGTATCGCAAAGGTCACTTTCCCAAATTTCGTGTTGACTGTTTTGGGTTTATAGCCATTGGCATATCCTCTGCGATCTTTACTTCGCTCATAGGGCTTAGCGTTCAAAAAGTTTTCTCGCTCGATCTGCATGGCCTCATTGATGAGCACCCGTATCAGATCTGGCAGCCCTTCGAATCCTTTGTCCGCCAGCTGTTCCAAATAT
>JAHYJN010000131.1 GCA_019428905.1 Candidatus Brevefilum sp.
AGCGAATTCAACAAAAATCAGGTGTGGCGGCGATTTTGGTCACCCATGACCAGGAAGAAGCCTTTGACCTGGGAGACCGGATCGGGGTGATGAATTACGGTCGCCTGATCGAGGTCGGTACACCCCGGGAACTGTATGAAAACCCTAAAACGGAGTATGTGGCTTCGTTCTTGGGTTCTGCCAACCTTTTACTGGGTCAGATTCAAGGGGAGGTAATCCGGATCGGGGAACAATCCTTTTCCATCCCAAGTACCACGCTGGATTTTGCCTCGAGCGACCGCGCCCAGGTTCTCTTCCGTCCTGAAGACGTGGATTTGTCTCAGGATGTCGATGGTTTGACGAGCTCACCGTTAGGTAAAGGCCAAATTATTGCCAAAGAATTCAAGGGTACACATGAGCACCTGCGGGTCTCACTGCCCGCCATCCAGGGTGTACGTTCAATCTCACCGACAGTTCCGTATGGCAATCCCGGCTTCATTATGGAGGTGAACCGCCCTCCTGAACAAAGCGCAGCACTTCCCCTGGATGTCGGTGATGATGCCGTGGTGGGTGTGCGCCGGATGCATGTCCTCTCTCACCCAGGGATGAATTTTTTATTGGTCACGGATGGGTCATTACGCAGCCAATCTGCGATCACGATGGGGGGATACATGGCGCGCATGGCTCATGCCAAAGTGCTAATGCTTGGCATAGGCGAGAATCAATCCAAGCTGGAAAACCACCTTTTGGAAGCCCGCAAGCAGGTTGGCAGCGGGATGGCGTCCTTGCAGGTTCAGGCTTCCGTCAAGCCTTATTATGCGGCCATCAGCCAGGCCGTGGAACAACAGGATTTTGACTTGCTGGTTTTTGGCTGGCGACCAGCAGCAGGGCATAGTCAAATTGAGCAAGCTTTGGCCGTGGGTGATCACCATTTGTTTTTGGCAACCCAACCCCTTGCCAGGCTTAGCAAGGCTTTAATCTGCTTGGCCAGCGGTGAACCAGGCAAAGATACGGTTCTGTTTGCCGGACGCTTGCTGAGGCATATGGGCGCCGAGGCGACCCTGATGACAGCCCTTCCTGAATCCGGGCGGCGTGTTTTACCTGAGAGTAGGATAAACCGTTTCTTAAAGGATGGGCAGCAAAGCCTGGCACGTTTTGGCGTTCCTGCTACCACGATGATCAAAACGGGGACCTTATTGCCTGCCATCCAGCAAGAAATGCAGAGCGAACACTATGACCTGGTGGTATTAGGCGCCCCTTTACCCGATCGACACGGCCAGGTGGATTTAGGTCAATCGATCGGCCCTATTCTTTCAAGCGTGGAAAACTGCTCGTTCTTAATCATCCAGTCACGCTATTACCAGAGACTCCATCATCAAATCAGGAGAGAGATATGAAAAGAAATATTGGATTTTTACTATTGAGCCTGTGCCTGGTGGTTTTCTTGACGGCATGCGGCGGTGCATCTTCATCATCCGATGATGAGGTGCGTTTGGTACTGGCAGCGTACACCACACCGCGTGAGGCTTATGGCGAGATCATCCCCCGCTTCCAAGATTATTGGCTGTCTGAGACTGGTCAGAAGGTGGTCTTCGAAGAATCCTACCTGGGATCAGGGGCGCAGTCGCGCGCTGTTGTGGAAGGGTTTGAAGCAGATATCGTTGCCCTTTCGCTGGAAGCTGATGTGACCCGTATCCAGAATGCTGGCCTGATCACCCATGATTGGAAGGCGGGAGAATTTAAAGGGATAGTGACAACTTCAATCGTTGCCTTTGCGGTTCGCCAGGGCAACCCGAAAAATGTCCAGGATTGGCCCGATTTAGCCAAACCTGGTATTGAGGTACTTACACCCAACCCGAATATGAGCGGTGGGGCAATGTGGAATATATTGGGGTTATATGGCGCAGCGCTGCGGGGTCACATCAATGGTGTTCCTGCCGATGACCATGCTGCAGCATCAGAATTTCTACGTCAGGTGTTAACCAATGTGAGTGTGATGGATAAATCTGCTCGCGAAAGCATCTTGAGCTATGAGATGGGGATCGGCGACCTGGCAATCACCTATGAAAACGAGGTCCTGGTCGGCAGGAATTCTGGACAAAATTATGAATTAGTCATTCCGACCTCAACGATTTTGATTGAGAACCCGATTGCGGTTGTGGATGTGAATGTCGATCGGCACGGCACCCGGGAAGTGGCTGAGGCCTTTGTCCAATTCCTGTATGGCAGGGAAGCCCAGGATATCTTCGCCCGGCATGGACTGCGGGTGGTCAACCCTGAAGCGGCGGCGGCTTCAGCATCTTTCTATCCTGAAGTTGAAGACCTGTTTACCATCGACTATTTTGGCGGGTGGGAGGCAGTGATGGTGGATTATTTTGGCCCAGAAGGTATTTACAACGCGGTGATCATGCAAGTTCAACGAGGAGAGTAAGGATGAACCTGGCATTATTGCGCAAGGGGGGAAAACGCCAAATCGGGGACTGGTTTCTGCGCGGATCCAGCATCCTATTCCTGGCGCTGATTGTGATCATCCCGCTGGTGGTGATCTTCCAGGATGGGCTTCGTGAGGGTTTCTCAAGTTTTCAGTATCAAGTCACGCTTCCGATTGCCAAACATGCCATCCTGCTCACGCTGTGGACGTCAGTCCTGATGACGATCATTAATGCCCTGATGGGGTTGATCACCGCTTATGTGCTGGTAAGGTATGAATTTCCGGGCAAGCGGTTACTGAACGCCATTGTTGACCTACCGCTGGCTATTCCCACCCTGGTGACGGGCATTATGCTGGTGATCCTGTACGGCCCGCAACAATCCTTGGGTTCGTTTATGATCGAAAAGTTGAATTTTCGGATTGTTTTTGCACCTCCCGGGATTATTCTGGCGTTGTTGTTCATCACCTTTCCGTTTGTTGTGCGTACGATCCAGCCTATTTTGGAGGAACTGGATCGTTCCCAAGAACTCGCGGCGGCCACTTTAGGTGCCAGTCCCTGGAGGATATTCCGGAAGGTTGTTCTGCCGGTGTTGATCCTGCCTACATTGGGCGGCTCACTGCTCAGTTTTTCACGAGCTGTGGGCGAGTTTGGGGCGGTGGTGATTGTGGCCGGTAATATCCCACTGCGCACCCAGACAGCGGCGGTGTATGTATTCAGCCAGGTGGAATCGGAGAACCGGTTGGGAGCCAGTGCGGTTTCAATCGTGTTGATCCTGATCTCTTTTACGGTGTTATTGATTGCCAACACTATTCATAAATATTGGGGGGCGCATCGATGAA
>JAHYJN010000132.1 GCA_019428905.1 Candidatus Brevefilum sp.
GAAGGTGTTGATCAAACCCGCAATGCATGACCTACAGGAGATTTCAGGCAGCCGCCATACATTTGTAGGTCACGCGCCCGGAGGGTGCGTGACAATCGTGGTGATGTAAAACAATGTCACGCATTGCTGGAATGCTTGCAATTACGAAGGTGTTGATCAAACCCGCAATGCATGACCTACAGGAGATTTCAGGCAGCCGCCATACATTTGTAGGTCACGCGCCCGGAGGGTGCGTGACAATCGTGGTGATGTAAAACAATGTCACGCATTGCGGGAAAATTGCTATGAGAAAATTGTTAATTAACCCGCAACCCATGACATACAAATAATCGAAAATCTTATGCTGCATGAAGATGTCACGTAGATCACGTAAATATTTTGACGAATTAGGTTGTCACGTGTGCTTGCTGTGCAAGCATACGTGACCTACAAAAGAATACACGACCTATACTTCTGGCTTCCGAGCAACAATTACCAAGGATAATCCTTTCCAGGGTAGGATGGGGTCAATTAGCTTGAAGGCAGGCACCAAGACATTGAAGACTTTCAGTCCAAAACGTCCGATGGCTTTTTGTTTTGCCACTTTGCCCCGATACCACCAGCCCAGCACACCGATCTTATTCAGGGTGAACAGCTCTTCGACCGCATAACCCATATCAGTAAACAATTTACGCAGGTGTTCCTCATCGTAGCGGCGGAGGTGACCAATGGCCGTGTCCAGGCTGGAGTAGAGCCTCTGGCCGCGTGGGACGATGAAGATCATGTTCCCACCGGGTTTGAGGACTTGGTCGGCATTGATTACCACAACCTGGTCATCCTCAATATGCTCTATCACGTTTGAGCATAAAATCGAATCGGGTTGGGGGAGGTCTGGGGGTGGGGGTTGGGTTGCGTCCCACACTCGCACATCGACACCGGGTGTGTTTAAGTACGCATTGGACAGCACTTGCAGGTAGGTGGGGTCAACCTCTGTGGCAATCACGTCGGTGTATTGCATCAGGATGCGCACGTTGTTACCGATCCCAGAGCCGATCTCCAGCAGCAGGTCGCCGACATATGGGCGGGTGCGCGCCAGCGTCCACTCTGTGTATTTGGGGGCGGCTTCCATATCAATCAGGTCTTTATGGGCATAGTCCCCTTCGAACATGTCATCAATCAGCCAGTATTTGATGATGGTAAAAAAGGCGATGATACCATCCTTCCAGGTGATCTTTTTACCCTCTGCATAGGTACGACCATGGTAGCTGATCGGCACCTCAAAAATACGCAGCTTGCGTTTGGCAAATTTGGCGGTCAATTCTGGCTCGATCCCAAAGCGTTTTGAGCGGATCGGGATGGTTTTGGCGAGTTCGACCCGGAAGGCCTTGTAGCAGGTCTCCATATCTGTCAGGTTGAGGTTGGTGAAGCAATTGCTGAGGAAGGTCAGAAAGCGGTTTGCCAGGGTATGGCGAAAATACAGCACCCGGCGCTGCTCGCGTTCAGCAAAACGGGAGCCATAAACCACATCAGCTTGGCCAGCAATGATCGGCCCCAGAACAGTCTCATAATCAGCAGGGTCATATTCAAGGTCGGCATCCTGGATGATGGCAATATCACCGCTGGCAGCGAGGATGGCACGGCGGATAGCATGGCCTTTTCCCTGGTTTTCAGCCATCAGGATGGGTTGGATGACCTGTGGATGTTCCTGGTGAAGCTGGCGGATGATTTCACCCGACCCATCGGTCGAGCAATCATCGACGATGATCACCTCAACCTGATCCACGCCAGGGATTTCCTGTTTCAACACGCGGGCGACGATCTCCCGCAGGGTTCGTCGCTCATTGTAGACAGGCATTAACACAGATAATTTCATCAGCGGTCTTATTTTCGTCTGGTTTAGAATAGGATTATAACATTTCAGTCCCAGCCGTGTTGTGGTTATTGGGAACTTAAGGTAAACAGACCCCTATCAAGCCGATAAAGGTCTGTCTTTTAACGATGGGGTTTTTGTTTACTGGCGTTTCCTTTTAAGAGATTGCAGTAACAGCTTCAATCCCTTGAAGTATTGGCGATTGATCATCAGCAGCAAGCCATTGGCCATTTCCTTGGGAAATAAATCACCACCGTTTAATATCAAAGCACGCAATGGGGCATCATTCAGGGTGGCTTGGATCATTTGGGCAATTGGACTGTCTGGGTCATTACCGAGGATGGCTTCAGATTGCTTTTTGATGGTTTTTTGCAGCTGGTGGGCAACCAGGGAGTGCTGCATATCGGAGAGGGGGGTGTTGATGGTGGCAACTTCACCCTTTGAGATGAAATTGGGCGGCACCGCCCGGCCTAACAAGGCCTCAAAATCTACCTGGTTGATGTTTGCATCGGTTGGAAAATTGATATAAGCCGGCAAGCGATCTCTTGCTGGAACGGGTAGGTCTGGTTGGGACGATGTGACCATCACCTCGCCTTCAAACAGGATGTGGTGCGCTGATGCACCGACCAGGATGCGATAGACGCCGGATTCAACCTGCCAATCGCTGATAGCTGTGCTGAAATGGGCAAAAGCTCGCTGATCGAGGCTAAAGGTCACCGGTTTGACTTCCCCGGGTTGTAAATCCACTTTGGCAAACCCCTTCAATTCTAGCTTTGGTCGGAAGGCGGTAGGTGAGACCGGGCTGACATACAATTGAACGATCTCCTTGCCTGCGACATCACCGGTGTTGCGGACGGTTATTTCAACCGTCAGGATTTCCTGGTCGGTGACCTCAGGTTTGCTCAGCGAGAGATTCTCGTAAGCAAAGGTTGTGTAGCTCAGGCCGTACCCGAAGTGAAACAAGACCTCCTTCTCAACGGTCTTGTAAAAGCGGTAACCAACATACAGGCTTTCACGGTATTCCACCGTCTTGGGTCCACCCGGGAAGTTGGCATAGCTGGGGTTGTCTTCTGCTTTCAAAGGGAAGGTCTCAGCCAATTTACCGCTGGGGTTGACGATTCCATACAAGATATCCGCCAAAGCGCCGGCGCCGGCCTGACCGCCCAGGTAGCCCTCCAGGATGGCCTGAACGTCACCCGCCCAGGGCATCTCAACGGGTGCACCATTGCTGAGAACAACCACCACATTGTCATGGATGGCTGCAACGGCTTCCACTAACCGGTTGTGGCTCTCTGGCAGCTTCAAGTGTGCCCGGTCGACGCCTTCCACCTCAAACGAATCTGGCAGTCCGATGTGGATCACAACTACATCAGCTTGTTCTGCAAC
>JAHYJN010000133.1 GCA_019428905.1 Candidatus Brevefilum sp.
AACCTGTTTGACCTCTCGGGATTGCTTTTGACCAGGCTTAAAATCACCCAGGGCGCCAGCGAAACCGTCCTCCGCTTTGATACACCCAATCCTGGCATGATTGAAGACTTCACCTTCACCACCGGTGCCTCATCCGCCAAGCTGTTTGGCTTGGGTAACGCCAATTTCAAACGGATGACGATGTCAAGCGGTGCAGGCGATTACACCTTGGATTTCACCGGTACCTTGCTGCAGGATACCCAGGTCGACATCAAAGCTGGTATCAGCAACATCACTATCATCATCCCCGCAGAAATGCGCGCAGTGGTGATCAATCAGGGCACGGTCAGCAACGTCAACAGCCAGGGCACCTGGTTGCTGACGGACCAGACCTACACCACCCTCAACCAGGGGTATACCCTGACCATCAACCTCGACATGTCCGTTGGGAATGTGAATTTGATCCATGAAGAGTAAATAAGACATATTTTTATAAAATTAATGTCTTACAGATATTGACAAATCCGACAATCTATGCTTTAATATAATTACTCGCTGGCCGGGTGCCCCCCTCACCCGGTCAGCGAGCTTTTTAACTCAAATTTTTTAAGTTATTTCACAGTGAAAATAGATTCCCCCTCAGTGGCCTGAAAAGTTTTACAGCACCCATCAACCAATCTTGTTCGATATTGGCCCATTACTGGTAAATTTGCTGCGTGCAAATGTACTCGTAGATCTTCGGCAGCACATAATAGCGGTAAGTCCGTTTTTGCCGTGCACGCCGCCGGATTTGGTCTGCAGAGATCTCCAGCAATGGTGCAGTCACAAAGTTGAGCTTCTCTTCCAGCTGGGGTAAAGCGGTCATCAATTCGGAAATGTCAATATCATCACCGGGTCTGCGCATCACACCAATGCCATCCAGGGTGCTCAAGAACTGATCCACCTTATACCAATTCGGCAAGTCATGCAATGAGTCACCCCCCATCAGGTAGATGAGCGCATGGTTGGGGTATTCCCCCTTCAGGATTTTGACCGTGTCAACCGTGTAATGGGGGCCAGGCCGATCAATATCCACGTACGACAACGAAAATGCTTCATCGCCGCTGATCGCCAGGTCTACCATCGCCAGCCGATGTTCGATCGATGTGACCCGCTTGCCACGCTTATGCGGCGGATCCGGCGTCAGCACCCAGATTGTGCAGTCCAACGCCAGTTGATCACGCGCTTCGGCTGCCAGGATCAAGTGACCGACGTGCGGCGGGTCAAAGGTGCCGCCAAAGATGCCCAAACGTTTCTTTGCCATCAATTAATCCTGCCACTCCAGGGTATACTCACCAACCAACACCGTATCCCCTTCTTCAACGCCTGCTTCACGCAGCGCTTCTTCGACACCAATGTTTTCCATCAAACGCTGGAACCGCCTAACCGACTCGCGGTGCTCCCAGTAGGTCATCGCTGCAGCCCTTTCGATAGCTTCACCTTGCACCAACCAGCCTTCATTGGTTTTCTGGACGGTAAATGCCTTGGGATCCTCTGCCGCACGATAAACTGGCATCGCTTCTACGGGTTCCGGCTCTGGCGCCTCTTTAAGCAGCGCAGCTGCTCGCCACATCAATTTGTCGATATTCTCGTGGGTCACTGCCGAAACCGGGATCACCTCGTATCCCATCTGGGTCAGGGCTTCGTTCACACCAGGCCATCCCTCCCTGACAGTGGGAAGATCCATCTTGTTATATGCCACAATTTGCGGTTTCTGGGTAATCTTTTCGTCAAACAACGCCATTTCACTATTGATCTGCGAAAAATCTGAGATGGGGTCTTCAGACAACCCATCCAGCATATGGATTAATACCCGGGTGCGCTGGATATGGCGCAAAAACGAGGAGCCCAAACCCACCCCCTGGTGCGCGCCTTCGATCAAACCGGGAATATCCGCCAATACCAATGTTGTGTCCATATCTAGGTTAGCCACACCCAGGTTGGGCGTGAGTGTGGTGAAAGGGTAATTCGCAATTTTAGGTTTGGCATTCGAAACGACCGCCAATAAACTGGATTTTCCTGCATTTGGCACCCCCACAATGCCCACATCTGCAATCATCTTTAATTCAAGCCGTAATTTTTTAGATTCTTCCGGTTCGCCGCGCTCGGCCATGCGCGGGGTTTGATTCCGGCTGGTGGCATAATTCTGGTTACCACGACCGCCCCGACCGCCCTTGGCGACCACCAGTTCCTGGCCGTCCTCCACCAGGTCGCCCATCAGGTCACCCGAGTCTGCATCGTACACCAGCGTCCCCGGGGGTACATCAACCACCAGGTCCTTGGCTGATTTACCGGTCATGTTGTTCGGGCCGCCCGGTCGGCCGTCATCGGCGAAATATTGTGAGCGATGCCTGAAATCGAACAAAGTATTCTTTTTCGGGTTAACGACCAAGATCACATCCCCACCACGGCCGCCATCGCCGCCGTCAGGCCCGCCGCGCGGTCGATATTTTTCCCGGTGAAAGTGGACCGCCCCGTCACCACCCTTGCCGGATTGGACGTAAATTTCTGCTTCATCAAAATACATCGTTATCAATCTTTCATGTTTGGTTGTTATAACTGCCCAGGTTGATCAGCAAATAAAAGATGTTGAAACGCTGAGAAGTTTCAATTTTTTTCTTTATTGGTCACCAATTGTGAATCTTACCGCATTAAAACCAAAACGGGGTCGCCTTACAGACGACCCCGCCACTTCTCAACTTGAATGATTATTTACCGAATTTTTCCTGTAACAAGGTTTTCAAAGTCGGCTCACCAATTTCCTGAAGCTCATAGCGCACACGCTGGAGAGGTTTATTGATCTTAATGACCCGGGTTAGGTCAATCGGGGTGCCGCTGATCACCAGGTCAACATCAGCGGTATTGATCGTCTCTTCCAGGTCACGCATCATCTGATCGCCATATCCCATCGCCGGCAGGATCTTTCCAGTTGAGGGATACTTCTCATAGGTCGCCTTGATCGAACCCACCGCGTAAGGTCGGGGGTCCACAATCTCGCCAGCGCCAAACCGTCGGGCAGCCACAAAGCCTGCCCCATAGGCCATCTCACCGTGGGTTAAGGTCGGTCCATCTTCGACGACCAGGACGCGTTTCCCTCGGATCGCTAGCGGGTCATCCACAAACAAAGGCGAAGCACCTTCGATCACAACCGCATCCGGATTGAGGGCATGCAGGTTGTCCCGGACGGTGATCACGTCCTCTGCATTGGCTGTGT
>JAHYJN010000038.1 GCA_019428905.1 Candidatus Brevefilum sp.
ATGATTATGCATATCTTGCGTTGCTCTCCTTTGGTCCCATTAACAAACACCATTTTGCTCATTCATTATATATCAAGTCCAACAACATCCTAAACCCGGTCATGGAATCAAAAGAGAATATCCAGTTTGGAAAAACTGCACCGTCCATCCATTCCAGCAAATTCATCCCGAATCTGAACAAATTCACAGATTAAGGTGAGATTTTCAAGTAAAATTATGCCTATGGAGATCAAGATCGCAATTGCAAAGATCGACAAACACGGCGAAGGCATCAGCGGTGATACCGTTGAGGTCACCGAACGCCCCAACGGCGGCATCTCGGTTGTTTTGGCAGACGGGCAGATTGATAACCGGGACAGCAAAGCGATCTCGACCATGGTTGCCCACCGGGTGATTGACAATATTAGCGAAGGTATTCGTGACGGCGCATCGATCCGGGCAGCCGCACACAGCATCTATGCTGAGTACCAGGGCAGCGTTCGGGCGAATTTATCTGTACTCAGTGTTGACCTGCAAACCAACACCATCATCATCTCCCGCAATAACGCCCTGCCAGCTTTTTTGATCAGTGAAGAAACGGTGGACTGCCTTTACAGTGAGAGCGAGCAAATTGGGGTTCGAGCCGATGTTGCCCCCACCATTATCGAGCTGCCGATCAGGCCTGAATTGGCGGTGGTCCTCTTTTCCGACGGTGTCTACCATGCTGGCCGGGATAACCGGCAAAGCATGGACATTTGCACAACCCTCGAGGCGTTTATTGAAGAGCAGGAACCAACGGCAAAAGAAATCGCCGATTTCTTGCTCAGCCGCGCCATCCGTTTGGATGACGACCAACCCAAAGACAATATGAGCATTATCGTCTTACTGGTATCGTCCCGTCCCACCGATGCCATCCGTCGGATGAACATTGCCATGCCCCTCGATTAATCGTTATTATCGACAGTCAATTAGTGTAAATTTTGATATTCAAATTGTCATTGATCTTAAAACCAACCATTTCAATCTCACCATCACCTTAGGAGGAGTACATGCGTAAAAAGGTCGTGCTGATCACAGGAGCCAACGGGGAGATGGGTCATGGTCTGATCCAGTACCTGGCTGAGAATACGGATGTTAACATTGTTGCCCTGGATGTGACCCCGCTAGACAAGTGCCTGCGCCCCTTGTGCAGCACCTATATTGTCGGGGATATTCTCGATCAAATGCTGTTGGGCAGGCTGGTGGTCGAACACGAGATCGCCACCATTTATCACTTGGCATCGATCCTCTCCACCAAGGCTGAGTACAACCCTGAAACAGCCCACCGCATCAACGTGGAAGGCACCCTCAACCTGCTGCGTTTAGCCACTGAACAATCCCAATGGCAGGGGATATCGGTGAAATTCATCTACCCCAGTTCGATCGCAGCCTACGGCATCCCAACCCTCAAAGAAAAATCAGATGCGGGTTCCGTGACTGAAGAAGCATATAACCATCCCACCACCATGTACGGTTGCAATAAACTCTACTGTGAGCATCTGGGGCGCTACTACAACTCGTATTACCGCCAGCTTTCGGCGGATTGCGGCACCAATCAAACGGTTGACTTTCGAGCCATCCGCTTCCCTGGCCTGATCAGCGCTGAGACCATACCCACCGGCGGCACCAGCGACTACGGCCCGGAATTGTTGCACGCTGCCGCCAAAGGCGAGGACTACAACTGTTTCGTCCGTCCGGATACGACCCTCCCCTTCATGGTCATGCCCGATGCGGTCAAAGCCCTGGTCCTGTTAGAGGATGCCCCCAAGAACCGCCTTTCCCAATATGTTTACAACATCACCAGTTTCAGCCTGTCTGCCCAGCAGATCTTCGACATCGTCCAGAAAGCTTTCCCCGAGGCAAATATTCATTTTGCCGTTGACGAATGCCGCCAAAAAATCGTCGATACCTGGCCTGAGCAGGTCAACGACTCAGCCGCCCGCAGGGATTGGGATTGGGCGCCGGATTATGACTGCGAGCGTTCATTTAATCAATATTTAATCCCCGCCATCAAGGGTAGATACAGTTTATAAATTAATCTGTTCAATGGTTGAAGCCAGAGAATTCCGTGGCTTCAACCATTGTTATCCCAAAACCTCGCCCATATTCTTTCCTGCAGCAATTGACCGAATTTCGTTCGAATCTTAGAAATCAACGTGCGATCTTCTTTTCATTAGGTTCTATTGTGAATACGCTCATTAAAAATTGACCTTCTAAGAACCATACGATAAAATTGATCCAGTATTTCAACCTTATCAAGTTTTGGATTTCAGATGCCCATTTACGAATATGCTTGTTTAGATTGCCAAGCTGAGTTTGAGACCATCCGAAGCATTAAAGACGCTGATGCCAGCATTCAATGCCCGCAATGCCACGGTGACCAAACCCGGCGAAAATTATCCCTATTCAACGCCACCAGCAGCGGACGCTCCCTTGCCGGTGTCACCAGCTGCAGCACGTGTTCGGGTGGCTCCTGCAGCACCTGTGGATCACATTAATCATGGAAAACAACAACCTTGCATTAATTACCGGTGGGTCAAGCGGTATTGGATTAGCCCTGGCAAAGAAGCTTGTGCTTGAAGGCTGGGACGTCTGCCTGGTTTCGCGGAAAAGGATTAAATTACACGCAGCAAAAAAGGAACTCATCCAACTGCTTGTGCGTGAAGGCCAGCAGGTTTTTCTTCTCTCCGCAGACGTCACGGACTACACTTCGCTAGAAAAGAAACTCGGACGTTGGACCCAAGACCATGCCCTGCCGGATTTGCTCGTGAATTCTGCAGGAGTGACATACCCCGGTTATTTTCAGGATCTGGACATCGAAATCTTTCACTGGTTGATGGATGTCAATTATTTTGGCACCCTACATACAGTCAAATGCCTTATCCCGGGGATGATCGAACGCGGCTCAGGGCACATCGTCAATATTTCTTCACAAGCAGGTTTTGTGTCCATCTTTGGTTACTCCGGATACAGCGCGTCGAAATTTGCTGTACGTGCCCTCAGTGATTCCATGCGCGCAGAATTGAAGGAATTTGGCATCCAGGTTGCGATTGTCTTCCCACCGGATACCGAGACACCTCAACTTGAATTTGAGGAACCCCTCAAACCCAAGGAGACCAGAGCCATCTCTGGACAATCCAGCACCCTGACAGCAGGCCAGGTGGCGGACGCAATTTATCGGGGGATCCAAACAGGGAGCTATTTCATCATTCCCGGGTTTGAGGGTAAAGTTTTCTACAGGCTGGTCAATTTATTGGGAAATTTGCAATACCCCATTTTGGATTGGTTGGTATCCAGATCGCGCAAGTAAAAGTAATCTCCAGAAAGCTGCTTAACGTTCAAGCCGCGCTTCTAAATGGCTGCGGTATGCCATATGCCGTCGCAGCTGTTCAACATCCCGGGGGATAAAGAAAATCAACAGGATTATAATGATGATCGAGATTCCCCAAGCCCCGATACACAACCATAAGATGGCGTTCTCCAGGCCTACCAACCCCTGAGTATAAATCAAAATTGATGGGCTGATGAGGGAACTGACAGCTTGCAAGAGTAAAACAATTGCAAATGCCGATCCCCGCAATTCTGGTAATGTGATATCCATCACAGCCGCAAACATATTTCCCCAGGGAAATGCCATAAAAAAGCCCATCAGCAGGATACACAGGAAAAATCCCTGCATCTGGATTGACGGCACCCTTAAAGCAAGGTATAGACAAATACAAGCCATCAATAACCCCACAAGGCTGGGATACAATCGGCCCTTTTTTGAGTATTTAAACAGAATATCACCCAGGATGCCACCAACGGGATAGCCCAACGTGATTCCAAAAAACGTTGGTAAAAAGCTCAAGAAAATATCTGCGGCTTGCAGGGTTTGAACATCTCTTAAGAAGATCATTAAACCATTGGGTAAAACAATCCATGGAATAACACCAATCAGCATGAATAGGTAAACCAGGATCAGACTCCGCTTTCTTAATGCCGATTTGGCAATATCCCAATCAAATTGATAAATGCCTGTCATATAAAGATCGATTAAGGCAGGTTCGCTTGCACCACGTTTGGTTTCTTTAAGCGAAAAGTGGATTGCCAGAGACAACAAGAAAGCGATCGCCCCCAATAGAATTAATAGTGACCGCCAATGGTTTTCAGTCACAAGAATCCCTTCCCAAACCATCGCCAACAAAAATGCCAGGGGTTGGCTGATTAATAGGAAGCTCAGAATCTTCCCCCTGTTCGTAGGTTTAAAAATATCACCGATGAAGGCAAATATCCCGGGTTGGCTGGCACGCCCAACGCCGCTAAACGCTCTCGACATATTAAAAGTGGGTAAAGTGGATGAAAAACTCATCAGCCAGGCGCTCACACCCCAAAAAAAGCCTGCTAAAGACATCAACCGCTTACGTGAGTGCCGATCGTAAAAATAGCCCCACACCAGGAACAACACGGTCGCAACCATCATATCCAGGGGTAATTCGATATCAAACCATCGGTCGCTGACACTGGAGGTTGCACTGAACAAGCCTGTAATTGGCTCCACCAAAAACCACATCAACTGGTGAAACAGCAAGAACAAGAACAGGATCACAACCATCAGCCAGCGGGATGGGGTCTTTCCTCCTCGCATAACGAATCTCCCGACACCAAAACAAAGGATGCTTTTCCCAAGTATAACCTGAATGCTTGTTTGAAAGCGAAAATACTTCTACCGATCTAGGGCGATCGCAAAGTCAATTATTTTCGTAAAATCATCGAACATCCCTCTGTAAACACCCCTTCCTGCCCTCTGGGCACCCTTCCCCTCCTCGAGGGGAAGGGCCGGGGATGGGGTCTGTTAACTCACGAACAACGATATAACATACATTTCTCCCACTTTGCGATAACCCAGGCATCAGAACCCAGTCTATTGCATCCTCCTGTCAATGCGATTATGATAAATAAAACGTAACTACTCAGCCTGTAAGGGACCTTTCAGAATCTAGGTTGCCGAAGTCGTAACACAGGCAAAAATTCGAAGAATTCGATGAGCGCAAAGATCAAAACCATTCTAAACCGCTGGCGCAGCCAACCCTCCATTGCTGGAAATGTGGTCGAGTGGCGTGTGCTGGCGCCGAAACCAGCAGATGAATGTCCCTTCCCTGCGGACCTTTCGCCGTTATTGGTTTCACAGTTGCAGGCACAGGGAATTCCATCTCTCTATTCCCATCAAGCCCTTGCTTATGAAAAGGTCAGGGATGGGGCCAACATTGCCATCGTCTCAGGCACGGCCAGCGGGAAAACCCTATGTTATAACCTGCCCGTGATTGACAGCCTGCTCAAACAGCCTCAAGGCACAGCCCTGTATTTATTCCCGACAAAAGCCCTAGCCCAGGATCAATTATCGAACTTAAGGGAGACCCTCTCGCAATTGGGCGGATCAGGTTTAAACCGTGCCAATATCTATGATGGTGATACTCCCCAGCATGTTCGATCCACCCTTCGTAGGGAATCCGCCATCATCTTCACCAACCCGGACATGCTCCACGCGGGCATTCTCCCCCATCACACGGCATGGAAGGACTTTTTCGGCGCCTTAAGCTTCATTGTGATCGATGAAATGCATGCGTACCGGGGGGTTTTTGGCTCTCATGTCGCCAATGTCCTCCGCCGCCTGCAGCGTGTCTGCCGGTTTTACGGCAGCCAACCCCAATTCATCCTGACATCTGCCACGATTGCCAACCCCCAAGCGCTGGCGGGACGTTTGATTGAAAAACCGGTCACAGTTATCGATCGTGACGGCTCGCCCCATGGAGAACGCCATTTCTTGATCTACAACCCGCCGTTGGTTGATAAGAAATTGGGTATCCGGCAGAGTTCACTGCTGGAAGGCTCGCTGTTGGCAGGTGAGTTGATCGATGAAGATATCCAAACCATCATCTTTGGTCGCACCCGGCGCGGGATTGAACTGATCTTAACTTACTTACGGCAACGTGACATGCACGGCAATCCCAACTGGGTGCGCGGCTATCGCAGCGGTTACCTGCCCAAAGAACGGCGTGCGATCGAGGAGGGCCTGCGCCGAGGTGAGGTCAAAGGCGTCGTCGCGACCAACGCCCTGGAGTTAGGCATCGACATTGGCGGCATGGATGCCGCGGTGCTGATCGGCTACCCGGGCAGCATCGCCGCCACCACTCAGCAAGCAGGGCGGGCAGGCAGGAAATTAGCCCCATCCCTATCGATCTTGGTAGCCTCACCCAATGCCATGGACCAGTACCTGGCCAGGCACCCCGAATATTTTTTTGGGCGTTCGCCAGAGCAAGCCCTGATCGAACCAAATAACTTGCTGATTCTCCTGCAGCATATCCGTTGTGGGGCCTTTGAACTACCCTTTGCTAAAGGTGAAGGTTTCGGTGCCATCCCGTCAGACCAGTTGGAAGCCTTCCTCCACTTGCTTAGCGAAAGCGGGGAACTGCACCAGCAGGCAGATCGCTTCTTCTGGATGGCTGACCAGTACCCTGCAGCAGACATTTCTTTGCGCAACGCCACGCCGGACAACATCACCCTGATCCGAAAGGACGCATATTCCCAGGAAACCATTGGCCAGGTCGACCTGGTCAGTGCATACTGGATGGTCCACCCCGCAGCAATTTACTTACACGAAGGCACATCCTACCTGGTCGAAAACCTCGATTTGGAGGCTGGCGCAGCCTATTTGCGGGAAGCAACGGTGGACTATTACACCCAGGCAAACACAAAGACCCAGGTCGAAGGACAGTCATTACGAAAACAAGCGGCTGTTAGCGGTGCGATCAAATCCCTGGGCGAGATTCTCGTCACCACCCAGGTGACCGGGTACCGTAAGATCCGCTGGTTCACGCATGAATTTTTAGGCGGCGGTGAGGTCAACCTCCCACCCACTTTCCTCAACACGGTTGGGTATTGGGTATCCCTGGATGAAGAGACCATAAAACAACTGAGAGATCAAATGGTATGGCAAGAAGGGCTTAATGACTATGGCTCCGGCTGGAACACGCTCCGGGAAAAGGTCATCCGCCGGGATGGAAATCGCTGCCAGGTGTGTGGGTCTGGGGGGACCAGCCAACCCCTCCACGTACACCACATCCAGCCCTTCCGCAGTTTCACCAGCCGTGAGGCAGCCAACCAGTTGCAAAACCTGATTACACTCTGCCCCACCTGTCACAGGCAGGCAGAAATTCGTGTTCGGATCCGGAGCGGCATGGCCGGGCTCAGCTACCTGCTGCATAATTTGGCCCCCCTGCTGCTGATGTGCGATGGTGAAGATATTGGCGTTCATTACGATCCCAACTCAACCCTGGGTGATGGGCAGCCCACCGTGGTCTTCTTTGATACCATCCCGGGCGGGTTAGGTCTGGCGGAAAATCTATACGAAAGACACGCCGAGCTCCTCATCCAAGGCTTTGAAACCGTCAAAGCCTGCGAGTGTGAGGACGGCTGCCCTTCCTGTGTGGGACCGGTTGGCGAAGAAGGCTCGGGCGGAAAGGCTGAAGCACGAGCAATATTTGAGGCGTTAATTGGCAATGACTGATTGGGAATCCCTCTCCAAACAACTCAAAAACCTGGGTGTTGAACTGGGTAAAGAGAAACGATTCAAAACACCACAGGGGAAGAAGTTTCCGATTGAACAGGTGCTTGATGGTCAATTTTGGGACATGATCTACGGCCAGGTTTATTGCCATGAGGAACACTACCCCAAAGATCACTGGCATGGGCAGAAACCCCTGTGGCCTGCCCACCCCATCGCCAGGCTTTGCCAGTGGGCAAACGCGGGGTTGCTCTCACGCTCTGATCTGCACAATTTCATTTTCCTCGATACAGAAACCAGCGGACTGGCAGGCGGTACCGGTACGTATGCCTTTGAGATCGGCGTTGGGCGTTTCACAGATGAGGGTTTTAGGTTGGCGCAATTTTTTATGCGACACCCAGGTGAAGAAACCGCTTTGTTAGCTGGGTTAGCGTCCTTCGTTGATGGGATGCAAGCTGTGGTCACCTACAATGGCAAATCCTTCGATATCCCACTGCTCAACACCCGCTACACCCTGATGGGTATGACCAGTCCCTTTGAACAGATCAACCATTTTGATTTACTACCCCTGGCCCGTCGACTTTGGCGCACACGGCTTGAGAGCTGTACCCTGAGCAATGTTGAAGCCCGCATTTTAGGCGTTACCCGCGGTGAACAAGAAGTCCCCGGCTACCTGATCCCGGAAATGTATTTTGATTTCCTCAAAACCCAAGATGCACGCCCCATGGTTGGCATTTTCTATCACAACGCGATCGATATTCTCAGCCTGGCTGGTCTTTTCAGCCACATGGCCTTTTTACTGCATCAGCCTCACTCTGAAGAAATTTCCCATGCAGAAGACACGGCTTCTTTAGCCCGATTCTTCGAGATTTCAGGTGACACTGTACAGGCAAAAGCGCTCTACCAACAAGCCCTTCAGGAAAAACTACCTGAGGCCCTGCATTGGGACGCGCTCAACAGGTATTCTTTCTTGCTAAAACGCGCCGGGGATTGGCCAGGCGCCATCGCTTTATGGGAACAAGCTGCCCAAGCACAACATCAATATGCCTTCGAAGAACTGGCAAAATATTTTGAGCATCACGCTAAAGACCTGGTGGAAGCGCACCAGTGGACGTCCCGAGCGATAACAGCACTCGAAGATCACTATTTGCCAGCCTATGAATACCATTATTGGAACAGCCGCCACGCCCACCGTCTGGATCGCCTCAACCGGAAATTAGCACGTCAGGGGCTCTAACACCACACCCCCCAGGGCAATCGTGAAGTCAAAACATTATCGCAGGATCACCGATCTTCACACTGTAGCCCCTCTCATCCCTGGCTCTTCTCCCTGCGAAGAAAAGGATAAATCCCTCTCCCCGCCGGGGAGAGGTTAGGTGAGGGGGTCTATCACTCGTAATCATTAGCCGACTTTCATTGGTTAAGTTTAATTCGGTCAATACCACCAGTTTGATGTAAAGTAAGGTGTGTAATCACACATCATCCCTGGCCCTTCTCCCTGCGAAGGAAAAGGGATATGCCGTTCTGTTGACGCACGAAATGCGATATTACAAACATCTCTCCCACTTTGCGATTGCCCTGCCACACCCCCTATTCATCAGCAGCAGATCTGCCAGTGTCGTTACAATAAATAACAAATCGTTCCTTATAATGGTATAATCGTGACACTATTTAATAATAGAAACTTTTGGAAATTTAGGAGATCCTGTTATGTCTGGACATTCACATTGGGCAACCATTAAACGTAAAAAGGGCGCAGCAGACGCCAAAAAAGGTAAGATTTTCACTCGAATTGCGCGGGAAATTGTGATTGCCGCCCGCGAGGGTGGCGGAGATCCCAACATGAATGTGCGCTTGGGGTTAGCAATTGATAAAGCCAAAGCAGCCAATATGCCCAAAGACAGCATCGATCGCGCCATCAAACGCGGCACGGGTGATGATAAAGAAGGCGTAAATTTCGAAGAGATGCTTTACGAAGGTTACGCGCCAAACGGTGTAGCCTTGATGATTGAGTGTGTCACTGAAAACCGCAACCGCACGGTCGCTGAACTGCGGCATATCCTCAGCAAAACTGGCGGCGGACTGGGTGACCCAGGTTCCGTCAGCTGGCAGTTTGACCGTATGACCTATTTTGCCATTCCAAGTGAAGGACATAGCTTTGACACGATCTTCGAACTGGCTGTTGAAGCCGGTGCCGATGATGTTCAGCAGGATAATGACCTGATCGAGATTTACGGGGCTCCCAGCAGTTATAAAATCATTGCTGACCATCTCAACAAAGCAAACATACAGCCCGAAGAATCTGGTATCCGCTTCCTTCCAAAACAAGAGGTTAGCTTAGATACCGAGAAGACAATCAAGGTCATGAAAACCATCGAAGATCTTGAAGATCTGGATGATGTGCAAAACATTTACTCCAATCTCGACATCAGCGAAGAGGCCATCCAGGCGCTGGAAAACAATTAACCTGCCATGCTTGTCCTAGGGATTGACCCCGGATTAGCAACCACTGGCTATGGCATCATCCATTCCAGTGGACAGAACGAATACCACTGCCTTGACTATGGCGTGATCACCACAGCTGGCGGAATGCCGGATGCTGACCGTTTGAGTATCTTATTTTCAACCCTCACACAGCTGATCCAAACCCATCAGCCAGATTCAAGCGCGGTAGAAAAGTTATTCTTCCAAAAGAATGTTAAAACCGCACTTGCAGTCGGTCAAGCACGGGGGGTGGCGCTGTTAACCCTCGCCCAGGCAGGCTTGCCCATCGCTGAATACACCCCCAACGAGGTTAAACAGACCGTGTGCGGCTATGGCAATGCAGATAAGAGCCAGGTGCAGCGCATGGTCCAGACCCTGCTGACCCTCTCCGACCTGCCCAAACCGGACGATGCCGCCGACGCACTGGCAGTTGCCATCTGTCACATCCATCACCAAGCCTTTCACGATCGTATCCAGCAAGCGCAAACGTCATGATTATCACCAGCTTTAGCAATCCAAAAGTCAAAGCGATTCGTAAATTAGAGGATAAAAAATACCGTTCTACCTCAGGTGAATTTTTCATCGAAGGTTTGCGTACCGTCGGTGAAGCGATCCAAACCAGCGCACCGATCCAATCGCTGGTGGTCGCCCCTGAGTTACTGGTGAGTGAATTTGGCCGCTCCCTCTTGGAACACCCAACGGTCACAGCCGTTGAAAAGGTCGAGGTCAGCGGAGAAATCTTTGAAAAGATTGCCCACAAGCAAGGTCCCCAGGGGATCGGGGCAGTAGTCAAACAAAGCTGGCAATCGCTTAAGACTTTGTCCATCAACCCCACCGACCTGTGGGTCGCACTCGACCAAATTGCCGATCCCGGCAACCTGGGCACAATCATGCGCACAGCCGACGGCGTCGGCTGCCGTGGGATCATCACCCTCGGCGCTTCTACAGATCCGTATGATCCAAATGCGGTCAAAGCCAGCATGGGGTCGATCTTTTCTTTGGAATTAATCCAGTCCGATTGGGGATCGTTTCGCAGTTGGCAGGTCGAGCACAAGCTTGGATTGGTTGGCACCTCTGACCGTGCCCCATCCGATTACCAGGCGGTTAACTACGCGCTCCCCCTGGTGCTCCTGATGGGCAGCGAACGGCATGGCTTACCGGGTGAAATGATAGACGCCTGCGATGCCCTGGTGCGTATTCCAATGCGCGGGCGAGCCGATTCCCTCAACCTGGCTGTGGCCACGGCGGTCGTACTGTATGAAATTTATAACCAAACCCGAAAACTTGATACAATAAAACCATGATTGCAAGCATCAGCGGAGAAATCACCCAGGTACTGGAAAATCAGGTCGTCATCACGGTCGGCGGTGTGGGCTTGTTCCTAAACCTGACTGAAGACACTTGCCTGGCGTGCCGGCCGGGGATGAAACGTGCCTTTCACACTTACCTGGTGGTGCGGGAGGATCAACTCGCCCTTTACGGTTTTGAAACCATCGAAGCCCGTGACCTGTTCGTCCAATTGATCAGCGTGGGCGGCATCGGACCCAGAATTGCACTGGCAGCCCTCTCTGCCCTGACACCTGAAACCATTCGCCGTGCCATCACTGCCGACCAACCGGAGATCTTTGCCAAGGTTCCCGGGATCGGAAAAAAAACCGCTCAGAAGATCATCCTTGATCTCCAAGGCAAGATTCAGCCCCTGGAACCCCTTGAAGCCTTATCAAGAATGGATGAAGTCGATGCGGAGGTTATGGAAGCCCTGACTGCCCTGGGCTATTCCATTGTAGAAGCGCAGACAGCCCTGCAATCCATCCCCAGGGAAGACTCAGACGCAGATGCAGAAACCCGGCTGCGCAAAGCCCTCCAGTATTTCAGCTAAAACAATCTTCTTTTTTCGACTGGTGATAATTTTTATATTCCGAAATTTAATTAGGTCAATTCTAGATCCGGTTTAAAATTATTCCTGATCATCTTCTAACAAATCAGAACTGTCATCATATACAAAACTCACCTATTACAGTGAATTTAGCCAAATTGAGTGGAGCATACGCTGTGTATTTATGCAAATACACTGTCATGGGCACATTTGCTGGCTTTATCACCAACGGCTTTTGATTTGAGCGCATCCTAGGTAAAATAATCGTAACTACTCAGCCTGCAGTGAGATAGGGGGGTGTGGTGCAGCGACTTCGTCGCTGCACCACACCCCCCACCTTTCAGCAGCAGGGCTGCTTGGGCAGATATTAACACAGATTGTTATTACACAAGTTCTGCGGAGGTCGTTTGGCACAAACCGTTCAGGGTATCGCTCATACATGGCAGCTTAGTGACTCGCCCATCGGCAGTGGGGATGCCGGTGAGGTGTATGCTGTCACCTGCCTCGACCAGCCTGACCTGACCGGCATGATGAAAAAGCCTGCGCGGATTGCCACAGCTGGCACCATTCAGCGCCAGGCCGGTCAGATTGCCCGGGAAGCCCAAGCCTTGGCACGCCTGGATGGGCTGCCCACGGGAAAAGCTCACCCACCCCGCTTGCTGGACCAGGCGCCCGAATTCACCCTCGGCACCGCTCATTATTTCATCATCAGCGAAACCGCCCTCGGCCAGGACCTGTCATCGCTTCTCATTCAAATCCGCCAAACTGGCAAACCATTCCCCCGCCGGGTCATCATGACCGTACTGGATGCCCTGTTCGATATGTTTTCACGCGCGCACAAGGCTGGTGTGCTGTGGAACGACGTCAAACTAGATCACATCTACTGGCACAATCCCACCGGCAAGATTGGCGTGATCGACTGGGGTAATGCCCTTTTCCTCGATAGTGACGATCGCCAGACCCCGCCGCGCTGGGTCGATTACCAGCAAATGATCGATACCCTGGGGGACTTCCTGAAACGTAATGCCCCCGACCTGTACGTTGATCTCGGTTGGGAAGAATTTCACGATCAAACTCTCGATTCATCCCGGGTGTCTGTGCTTGCCAGGCGCATCTCTTATCAACAACAAGTGATCGCCCTCCAAATGATGGAATACCAATCCCTGGTCAGGGTCATCCTCAACGCCGACCCGTCATTGGAGGGCTTGCGTAAAATTTTGGATTTCAAGCAAATCCTGGAAAAAATTGGTGCCTCCTGGAGCCAGGAAGGCGTCCTTGAATACAGCCAATCCCTGGTCACGACCGCCCTGGCTGAAGGAGACCGTCAAACCACTGTCAGCGGGACTGCCCTCGTGTGGGAAATCTTTGATGACTCGCTGGACCTTCCCTGGCACCTGCTGAGGGAGTACTGCCGGCACACCGATATCCTCACCCATGCTGCATTCCCAAGCCTGGCAAAACACACATTGAAGGCCCAGTGGTCGGATGCATTGTGGGCGGCCAGCACCATTGCCAGCCACATACCTGTCCCCGATTGGTGGGACAGGCTGATCCCAGTTATGCGCCAAACAGCCCTCGCCACAGCCGCCCTATCCCCGTACCAGGCCGGCCAAAACTTGCTCAAATGGGCCCAAAACGAGGGACAGGTTGAGCTTACGGGTAAACTTGCCGCCATCCTCCGGGCTTGGCGCACCACAGGCACCGACCTTGAACGCAGCCCTTTTGATTATGCTTTACTGGATATCATCCGTGAAAATCAGGATCTTCCCAGCCGGCTGCGTTCAGAAATTAAGCAAAGCTTTGCACCCGGTGAAGAAGCCATCAGAGAATTGATCAAGTTATGGCAAAACTCAGACTGGGATGCGCTGCCAAAATCCTTTCGCCGGGTGATCGCCTGGGACCCGGACCGCTGGGGCATCCTTACATTGGCCGAACAATTAAACGCCTTCCAGGCGTGGTGCCAATCCTTGCATCAAGGACCCAAACCTGGGGTCAACCCGAACGGCTTTTTCGCAGACTTGGTTGAAAACCGACCCAAGGTTGAACATCTGCTCGGGACGCCGCCCTGGTTAAAATCGTTGTTAACCATGCTGAATGCCATCAGCCAGGACGCGTTGATTTCAACATACCAGGCTGAGGTCAATCGGTATTGTCCATGGCTACTTGCTTACTTTAATCTTGGCACCGCCGAAGCCCGACAGCCACAAGTGGATGAAAGCACGTTACATCACCGGCTTTCACATTTCGTCGGACACCTTAAGAGCTGGAGCGATATTGACACTGGCCTGGCGGATTTGCAGGTGCATGCCCCACAGGTATATGCGCTCTGTAATCGGCTGGTTGATGGGTTCAACATGAGCCTGGCACTAAATGCCAATTTGGATTATATTAAAACAATCACGGCTGGCTCACTGCCGCCTGAGCTGATAGAAACCGGCCAAGTTCTTCAATCGATGGTTTCTTGGCGGGAATACCTCGCAGATCAAGACCTTCCCGGCGCGATCCAATCACTCTCTGGTCAACCAGTTGAAGATTGGGCGCTTACAGCCCATGCCCGTCTGATGACCCTTCGCTGGCAGGATGCGATCCTCCCCATCTTGGATGCAATCCTATCTATCAACCTTGCGCCAGGGTCTGAAGAACGACCCGCTGACCCTCAGCTGATGCTTCTACAAGACATCAGCACAAATTGCATCGAGATCACCGCATTGTGGCAGAGAATTTTCACCTCCGGCCCCCATGCTGATCTACTGGCATCTCTTGAAACAGAAATCGAACAAAATCGTTCAAGTTTTATGCGGTGGCGGTCAGCATTCGAGAACGCATCCGACCGGGTTGAACTGTTGCTCTACCACAACCATTTAACCATCATTCGCCAGCTGTCCAGCCGCATGATGCGCATGGCAACCCACATCCGCCAGGCAAGGCTTGCCTTCTCAACACTGGGAGAAGGAGATCAAGCCAGCAAGGCATTGCAAAACAAGAACATTGAGAACATCCTTTATCACCTGGCCGCAATCGAAGCCGACCTCGTGCCTGACCAAGAACACAGACGCTTCCCAGGATTTCTACGTGCCTTCAAACACATCATTGAAGCGGATGCATCTCAATCACCCCAGGCTCTCATCGCAGATTTGCCTGAGGATCACCCATTTTATGCCTGGCTGGTAAAATCAACGCTTGCATAAGAGTCTTTTTATTCGTAGAATTGGATGATTATATGGAAACCAAGAAATTTGGACCTAAGAAGTCGATGAAACTTACGGAACCGCTGGATACCTGGCTTTCAGCAGGACTGCGTGATTTTTCAGTGCCAGAAGCAGCCGGGTCATCAGCGCGCGTATTCCGTTTGGAATATCCCCCGATGGCCGGGGAATTTGCTGACCACCCCGCCATCAAGGTCATGCGGCCGGATAAACGCCAGTATGCCCTGCCCTTGTTTGAAAGCGAAGTGCGCATCCTGCATATCATGCGAGACGTTCCCGGCATCACACCCATGTTAGGCTTGGGCTTTCTCCAGGTGAGTGAGGGGAGTTGGCCGGGGGAGATCGCACCCCTCACCACCTCCCTTCAGCAACAAGCCTCAGCCCTTCAGGTGCAAGGTGTGGCAGACCTGTTTACACCCGATGAAACTGAAGATTTCCTTTCCGAGTTGAAATCTCGGGTGGCTGAAGAGTGGTTGGCTTTTATCATCCTGCCGCGCCGCTGGGAAGATAACCTCTATCTGCGCTGCGATTCGGGATATACACGTGGTGAATTTCAGCGCACCTTCGCGGTGATCAACGCCCTCAAAGCTGGGCGTCAAATCTGCGAAATTATCCAGGCTGCCCATGACAAGAGCATTGTCTACCTGGACCACAAGGTGCTGCATTATTTTTGGAACGAACCTCGCCAGCAAGTCTTTGTTCTGGATTGGAACATTGGCCGCCTGGTATCAAACGGTAATTCACAGGATGTTTACGAATTTGATGTGCTCCAATTCAGCGCCCGCGCACTGCACCACTTGCTGACCGGGCGCCAAGCCCCTGGATCTGTAAATGTTGGCCCTAACAGGCCGGAAGATATTCAGAATGCACCTGTGAAATATGAGCCCGTTTGGACCTTTGATGATCACAAGCGGCTTAACGAAAATGAGATGGATGTGTTAGGCAGGGCAATCCAGGGCGATTATAAAACTGCCAAAGAATTGGCCCACGATCTGCAGATCCTGTTAGACGCGCGCCAATCGGCCGCCTGACACACCTGTTACGAAAGGAAACGCATGCTACCTGACCTTATCTTGAGGGCAAAGGACGTTCTCAGCCAACCTCAACCCACAGACCAGGCGTTGATGGAGGTTGAAAACGCGCTCAGCGCTTATCTTGAAGCCTTAGCTACCGAACGAATTTCGGGACCGGTGGACTTTGTTGAATTGGAACACGCCAACCGCTTGCTGCGGGAAATACGCCGCGAACGTTCCCGGCGTTTGGCTGAAGCCCAATCCCAAAAGGCAGATGCAACCCCCGAAAAAACACCTGAGCAGACCCCATCAAAAACGCCAGATGCGCCCAGTGTTTCACCCCAACTTGGTGATGATGACAGCTATGACCCCCTGCGAAAATTCCTCAGCTCCAGCCATGATCCTGAAGCTGAAGCATTGATGGACTCCGCTGAAGAAGCCTTCTACGCAGGCAATTACCAGAAGGCGATCCCGTTGTTTGAACGGGTATTGGGGATTGAACCAACCTGGTCACGCGCCCAGGAACACCGTGACGAAGCAGAAGAATTCCTTCGTTCAGGCAACATTCCCTCGGTGGCTTTGCCGCCGGATGCAGGTAAAGCCTATGGTAAAGCCCAATCTGCTGCCCGGGTTTTCCGTTACCAGACGGCCATTGATTACCTCGAAGAAGCTTTTGCCAGCCTGAAGGAAACAGGCATCAACCGCTGGCGCGAGGGCGAGGAGCTCCGCCAAGACCTTGAAAACCAGATGCAAGCACATGAGGTATATCAAGAAGGGTTGGCATTGCTCGCCCAAGGCGAGCTGCAGAGCGGGCTCTCAAAAATCCAAACAGCAGCCAGTGCAGTTGCACTGCCTGAATATGTTGATAAAGCAGCCGAGATCCGCTCGGACCTGGCTTCCCTGAATGAAATTGCCGATGTCGTCAACCTCAGCGGGAGCATTCCCCCGGCGAAATTGGCAGATGTGCGCCAAAAACTGGACCGCCTTTCGGTTAAATACGGCGAAATCCCGCAGATCTCCCGTTTGCGCAACCGGATTGAGGCGATTCTTCCAAATATTGTGACGGCCCTGGTCGAAGACATCCAGCGCCATAAACGCCAGGGTGATGCAGCCAGCACCATTAAAGCAGGTAAAAATGCTTATGCTGAAGCGCAAGATGCGCTCAACAACCTGCAAACCCTGCAGCCCGAACAACCTTTGCGCCGCTCATTGGCTGCAGAGATCCAGGAAGCCCAGGAACACCTCACTACGCTGGAAGACAGCCTCGGGCGCGCCAGCGAATCTCTTAAGAGCGAAAACCGCTTCTTCCCACGCACAGCCTACCTGATCAGCAAACCCTTACGCAATCGTTTTCCCCAGGACCCAGAAGTGCTGGATTTGAAACGCCGCTTGCGCTGGTACCATATCACCCTTTACGGCGGGGGGGCCGTCGCCGGGATCATCCTGATCCTCGTCTTATGGTTTGGCGGCCAGGGGATTACCGGCGTCGTGCGGCAACACCAGCTGGCATTAACCCCATCACCGACCGTCACAGCCAGCATCACCCCCACCAGCACCATCACCCTCACACCCACGGCGACTGCTACACCTGTACCCACATTCACAGAGACGCCTTTTTATACCCAAACCCCCACACCGGTCGTCACCGGGACCGCACTGCGGGACCTATATGCCCGTCAGAGATGTTATGAGGGCTTCCGATCAACCGGGTTTATCCCTGAAGGCGCAGTGGTGACCCTCCTCTCGCTGCCAGATCGTGTGTTTGATAATTTGAACCGGGAATGTGTCCTGATCGAATACCGCACTATAGAAACCAATATATTGGGTTACATTCTTATCATGGATTTAACTTTCCCCTAAATTCTTAAATTAAAAAAGAAACCGGCATTGATTCCGCCGGTTTTTTTGATTTAAAAGCCCCGTGTCTGACCTTCCCAGGGTGGATCTTTACCTTCCCTGAATTCATGCACGCCGGGACCGCCCAGTTTCCTCAAGCGCCAAATGCCGTATACATAACTCAGCACCAGCACCCCGATTGTCACCGGCCAACCCAAAACGAAGTTTGCCCATCCCAGGGTCGTGGCATCCCCGCGTTGGAATAGCAGAACCTGGACCACCAGCCTGCCCGCGATCAACAGCGCCCACAACCAGGTCACTTCCTGGTAAGCAGGTTTCACATCCCAACGCCAAAACCAATCCAGCGGCCAGCCCCGTGTCAGGTGACTGAGCCAGGCCGCCAGCGGTTTACCGATAAAGATGCTGACCAATGCTGCTAAAGACAGCAGTGCGCTCCCAATGATGGCCGGTAAGAAATAGCTGGAGGCATTCTGGGTCAATAAAGCTAAGCCCGCTGCCAAACCGACCCCCAAGAACCCGCCCAAGGCATAATACCAGGATTGCTTGCGAAGTATCCGCAAAACCGCCAGTGATAAGGCTAACGCGAGGGCTGCGATAACCGCAACCTCCAAGCTGAAAATCGCATTGACTAAAACAAATACCAGCGGCGGCAGCAGTGCGTCGATGGTCTTGCCAGAAAGGACCGATTTCAGTTCTTCGCCAATTTCCTGTGTTTTTCCCATTAGGTTTCCAATTCTCAACAAAATCTCAAACTAAATGGGAAGCACCAGGATGATGCCAAAGATGATTTCGACAATCAAACTGATGATATTGGATTGAACCACAGATTTATCCACAAACATCGAAATCAAGCGCACCACACCTACCAATAGGTAAGTCACCCCCAGCATGGTATAGGGTTGCGGGGACCGGTAAAACAGCGCCATCACACCCAACCCGATAAAAAATGCGCCTAAAATCGACCGGATCTCGGTGATTCCCCGTCCGCCTTCTGCGCGCAGACCCGTGAACCCATACACCGCTTCAGGTTTGACCAGGGAAAATAAGCCGGTCGCGATCGTCCCGATTGCCACAATAATTTTTAAGATACTCACGAAACTTGCCATCATGCCTCCAATCTATTTACGCGACTTTTTACGAGCCTGGATGTATTGCTCTGATCGTCCACCCAGGAAGAACCTGACCCAATCCCCTTTGCTGGAGTAAAGCGCTACCAACAGGTACACAGCCCCGGTAAAGAAGCCCAGCACCATCATCAATAGGATCCAGACAACCGCCACAACAACCTTTGTTTCCCTGAAGGCAATCCAGATCGAAAACAGTGCAAAGCCCACATACAAATCCACCAAAGAGACCACGCCCCACGGGTTCGCCAGTAATTCCCCGCCATCACGGCCGAAATCGCCGACAATAAACCCGTTTAACAAGGCAGCCGTCATGGCAATCACGCCTAACCATCCAATAATTTTCGCAATTTTCATTTCATCTCTCCTTCCTTACAAGTAACGAACATTGAATAATTTTCCTGCTCAGATCGCTCTTCTGCTGAAGCGTTGCCCACTGGGTGGTAACGAAAAACCAAAAAAACTACGGCAGCCACCTGCTCAAACCCTTCTTTTCCGGTACCACACTTGATGCGCTTTCAATCCAATTCACACATACCGCACCGGGACCAACGTGCGAGCCCAGTGCCGGGGTCACGCCCGAGACCAGGGGTTCAGGCTTATCAGGATAGGCTTGATTCAATTTTTGGATCAGTGTATTCACCTGGTCAGGTACATTGGCATGGGTGATCCCAAACAGCTCTGCCTGGGGGAATTTCTCCATCGCGACTTGCACGACTTTTTCATATGCTTTGCTCTTCGTTCGGGCAATTTCCATCCTGGAAGTATGGTTGTTCATTTTGAGGATGGGTTTGATCCCCAGGATACTGACCACATTATATTGGATGGCGCTCATCCGCCCACCGCGCAGCAAATAATCAATCGTATCCAGCTTAGCAAAAGCATGGGCACGCGGGATGGACGCATCGATCACCGCCTGCACCTCTTCCACAGATTTGCCTTCAGCGGCGGCCTGGGCGGCCTTAATTACGATGAACCCCTCCGCCATCGTCAGGTTACCCGAATCAATCGGGATCACCGGCACACGCTGATACTGTTTAGCTGCTAACTCTGCTGATTGGTAGACCGCACTCAGCGATTTTGAGATATGGATGGAAAAGATCGTGGTTGCCCCTTGATCAACCAGCTGGTCGTAGACCTGCTTGTATTGGGCTGGCGAGGGTGCGGCAGTCGTCGGGTGGGGATGGGCTGTGGGAAGCGCTTCGTAAAATTCCTTGCGAGTCAGGTCGATATTATCCCTGTAACTCTTGCCGTTGAGGGTGATGTATAAGGGGAGCACCGTGATTGGCAATGTCTTCAGGAGTGCTGCGGGAATGTCACTGGTGGTGTCGGTTACAATTTGTATGCTCATAGCTCCCTTTCTTATAAATCAAACGAAGATCAAATCAGGCCTAATTTGATTTTCTGATCATAATTATATATTACATAATCAATAACATCCATTTGTGTAGAAGGTTCTGTCGCAATAACAGGGTACCAAGGCAAACCCCACCTGATCAATGATCTCAACTGACTTACTGCGAGAATCAATGAATGATCACTTTGAAAACTCATGAATCGATAGATCTCAAGTTGAATTATAAATGAAGACGCCAAAGTAAACCTGGATTATTCTGCCTACCAAACGGACTGATTGTTTCTCAGGGTTATCGTACGCTGTTGCATCACGCTCTTCTGGATTTACAGCTCGTCAAGCTTCAGCAATACAAATACCCCTGCATCAACAGATCAACTTGGATGAAGGGGTATCGCTTCCATGATTACTCTACTTGATCGTTCAAATCACAGCAAACGCGTTGTGCACCTCACCCAGGTTGAAGGGCATTAAGGCCCAATGATCGCCGTGATCTTCAGAGAACCAAATCTGGCCGTTACCCAATCCAGCGTACACATAGCCGGGTTGTTCTGGTACAACCGCCAGCCCATAAGCCATATAATCCAGGGGTTCTGGCAGCCCGCCTGCGAGCTGTTGCCAGGGTTCATCCCCAATTTTCCGATAAATGTGGGCATTGGCCTGGCCATCATTGTGTCCGGGTGGGGTAAATTCACCCTTCAACAACTTCCCTTGCTCAGCTTCCGATAGGTACCATATTTCAGACCGTTCCGGGTCAGCAGCAACCGCCCAGCCATACATGGCACCGATTCCTGCTTTCGGCTTCCGCCAGTCCATCCCCCCATTCTGACTGAAGGCGACGCCGCTCATCCCGCCGGCTTCATAAGCCCAATTTCCATTCGTGTGGTGAAACGTCAGCGAATGGCAGTCGCGATCGCTGCCCCGCAGATGTTTGGACCAAGTGCGGCCCCGATCCCCTGAGCGCATCACCGCGCCTGCCTCAATCCCTGCCAAAATGATATTTGGGTCATCAGGTGAAACTGCCAGGCCACTAATATAGGGTGTCATCCCAGGCGGATCAGTCGGTGAAAACCACCACCATTTTCGGGTGCTGCGAATGGATTCAAGCTCGTTCCAGGTTTCTCCCCCATCATGAGACACATACAGCGAAATCGGTTTGCAGCCTGCTTATAGCGTGCGCGGATCGGAAGGATCCAACGCCAAAGATTTAACCGGGATCCCCGTCAAACCGCTGGATTGCCAGCTCTTCCCCGCATCCTGCGAAATGAGAACGCCCCCTGCTTGGGTGCCGACATACACGGTATTGGGATTTTTACGATGCCTGATAATACAGTTGACCTTGACCCCCTCCAACGGGCGGGTGACCTCCCATTGGCCCGCTGCTTTTTCCGCTCGGGATAAGACACGCCCCGTTGCGGCCAAAAAAACACGCTCATTTTTCATCATCCACCTCCATGGTTGATCGCGTTTCGGGATGACTGCGATGCGACACCAGGAGGTTGATATTGCCCGATACGCTTTAGTTGATTTAATTCGACTAACAAGATAATTTTACTCATATTTTCAACACATGTAAAGGTTTATTGAATAAATCACAAAGATCCGCTGTAGAAACACAACCGATGAAATTGTTATGAGGCTTTGATCGGTGAGTCTAGTTGATGAAATCCCCAAAAAACACACCAGATTCCCTGAATAAGGCTTTCCCGCGCTCAATGACCGCATGCAACAGCGCGCCATGCCCAACCACCTGCCTGAGATCATCCTCGCTAAAATGATGCCCAATGGAAATCCTGGGCTTCATCATCAACTGACCCGGTTTGAGCAGTTGGGTGATCACCTGGCCAAATTCAGCCAAACGCTGCTGGTCAATTTGCTTTCTCCGCAGCCAGGTGATGGGATGCCTAGCCCACTCCGCTGAGACAACGCCGCTTACCACCGTTGGCATCACCTTTAGATTCTTAACATACTCGAAGAACGTATCAAACACATCCAGCCAAAGGTCATACGCCCGTTCTCCCCCGGAATAAACGACAGGGTCCGGGTCACGGTGCCCAGAGCCAAAATACACCAGGGTACCCCCACCTTGTAGGTGCTGGATCGCGTTGCGCAGCACCAGCATGCGCTCGCGAGCATTATCACGTGGAGCAAACAAGAAATGTTCACGCGTGTGAGGTAATAATTTTAGAAAGGGGATCACACTTGAAACACAGCGGATCTCGTGTCCCTCTAGATTGGAGAATAAGACCAGGGCATCATAAGCTCCCGGATGGTTAGAGACCACTAACAGCGGCCCTTGATCAGGAATATGCTCAACGCCATGCACCAGTGGCGCATGACAGAAATGGGTCAGTCCCCACGCACAAGCCTCGGGAAAGCCCTTTTCTTTCGTGATCTGGTCAAAGGAAACCCCTAAATCCGCCAGCCGATCGGTAATCTTGTGGAACAAGCGCCCAAACATTGAATGCGTAAATGGCGTCTTTGGCAGCCCCACCGCGCCAACAACTTCATCGACTAACGAGTCACTGAGGTAAGAAACGAGAGTGTCCATGATTGTTATCCAATCACTGTTCAATAACCAAAAGGATCAAACAAAACCAGTGTTTTGGTCAGAATAACAAATTCTCTTATTCAAATTATACATAATATGAAGCAATATTCAACATTTTCACTGATTTAATGTCTCACCCACCGAAAAACAAACTGACATAGCTCTCGCCGGTATTCCTCAGTTCTCACCGGTCTTGATTACTCCTGAAGTAAAGCGGAACCCCCGGAGCAAAGCGGAGGGGGCTGAAGCGAAGCGGAGCGGGGCCTGACCGAGCGAGATTACAACCAGATAAATTAACTCACAGCGCTTGCCCATGCACTAAAGGAAAAAACCAATAAGTGCCATTAATTGTTGAAATACCTTGTACAAAACCTTGGAAATATAGACAATTCGGATAAAGTATATATAACAACCAACCACAATAGAAAACGTTGTAAAACAATGTCTAAATTTTTTAAACTTTCCATCTTGGCTAGTATTCTAGCAATCGCCATCGTTTTTGCCTTCAGCCCCAGCTCTGCGCAGACCGCCGGCCATGAAACTTTCAACCTGTATGTCAAACACAACATCAACGGTCGCAGCCTGGAACTCGACAAGGAACTGCCAGTTGACGTATATGTCAATGGCGGAAAAGCCTTCAGCTTCGAATTCGGTGAAAGCTTCTCAGCTGAACTGCCAGCCGGCACCTATTTCATCGATGTCAAACTGGCCGGGACAGACACCGTTGTGATGAGCCTGGGCCCAACAGACATCCCCGCGGGTGTGGATGTCGCCATCCGGGCTACCCTGGGCGCACAAAAAACCCCAACCCTGCGTGTTGTCGTCAAATAATTATTTTTCTAATCCTTTCTGGGTATCGGTATTCACACTTACCGGTACCCTTTTTTTGTTTATTGTGCAAACGCTTAACGCACCAGGGGGTATAGAGAGCCTTAAATCACATAAGTGCCAGGTATTCTGAAGCTTGACCTATTGTTTTTCCTGACGATCTTCAGCTCACAACCTGCGCCAATACCGGCCTTAACCAATAATTGCCGCGTTGGTTATCATTAAACGCCTAGGGCAATCGTAAAGTCAAACATTTTCGCAGAATCAATGATCTTCACACTATAATCACCCCTTCCCACCCTCCGGGCACCCTTCCCCTCGGGGAGGGGAAGTGCCGGGGATGGGGTATGTTAACTCACGAACCACGAAATTAC
>JAHYJN010000134.1 GCA_019428905.1 Candidatus Brevefilum sp.
TCATGGATGATCTGGCTCTGGTCGACCATATGCTTGAGCATAAAATCGGGATTGAGGCCAACCTGACCTCTAACTGGCATACCAACACTGTTGCCAGCTATGCGCAGCACCCGCTCAAGACCTGGCTGAACCAGGGCTTGTTGGCGACGATCAACACCGATGACCCGGGGATCAGCCCGGTCACACTGCGGGAGGAGTTTGAGGTCGCCGCGCCGGCAGCTGGTTTGACCCCGGCTGACACGCGTCAGGCCCAACTGAATGCCTTGGAGATCGCATTTCTACCTGTGAAGGATAAGGAAGTTTTGTTGCGAAATAAATCTTTAGCCAAATAATCTTCAGTTTTCTTATTTCTACTTGGAGAATAGATT
The DNA here is from genome assembly GCA_019428905.1 of Candidatus Brevefilum sp. Lineage (GTDB taxonomy): Bacteria > Chloroflexota > Anaerolineae > Anaerolineales > Anaerolineaceae > Brevifilum. Next base: position 369 of record JAHYJN010000134.1, read on the forward strand.
CATGTTATTACCTTTAGCTGATATTGATCAATTTTATGAAATTTGGCTGAGCTTGCTTGAGTTTATTAACCGTAAAACGAAAGTGCTTCAGCCTTCTGTTTTTAAGAACATGATCAACCAATATAATCCCGAAGCTGAACAGGATATCAGGAGATCATTATGGGCTCATCCGGACCTAATTGATGAATTTATCCATGCAAATACGGGTCATCTAAATTTTGAACAGTTGCAGATTGTAGCTAGCTGGCGAAATTTCAGATTTGGAGACTTTACTTTATGCAAAGTTATCCGTGATGTTGGCATTTTTCTCGCGCATGACGAACCGCAATCCTTTTATGCGGTCTACCCGCTGATTTCGCCTTTTGAGCAGCTCTTGCCAGAAATTCCAACGGTGGTTCGAACGGCTTTGATTCCCTATAAAGGTGTGATCGTTTATGATGGTTCGATTGTCACTTACAGCATCCGCTTTGGCCCAGGATTACGCCAGGCTGCGTCGGATTGGTATCTAAATGCCTATGAACGTGGTTTGATCAAAACTACCCTACCTGAAGAGTCTCTTTCTCAGCAAGAACAAATCATTCAGAGGAAAAAGGCTAACAGATCCGTCTTGCGCTATTTTAAAATTTATCTGAGAAAAAAGAGTCTGAGCGATAAAATTATCAACAGGGACATCAAAACGGTGGAAGATTTCTCTGATTATATTGAGAAGCATATTGATGAAACAGCCTCTTTACGTGAGATCAGCATGGAAGCATTTGATAAATTCATGTTTTCGATTGACGATAAAATTAACCGACCTATGATTATTGGATTAAAGCGTTTTTTCACTTTTTTACAGGAGACGGATCGTATTGATTGGGATTTAGCTGTTGAGATACTTGAGGTGTTACGTAGCTATTAGCCCAACGATTTATGTAACCTTATCTTGCTCAGAAATTTACAAATGGAGGCTAGATTTTCGGTTTGATGTGGATAATCATCCTATTTATCATAATCTTGATAGTGTATTTTGGGATTTGTGGGTATGCCGCGTTGACATTTACCAAAGTTGATGATCACCCCCAATTTACTGATGATCCCGGCACGTTTGGGTTAGATTTTGAAACTGTGTGCTTCAGGTCTCGGATGGACCACTTGCAGATCGCCGGGTGGTTTATCCCTAATCGGGGTGCAGAACGCGTGATGATCCTGGTACACGGCCGAGATGCCAGCAAGCAAAATGCCATTTCGGGTAAATTTCCCCGGCTGGCAGCAGAATTGCATGGGGCAGGCCTGGCGGTATTGATGATCGACCTGCGGGGTCATGGGGAAAGCGAGGGGAAGCGCTATACCTTTGGTGTCCATGAACGGCGGGATGTGTTGGGTGCGGTGGATTTTTTGTTGGAGCAGGGGTTTATGCCTGGCAAGATTGGTGTGCTGGGGATCTCGCTAGGTGGCGCAGCCGTGATTGGTGCAGCCGTGGAGGAGGAAGCGATTGGCGTCGTGGTAGTTGACAGCATCTTTGCAGACATTAAAATGCTGGTTCAACCCAAATGGAAAGTTGAAAGCGGGCTGCCGCTGTTTTTCTTACCGGGGGTATTTTTGATGTGGCAGCTGCTTTTCGGTTTTGATTTACGGAAGGTGAAACCGGTTGAAGAGCTGGCGCAAATACCACCGCGTCCAATGCTGGTTTTGCATTCACAGGTTGATGAGAAGGTTGATGTGGCCCATGCCCATGTCATTAAAAAAGCGGTTCCCGAAGTTGAACTGGTGATCTTCGAAGACTGCAACCATGCTGAATTGTACCGTGACAGTCCCGAAGATTATTTAGCTGTGGTGATCCCTTTTTTGCGAGAAAAATGGGGTAATTGATTTCAAGTCAACACGCTTTTCAAAACTGTCGCTTGAATTGGGTTTGAAGGAGTTGGATTAATCTACCATTTTGAGCATTTCAATTGATATGATAAAAAAAATGTTATTATAGAAGAAATCTCATTTTGCCATACGCATCGTTTACAGTTTAACTTAGGAGGTGGTCCTATGGGTCCTTACACCAGAAAATCCCGTTCGTTGAAACTTGAGGTTCTGCCGGCGGACGTCAGGCAAGCCTTGCAGGAACACCAGGATGAATATAACCTGGGCCCCATCCTCGATGATTACCTGGAGTGTATTGAAACGGTCTCTGTGAAAAGGAAAAAAGGCTTGTTCAAAGGCCCCGGTGATCAGCAGGTCACCAGCTATGCGATATTAACCCCAACCTGGCTGGTGTACGCTGCCAAGGGTGACAGTGGGTTTGTTTCAGTCTTATCTGTACCTCTGGTTGAGGCTGTGGCTGAAGATTATGCACAATCGCCGTATTATGCAAAAATTCAGGATACCGGCTTCTTTATCACCGGCGTTTTCACGGGTCGGGTTGGTATGCATGGCAACGAGCGGATCACGATCTTTCTACCGTTGGGTGAGGAACGAGATGCCAAGTACTTTGGTGAAGCGCTGATGTATGGCATTTCAAGCTCTCGCAGATAGAGGAATCGAAAAAACTGAAGATTTATCTACGATTTTGGCGAGATCTCCTTCAGTTGGTCATATGACTGGGTTTTGATAATAGCCAGTGCAGCGATCAGAAGTGGAACGCCAGCACCGTCAAAGATGATGAAACGCAGGATGCTCCCGCGCAGCAGCGTGTATTCCAGGGGGATGGTGGATAACAGAATCGATTCCCCCACGACCCCGATGGCTTGCATGATCAGCGCCTGCCACAGCGAGATTTTGAACCTCACCGGGTGCAGCAGGGCAAAGACGTAGGGCACCTGCCACATCAGGAACAGGATGCCGTAACCGGCAATCGCTGCCC
>JAHYJN010000135.1 GCA_019428905.1 Candidatus Brevefilum sp.
ATCCGGGTTTTAGGGAGGTGATGGACCGGGCCGCGCCTTTTGTTTGGGGTCTTAGCGAGGAGATCTGTTCAATTTTATCCATCCCCAGTCACGAAAATCTAATCAACAAGTTGTTAGAACTTCAGAATTCTTAATACAACACTTGACAAAACTTAAAATTATGATATGATGGGTTTAAATAAATGCAGGTGCACAGTTGATTTCTTGATATTGAAAGGAAGGAAACCATGGCCCACATTCTGAACCTGTCCAAGGATGACCCCGTCGTACATCTAAAGGCATACGGCGGTGTGCAGATCAAAGGCATTGACCAGCCAGAGGTGCTCTGCGAGATCGACGCGCCGCAGCTGGCGACATTGGTAGAGGAGAATGGTCATGTGTACGTGACCGTCAACTCCTCTTGTCATTTAAATGTACCGGTCAAATCTGCGATTGAGATTGAGCGGGGTATGGGGTCGTTATATATTGAAAACATCACAGGCGCGATCAATGTGGAGAAGGTTCTCGGGAACCTGGTGCTGATCAATGTGGCTCAAGCCGTGGTGGGTAAGGTAGGGGGCAATTTTTCGGTGCGCAAAGCTTCTGGGCGGATCCAGGTGGATAAGGTCGCCGGCTCACTGACGGTTGACGATGTTCAAGCCATAGAATGCGGTAAGGTCGGCGGGAACTGCATCGTGCGCAATGTGCAGGGCGACTGCCGCGTTGACAAAGCAGGCGGCAAATGTCTGGCGCAAGGTGTGACCGGATTGGCCGTCTTTTCAAAATTTGGTGGCTCGTTGAAGGCTCGCGAGGTGACCCTGGGTGAGAGTGTCAAAGTTGGGGGGAATATCGAGTTGATCGGCTGCATATTTGCCGCCGACCTGGGTTTATATGCGGGCGGCAATGTGGCCGTAGCGCTGCTTAAGGACCAGGAAGATCTAACGCTTAAGCTCCGCTCAGGTGGGGACAACATCAAAATCAAAGCGCACGGGGATGATCTTGAAATTCATGACGGTGAATATGAGCACCAAATTGGTGAAGGGGGACGGGTGATTACGTTGGCTGCGGGTGGATCGGTATCCGTGGTTGATAGCCCAGGACCGGGCGAAGACCTGATTGGTGACCTTTCAGATCGGTTCACATTTGAGGAATCCGCCTTTAGCGAGATGGTGCAGGACCGGATTGATACAGCCACCCGCCGGGCTGAAGCTAAGGTCAAAGCCGCTGAAATTCGCCTGGGGCAGATCCAGGAGCGGGTGGAGAAGCGCCGAGGATTCAAGGTTGACCTGGGTTTTGGTGATCAAGGCGCATGGGAAAAACCGCCAGTGCCGGAGCAGCCGGTCCCGCCGGTCACACGCCCAGCCGGTAAAAAGGGCGCCACAGATGAAGAGCGGTTGATGATCCTCAAAATGCTGCAGGACGGTAAGATCACCGTCGATGAAGCGGAGACGCTGTTTAAAGCGATGGAAAGCTGAGGAATTTAAATGGTGGATGAGGCTGAACGCAAAATATTAAGGATGATTGAGCAGGGAAACATCAGCGCTGAAGAGGGCTTGCGCTTGATCAACGCCATGAATTCCGGCCAGCCAGGGGATGCAGAATCCGTTGATCAAATCATGCCATCCCCGGAGGATGTGCTTGAGCCTGAAGCGCCGCGCATCTCACCAGAAGAGCAGCAGCGGATGAAGCGTTTAAAACGCTGGTGGATCCTGCCGTTTGGGATTGGCTTGTTCATCACGACCTTAGGTGCGACCTGGATGTACACTGGTTATGCCAACCGCGGCTTCAGCTGGGGTTTTTGGCTGGCGTGGATCCCGTTCATCCTGGGTATTTTTATCGTGGCAGTCAGCTTTCAAACCAGCCGCAGTGTATGGCTGCATGTGCGCATTAAGCAAAAGCCTGGTGAGACGCCTGCCCGTATCTCCATCAGCTTGCCGATGCCAATTACGTTGGCCAAATGGTTCATGTCAGTTTTTGGCAATAAAATCCCCGGGCTAAAAGATCAGCCCCTGGGGGATATCTCGGAAATCCTTGAGACGATCTCACCGGAAGAACCATTTTACATTCATGTCAATGATGATGATGAAGAGGTCGAAGTCTTCATCGGGTAAGGGGCTGATTGTCCTCATTAAAAAACCGGCTTTCAATGAGCCGGTTTTTTGATATTTAGATTTAGGGGCAACTTTCGGCAGTAAGTCAGAATGAGTGGTTTACAATTATAGGATCAATTGTTGAAGAAATTGTAAATGGCGCTGCTGATATTGGCAAACAGCTGGTTGACGGGGTCAAATAGGGCTTGCACCGGGTGATGGGCAAAAATGGTCAGCACATAGTTGCCGCCAGGCGTGTAGACAATCGCTGCATTTCCATAGGTGTGGACCAGCCCGTCGTTTTCAATCGCCCAGCCGTGTTTGTGAGCGACCACGGTCCCTGCAGGGACGCCAGCCTGGATCAGGACGCCGATCTTATTGAGTGACATGATGTCGACCATCGTGCGGCACTTATTCTGGTTGAGCTCACCCGGGAATGCTGCCAATAGGCTGCCGCCGTTTTGCTCAGCACAGCGGTAAATATCTTCCATCAGCATGCCCATGTCGGCAGCTGTGGTCTGATTGTATCTGTCAGGGCCGGTGTTGATGTCGGTACGTTGGTTGGCAGGTGTCTCGAATGTACGTAGTAGTGGCGCGCCTACAAAAAAATGGCCCGCCCAAAAGGTGTTTTCAAGCCCCAGTCGGTCCATATCCTCGCTGACGATCAGGGGGGCGAGATTGCTATCGATGACTTGCATTGCCAATGTATCTGTGCTGGTGTTTTCAGATTGCTGGATCATCTCTTCCATCAATGCGATGACATCTTCAGGGTAAGGTGCATCCATGTAGCGAAAGGCGGTCACCATCAGGGGGATTTTGACCAAACTCCAGGAGGAAAAGGCAATATTCGGGGGGAGTTCTTGTCCGCTCCCTTCATGGGCGAGCAGGATGTTGCGGGTGGAAACCAAATCCTGTAGATAAACTTCGACAACCCCATCAAAACCGGAGACTTCGATGATCTGCCGGATCATGATTTCAAGGTCGTCCAAGGCCGGCCTGGGGATGGTGGTTTGGTCCAGGCTGAGGTTGACCCGCCGGTTGGTCGGTGACCTGAGGGCATCGATGATCTGCAGCGTTGCCCGATCCAGGTCGATACTTGTGCCTGTGATCCCTTCAG
>JAHYJN010000136.1 GCA_019428905.1 Candidatus Brevefilum sp.
GGATCATGGTCAACCAGGCCCATAGCTATGGTAACAGCGGCAACTACAATAATGGCATGCCTTTCACGCTTACACTGGGCTGCGGAACCTGGGGCGGGAATATCACAACCGAAAATATCCACTGGAAACATTTCCTGAATGTTACCTGGATTTCAAAGCCAATCCCACCGATCGTGCCCGATGAAAAAGAAATTTTCGGTGAATATTGGCAAAAATTTGGAAAGTAAATAAACTGGTATTTTCAGGGGCTGTCCCAAAAGTTGAGGACAGCCCCTTTTTCGTCCCTGTATACGGGGGATAGCTGCATGTTGACCGCCATATTTGGCGCCCTGAAATACGCAACTTGGCAAAGGAAGGCTTTGAAAGTGTATTACATTTGATTCCTTGAACAAAGAAAACTTGGTGTAACATTCTTTCTGTAAAATCTTGAACCTTAACAAAAGTGGTGAGTCAGAAGTATCCTAATAAGATCACAACATCTGAAAAGGAGAACTAAATGACTCACCAAGAAAATTATAACCTTTCATCTAGCACAATAGAAGAGATGACCAGAAATGGCCTCGAAGCCATTCCTGAATTAGTCAGGGTCATTCTCAACAGTGTGATGCAGGCAGAGCGATCCAACTATCTGCAAGCCAATGCATACGAACGAACTGAAGAGCGCAAAGGGCATGCCAATGGATACAAACCCAAAACGGTCAGGACCAAGCTTGGAGATATCACCTTCGCCATCCCACAAGTGCGTGAAGGTGGCTTCTATCCTTCAGCACTAGAAAAGGGTATGAGAAGTGAACGAGCCCTAGTGATTGCTTTGGCAGAAATGTACGTGCAGGGTGTGTCGACTAGAAGGGTCAAAGCCATCACAGAAGAGCTGTGTGGGGTTGAAATTTCAGCCATGCAAGTTAGCCGGGCTGCCCAACAGCTAGACGGTGTCTTGGAAGAATGGCGAGAACGGCCCCTCGGAGAAATTCGATACCTGTATGCTGATGCTCGTTACGAGAAGGTCAGAGAAGCTGGGCAAGTGCGTGATGCGGCTGTTCTAGTGGCTACAGGGATCTCTCCAGAGGGCGAGAGGCAGGTTTTAGGGGTTTCGGTATCCCTCAGTGAGCATGAAACCCACTGGAACGCCTTTTTTAGAAGCTTGCGTGATCGAGGTATGCATGGTGTGAAACTGGTGATCAGTGACGACCACGTAGGCTTAGGTGCGGCCAGAAGAGCTGTCTTGGGAAGCGTACCTTGGCAGCGATGTCAATTCCATCTTCAGCAAAATGCACAAGGCTATGTCCCAAGACAATCCATGCGAAAGGAGGTGGCAGCAGATATTCGAGCAATATTCAATGCGCCAGATAAAAAGACGGCTGAACAATATCTCCAGATGACCATCCAGAAGTATGCTCGTTCTGCACCTCGATTGTCGGCCTGGATGGAAGATAACCTGGCTGAAGGTTTCACAGTCTTCGACTTTCCGCTTGATCATAGGAGGTCGATCAGGACCACAAACAGCTTGGAAAGGATCAACAAGGAAATCCGCAGAAGAACCAGAGTAGTTGGGATGTTTCCCAACGAAGCTTCTTGTTTGAGATTGATCTCAGCTCGATTGATGGAGATCAGCGAGGAATGGCAAATCGGCAAGCGTTATTGTGCTGGCAAGTCATTCGATTGTTAAAGAACAATGGGTATTTCTGACTCAAATTTACAGAAAAAAGGTTGCATAATCCAATATTTTTCGAGGGTATTGAAAAACGAACAATGATTACTCATCATTTGTCAAAATCCATAATTAATTCTATTAACTACTATTATTATCTACTTTATATTAATGCGTAGGGGCAACCCTTCGCGAAGCACTCTTTGAGCCGTGGTTGCCCTGGGCGGACACGGAGGTCCGCCCCTACGATCAAATTTGTTTAGAGGAAATTCCCATTTTCAACACCCTCTTTTTCACAACCCAAGCAAAAGACGCTGAGGGATTCGCTTGATAGGCTTTCTCACCATACCGCCTCAAGTATCGCATTAGAACAAAACTTATTGCCCACAGCCGTCAAAAACCGTTACAATAAAGGCATTATGCCCAGTGATTCCCCGCAACTGCCCCTGGACCAGATTCTGGTCGGTGACTGCCGCCAAATCCTGCCCGGGCTACCAGAAAACTCGATCGACCTGATCTTTGCCGACCCGCCCTACAACCTACAGCTTGAAGGCGAGCTGTGGCGCCCGGACCAGACCCGGGTTGACCCGGTTGACGAGGATTGGGACCAGTTCGATAACTTCGCCCAGTATGACCGCTTCACCCGCGAATGGCTGTCCGCCTGCCGGCGGGTGCTCAAACCCACCGGTGCGCTGTGGGTGATCGGCTCTTATCACAACATCTACCGGGTGGGCGCAATCCTCCAAAACCTGGATTTTTGGATTCTCAACGATGTGGTGTGGGTCAAAACCAACCCGATGCCCAACTTCCAGGGCATGCGCTTCACCAATGCCCACGAGACCCTCCTGTGGGCTAAAAAGGAAAAAGATCAAAAATACACCTTTAATTACCACGCCATGAAGGCCTTAAATGATGACCTGCAGATGCGCAGCGACTGGGAGATTCCCATCTGCACTGGCGGGGAACGCCGAAAAACATCCAATGGCGAAAAAGCCCATCCCACCCAAAAACCGGAAGCCCTGCTCTACCGGGTGATCATGGCCAGCTCAAACCCGGGTGATGTCGTGCTGGACCCCTTCTTCGGGACGGGGACCACGGGCGCCGTCGCCAAACAGCTCCACCGCTATTACATCGGGGTCGAAATCGACGCCGCCTATGCCCAATTGGCCGCTGAACGCATCCGGTCGATCACCCCATCACCCTTTGATCCGCAAATCTTCAATTCGCCCAACCCGCGTCGCGAAAAACGGATCCCCTTCGGAAATCTGCTTGAAAATGGCCTGCTGAAACCCGGCCAAACGCTCTACTTTGGCGCCGAAGGGGAACTGAGCGCAGAAGTGCTGGCGGATGGTAAACTTATGTTCCAGGATCAGCGCGGCTCGATTCACCAAATTGCCCGGCTGATCCGGAAGGCGCCCAGCAATGGCTGGCAGGTGTGGTTTTTCTTCAACCCTGAAA
>JAHYJN010000137.1 GCA_019428905.1 Candidatus Brevefilum sp.
CAGATTCCCCGTCAAATTCAAGGGCTAGCACCCTGGCCACTGGCGGTAACTCTCCTGGCGTTTGCGGCCCCTGGTAGAGGAAGGGCGGCCTGTTGACATCATCATAACCAACGTAGGGGTTACGTCCATAGGTGCGGTTGAACCCGGTTTCGCGTGATAAAACCACGCCATCCGGGTGTGCGCCCTTGAACTCCTCCCAGGCGACCATCGCTGCTGGCACGAAAGTGAGGTTAGATCCCGTCAACGCACCGACGATGCCCTCACCGGTAGCCTGCTGCCACCAGGTCTCAGTCTGGCGGTCATACATGATCAGGTTGCTGAATCTCAACCGCCCGGTTGTGCCGAAGGATAAGACTTGTTCTCCCATCGTTCGTTCAAAGGCGATCGCGGTATTACACAAAGGGCAAAAGGTGACCACAACTGGAACGCCGCCAACCGAATCGTTCACAATCTCATGCCAGGTCAAAATTTGGATCGGGTAAGCTTTCACCTCTTGATTGATCTCCAACTGGATCACCGGTTCTACAGGTTGGAGCCACGCATCCGCTTCAGTTACAGAGATGAAGTTCGGCTGGTCGATTGGCGGAATCCCATCACGCGGTGGGCCGCCAGACAGGATTTCATCATACGACACGGAATGCGTTGTAAAATCGGTCAGGGGAAACTCGTTCTGAACACCTCTCGGTGGTTCTCCGCTTAATTCGGGCGGGGCAGTGGGATCAACCTGGTCCGCATCTTCAGGCAAAATCGGGTCATCACTTTCTACACTGATGCGATCATCATCACCTTGAACCACAGTCTCTTCTCCATTTGTCTCGAAGTCATTGTCATTGACCGGTAAACAAGCTGCGAGCAAAAACGCAGTAAATAAAATCGTTATGGTCGCTTTCTTGAAGATCATCGTTAGCCTCTCATTTCTTAAATGTGTTTTTATCGATCCATTTATGGGTTTGACGAGGAATAAGCGTGATTCCTTACCCAGTAGCATCAAGGTAAGAATTTCGAAAGTGATGCTGTCTAACCACAAACACTCAGCGTGCGAGGGCGCACTTCAGAGCAGTAGCGTCTCCTCTACAAATAACAGTATTTCTGGATCAATTGGAGGCATTAATGGACCAGCAAGAAAAACCAAGGGAAGGCGATCGTAGCCCATCCAATAAAACATTAAAATTAAATGAGCACAGATCAAACACCCGGTGGTTTTTACCGTTCATACTCATTCTGTTGGCAGTGTTCCTGGTTGCCATATTCCTGATCAATCCAGGTGAAAATCATGAACCGCTTACCGCTGCAACCATACGGGCGATCGGCCCAGAAACAGCGCCTGTCACCATTACAGAATTTGCTGATTTTGGCTGCTTCACCTGCAAAGCCTGGCACCAATTTGGAATTCGGGAAGAAATCCTGGCGCAGTATGGGGACCAGGTGCGATTCGTTTGGCGAGACTTCCCGGTCACCACACCACAATCCCCGCGTGCAGCTGAAGCAGGCTGGTGCGCCCATGACCAGGGTCAATTTTGGGCATACCACGAGATCTTATACACACACGCCCCTGGGTTCAGTGACCCACAACTCACAGCGTATGCGCTCGAAATTGGCTTAGATGCCCAACGCTTCAACGCCTGTCTGGAAGGAAGTGAGCATCAGGCTTCCGTTGAAAACGAGCTTTTAGCTGCACAAAACCTGGGTTTGCGGTCTGTCCCCAGTTTCTTGGTCAATCAACAACGGTTGATCGGACCCCCCTCATATGATCAATTGGTCACCATCATTGATGACATCTTAGCATCCGTGGAGTAAAGCCCGGAAACAAGCTCTTATTTGCTTGAATCTCAGTTTGCAGAAGACTCCCACACGCCCAAGACCACACAGTGAGCGACTTATCCACGCATTTTTCCTGTAAACACAATATGGGATGGGTCGCCTAATACCTAATCGCCTAATCACCTAATACCTAATCACCCACAAAGTCCCTGAAGCATAGCGGAACCCCTGAAGTGTAACGGAAGGGGCTGAAGCGAAAGCTGAGTGGGAATACCTAACACCCACCATTCACTCAGCTCTATAGTATAATACTCAGGCAGGGTCTGGACAGTCAAAATCACCCCTGGCAAGAATCATGCAACTAGAAAAGAAAAAACGCTTACATTTATCAATCTAGGCAACGAAGAATACAATATGGAATCGAACATTTGCCCTTATCTCGGCTTGATCAATGACCCCAACACCGGCACATCCTTCCCGGATGGAGCCAACGCCTGCCACCGGGCGAGTCCCCCGGCGCTGGTGGTGCTCGATTACCAAAGCAGCACCTGTTTACAGGCCGGCCACAAGGAATGCCCGGGTTACATCCACGCCTGGCGGGATGGCTTTCCCAAGTCGATCCGCCGCCGAAAGTCAATCATCAACCCCGCCTGGTTTGAAGGCCTAGCCTGGCTGCTGGTCGCCATCCCGGTGATTTTATTCATCTGGGCTGGTTTCACCGGGCGCTTGTCCTTCCTCGCGCTGGACTTCAGGCCGGGGACAGCCGTCACGCCTACCTCCCGGCCGTTCTTCACCCGCACGCCGACGGTCACTTTGACCGCCACGGTGACCACGACCTTCACGGAGACCCCCCTGCCGGAGACGGAAACCCCCACCCCCACCCAAACCCTGACACGTACAGCAACATTGGAATACACCGAGACGCCCACGGCCACAGCCACAGCCACTCGCATCTTCTGGACTGCCGTACCCCGCACACCCGTCCCCACCAACACACCGGGGGCACCACGGCCCACACAGCCGCCGGCGCCGACAGAACCCCCACCGCCGACCAACACCCCACTGCCACCCACCCCGCTGCCAACACCAGAAACATAGGGCAGCGATCCTGACCAGCCCTGGGTCCACACAAGGGCCGGGTAAACACGTCCATTTGGCAGAGGTAAAGCTCAAACCAAGAAAAACCGCGAAATCAATCTGTTGATGGTACGTAAAAAACAGGATAAAAGTGTCAAAACCAATGACATAACAAAAAGGCTGCCGATTTGGCAGCCT
>JAHYJN010000039.1 GCA_019428905.1 Candidatus Brevefilum sp.
CAAATCGCTCAACGACCCGATGCTCAGCCCCTGTTACCTCGGTGGTTTCACCAAAAATCAGTGTGCCACCTTTTGCCAGCAAACGTTCAAAAACGCGCCCAACCGTTGGGTTGGCAGCCAAACCGCTGGTGGTGTCTGATTCGCCGCACTTGGTGGAAACCAGGAGTTCCTCCCATTCCACCGGAACGCGCGGTAATTCCGTCGCATATTGCACAAATTCCTTCGCCTTCCAGGCAGCATGTTGGATCGTCTTCAAGTCGCCAGACCGCTCAATGCTGAAACCTGCTACCGGTTTACCAGTTTCCGCAATACCATTCACAATGAAATCGGTCCAGTTTGGTTCAATGCCGATCACGATCACCGCTGCTACATTTGGGTTCCTTCCGGTGCCAATTAAGGTGTTAAACGTCAGGTCTAAGTCCATCCCAAACTGCAGCCGTCCATAAGGGTGCGGTAAGGCGGTCGCCCCGCGGATTAAACTAGCGACGCCTTCTACAGCTGCATTTGAGATATCGTCAACAGAAATCACCAAAACGTGGTTGCGAATGCCGACCCGGCCGTTATCTCGCCGGTATCCAGTTAAAAGGTGTTGTTTTTCCATAATCGTCAATCCTCCTGGTGTTCAATGATTTGCGATTTACCAGACCACCGCAAACTTTTGATATTGTGCACGTGAACGTGGGCGCCGCGTTTGATCGCCGCGTAAGCATAGCCAATTTCCTCGCCATATTCGATAATGTGCTTGTCCTTGGGTAGGTCGCGCATGGCAACTTTATGCCCCAGGGGGACATCATCCACCAGGGTCACCACTGTCACCGGTTCTCCCTCCAGGGTGACTGCTTCAACTTCAGCGCTTGCAGCCAGGTCCATCACTGCCACACCGACATCGTCATCGGGTTCGTGTAATAAAATTCCTTTGGTCATTTTTTCTCCATTTTGGTTGATTAAACGTAACTTCTCAGAGTGCGAGAGAACAGGCCAACTCGAGCAGTTACGGTTGAGATGATAATCCTGTCCTACTCGTAGGCTGTTTGATCCCAGAAGCTCTGGAATTTCTTCAACCCGTCAGCCGTATAAGGGTGGTTAAAAGCATCCCGAAACACCTCTAACCCGGCGGTGACAATATCCGCACCCAGGGTGGCAGCATCGATGATCTGCCGGGCATTCCGCACGGCCGCCACGATCACCTCGGTTTCAAAACCGAAATTATCCCGGATGGCCATAATATCCGCGATGAAATTGAAGGTTTCCTCACCGTTGGATTCCTTCCAGCCGATGAACGGTGAGACAAAATACGCTCCCATCCGCATCGCTTGTAAAGCTTGTGATGCTGAAAAAACCAGTGTCAGGTTAGAGCGGATGCCAAGGGTTGCCAGGTCTGCCACCGCCTTGAAGCCAGCCTCAGTGGCCGGCAATTTGATCACAAAATTGGGGCTGATCGCGGCCAATTTCTCACCCTCTGCCACCATCTTGGCTGGGTCATCGAGGTGGGGATTGACCTCCACGGAGACAGGCTTATCTGTTCCCGCCACCAGCGCTCCAATTTCCTGGATGACGGTTATAAACGGCTTGCCCGAAACCTGCACATGCCGGGGATTGGTGGTGACACCATCAATATCCCACATCTTAAGGGCATAATCAATTTCATCAACATGGGCACTATCTAGAAAAAACTTCATACTTTAACTCCTTTATTTAATAATGACAGGTACACCTTCCGGCACTCCAGATAAGCCGCCGGATGGTGAAAGCATCAGGTCTGAACCTGGCAACGCCATCCCTGCTTGGGGATCACCAAAACACCAGATTTGCTCAAGATCAAGGCCGGCTTTCAATTCGCCGGTGTTTTGTACAACCGGCCCAAGCGGCAATATGTGCCCCTTTTTGCCAAATACCGGGATCCGATCCAGCGGCATCTGCCGCTCAACAACCTGCGGACCTTCAACCCAGGTTTCTTCCCAAATGTCAAACCACTCGCCGGCCGGCAGGTAATAGCGCACATTGCCACCGGGTTCAACCACCGGGGCCACCAGCAGTGCGGGTCCGAGCATATACTGCATTTCGAACCCCTGGGCAACCCGGTCACCGGGGAAAGCCAGGGCCATCGCACGCATCACCGGCATACCCGTCTGACCAGCTTCCAGGGCGCATCCCTGCAGGTAGGGGATCAGCCGGTAGCGCCAGTGCAGCCATTGGCGCACAATCGCCTCTGCTTCTTCGCCATAGGCCCACGGTTCCCGCTCACCAATGCCGTGGAAGCGGGTATGGGAACACATCACACCGGCTTGCGTCCAGCGGACATACAACTCCGGTGGGGGATTCCCCACCGCAAAGCCGCCGATATCATGGGCGTAGAACGGCCCCCCGCTCATTCCCCACGACTGACCGCCGCGAATCGATGCCGCTAAGCCGCCCCAATCCACCTGGGGATCGCCGCCCCATTGCACCGGGTAGCGCTGACCGCCCGCCCAGGCAGAGCGCCCCCACACCAGCGCTTCATCTTGGCTGAACTTCTCGGCCGCTTCATAGGCACAGCGGTTATACAGCAAGGTGTAGGCATTATGCAAACGCTTTCCGCTGTCCCCGTTGTACCCAACCACATGCTCTGGGACCGCCTCGCCATAATCGGTCTTCATCACACTGACCCCGATCTTGAACAATGCTTCATGCTGGTCCCTGAACCAGGCGTAGGCTTCAGGGTTGGTGAAGTCAATCAGACCGCTGGGCATCAGGTGCGGTATGTATTCATCGTAAGGCCACGGCAGCCAGCGGTGAATGTAGGGCGTCCCGTCCGGGTTCTTCAGGAAAAATCCTTTCTCCGCCAGCACATTAAACAGGGGGTTAGCTGTCGACAGGTATGAATACTCCCACAGGTTGACGCGAATGCCCAAATCCCGTATTTTTTGCACAAATCCAGCCGGGTCAGGGTAGCGCTGTTTATCCCATTGGAAATCAAACCGGTCTTCCATCGTATGCCATGCGCGCCCATCCAGCAGGAGCACATCACACGGAATCTTCCGTTCGACCAGTTTTTCAGCCACACCCAGCGCAATTTCAGCGCTCAGGTAATATGCGCGCGACATCCACGCGCCATAACTCCAGCGCGGGGGTTGCGCTGCACGCCCGGTCAGCCCGGTGTAAGCGCGGATGATCTCCCCAGGTGACTCCCCCGCGATCAAGAACAAATCGAGCTCATCATCACACAGCTCAAAGATATAACTGCGGTGAGACCACTGCGGGTAGCCCACGCCATGGGTCACCCGGGCGGGGGTGTGCACAAACAAACCCCAACCCTCCGGGCTCCAGGCAAAGGGCGTGTTCTTGTACGATAATTCCGAATTGACCGTGGTAGCATCTTCATTCCAGGATTGAATTAACTGCCCCCGGCGGTTAAGCCCAGCCCATTTTTCACCCAGCCCGTACACTGGCTCGTCATTCTTCAGGTCAAGAGACACCAACCAGGAGTCACTGCGCTTCGCAAAGGGCGACACACGCAGGGCTCCCTGGATGGTGCAGTCCAGGGCCGACCTTAAAAGGCAGGTTTCACCCTTGAAAAAACGGATGCTCACAGGATTGTTCAAGATCTCTAGTGCAATGTGACCGGATTGAATGCGGTAGCCTGCCTCGTGGTCGGTTAGCTCAAGGTCAATCCCGGCGTCTTGACCAGCCAGGATGCCATAATCCGGTTGCGCTTGTGCGCTAGCCCAATGCAGCCGGAACACACCCGGTGCAAAACAGGAAACCTTCAGTTCCCCGGCCAGGGTCGAAAAAACCACTTCGCGCTGGTTATGGGTCTTAAGCGAAACGCTGTGTAAGCGCTCATACCCTTTTTGCAGCTGAATACATTCGTGATGTGAGATCAATGCCGTGCTCCTTAATGGTGGTTATCTGGCCTATTTTAGTCCCGTGGTGGCAATCCCGGTGGTGATGTAGCGCTGCAGGATGGCAAACACAACAGTAATCGGTAAAATCGAGAGGACTGTCATTGCCAGGATCAAGTTCCAATCAACACTGAACTCACCCTGGAAAGCTGCCAGCCCAACCTGGAGTGTGAAGTATTCAGGTCGGCTCATGACAATCAACGGCCACAAAAAGTCGTTCCAGCGCCACATGACCGAGAAGATCGCCAGCACCGCTAAGGCAGGTTTGGCCAAAGGTAGGATGATCTGGGCGTAAATCCGCCACTCGCTGGCGCCATCGATGCGAGCAGCGTCCATCAACTCGTTCGGGATGGTCAGCATGTACTGCCGCAGTAAAAACACACCCGTAGGCGTCGCTGCAACCGGGACGATGATACCTAAAAAGTTGTTATTCCAGCCGACACGGGTTATCACCAGGAAGATCGGCACCAGCACAACCGAGAGCGGCACCATCAGCGTAGCGATCATCGTCATAAAGATCGTTTGCTGCCCTGGAAATTTGTATTTGGCCAGGGCAAAAGCCGCCATGCTGTTGACAAGCAAGGTCAGTAAGGTGGCTGTAATTGTGACAAAAGTACTATTCCAAAGATATGTGCCAAAATTAAATCCTCTCACACCTTCGATATAGTTGCTCAATCCAATATGTATCTCTTCAATTGGCTCGCGTTCGGCAATATTCACCCGGATGATCTCATCTGGCATATCAGGGTCGATCATCTGTGCTTCTATTCCAACACGCCTTACCTGAGCAAGTTCCCGAGTTGAACCATCGTCAAAAGTCACCTTAAACAATTGCAGTGGATCATCAAAACCTTCTAATTCAATGGTCTGTTGTCGATAGGGAAAAATTCGAGGCGGGAATCGAGCAATTTCGATCGGGGTTTTAAATGAAGACAAGATCAGCCAGACAATCGGTCCAAACATGATCAGGACACCCAATAAGAGATAAGCATACGAAAGGAAATCACTGAAGTTCAACTTCTTACGTCCTCGTCTTCGAGTTAGAAATTCTAATACAGGATTCATTAATAAACCTCCTCCCGCCTGGCGGCCATTTGGGCTAATGTCAACACAATCAGCACGGCTGCCATTAGTAACGATGCTGCCGCAGCTACACCAAATTGCTTGTTAGGACTGGTAAAACCATAATTGTAAATAAACTGCACCAGATACATCGTCGCAGTGCCTGGACCGCCACCCGTAAATGCAAATATAATCTCAAACACCTGAACCGCCCGGATTAATGACAGGACGATCACCACCGTCATCGTTGGCATTAGAAGTGGCATCGTGATGTTGCTGAATGCCTTCCAGTTACTTGCGCCATCAATCGAGGCAGCTTCATATAAATCACTGGGGATGGATTGAAGGCCAGCCAATAATATCAGTGTATAGAATCCCATGGATGCCCACACACTCACCATAATGACCCAAAATCGTGCCCATGTTGCAGCTGTCAGGAATGGCATTCTACTCATCCCCAAGCCAATTAAAATCCCGTTCAGCAAGCCCTTATCCTGCAGAATCCATTGCCAGATCAAACCGACCACAATCGGCGATAACAGGCAGGGGTAAAAAAAGACGGATCTGAAAAATCCACGCCATTTTATTTTCCGGTTCAAGATTAACGCTGTTATTAATGCGAAAAGAACCAATATCGTAACTTGAGCTATCACATATACGACCGTGTTTTGTACAGCTCGCCAAAACAGATCTTCAGTGCACGAATTGGGAACGAGGAAATTTTCACAGGCAAAAAGCCGTTCAAAATTTCTGGTTCCAACATAGGGTCGATTATCCGGAAAAAAAGCTGATCCACCCGTAAAAGCATATACGAAGTTGAGCAGCATTGGATAAAGAATAAAAAGGCCGAAGATGAGTAGATTGGGAAGAACGAATAAATATGGAACACCTTTAATTCCAATAAGCTTCTGAATGGAGCCTAAAAACAGATCAACAAAAGAAATTACACCGTGAGCGATCGATCCAAAAATAGTTTGAAACAATTTATTGTGTGAATTTTTACTCATGGTCAACTCCAATTATGAACTTGGGTGCAGCTTCATAATATGAAGCTGCACCCAGATCATTCTTAATGCGAATTAGTTGGATTCGGCAATCGCTGTGTCGATGTCAGATTGAAGGTTCGCGATCATCTCCTCAAGAGATAATTCTCCTGCAAGATATTGTGCAATCCGGTTAGCGCTGTTGCGATAGTAAGCAAAAGCAAACGGGTGCACATTCAAGAAAACGGCCTGGTCCTGCAGCTTGGGTACTTCAGCGGTATATGCATCCAGGGCAGCCAAAACAGAAGGAATATCAGAAGCATAATCCACGCCCGCTTCAGCAACACCTCGGTGGGCAGGTAACGACAGTCCACCACCAGATAATGCAGCATAATTTTCCGGGGCATACAGGAATTCCATCAATTTAGCTGCTGCTTCGGGATGTTCAGTATCTGCAAAAGCCACCACCGCTGCACCACCGGCAATGCCTGTGGAACCGCCAGCGCCAGTTGGGTTCGGTACAACCACCCAATCAAAAGCGTCGCCCACATCCGCTGCAACACCATTGATTTGCCAAGAACCGGTCATGCACATCACCATATCAGCGGTCTTGAACCAGTCAATACAGTTGTTTAATGCATCACCCGTTAACCACAACTCATTTGGCATCAAGCCTTCATCATGCCATGATTTCAACAGTTCGATGAACTGGCGGAAACCAGGTGTGTCGATCGTGAAATTGCCCTCATCATCGATCAGGGTGGCGCCCATGCTCATCGCCGGGCCTGCCACTCGATGGCCGGTGCGGTCAATACCGATCGCATAATCTGTACCAGTCGCTTCAGCAACCTGTTTGGTCAGTTCTGTCCATTCTTCCCAGGTCGTTTCACCTGTGGGCAAATCAATCCCAGCCTGCTCAAACAAAGTCTGGTTGACATAGGGGCCAGTGATGGTGTACTCATCCGGGAAACCGCCATAACCCAGAGCTTCGAGGATCGGTGTCGCAAAATTGGCTTCAAATTCTTCTGGATTAGAGACAAGGGGACGTAGATCAAGTAATTTGCCTTTATAAATTGCAAAATTCGTGATCCGTGCTAGGTCAGGTCCCTGGCCTGCTTCAACCTGGATCGGAAGCTGCTCATCAATCGTTTGATAGGGCACCATGTCCAGGATAACGGTGATCCCTTCATTTTCAGCCATAAATTTTTCGATTAATGGCAAAATCAAATCCTGTTTTGGACCATCAGCATAATACATGAAGCGCAGTTCAACCGCTTCGACGGCGGGTTCTTCGGGCTCTTCCACCACCGGCTCTTCAACCACCGGTTCTTCGACCACCGGTTCTTCGACCACAGGCTCTTCAACGACCGGTTCTTCAACCACGGGCTCTTCAACGGGTGCCGGTGAACAGGCGCCCAGCACAAAGGCCGTGATGATGAACAACACAAATAAAATTTTTACTTTCATCTTTCTTACTCCTTAATTTGATCGGATTAATGGTTGGATGGGTTCGCTTAGATTCGGGTTGATCTTCCTATCGATTCACCTCCTGTTCTAATAACACAATGGGCAGGTCTGTCCAATCAGCAAATACCTTTAAGGCTTGCAAATATTGGCCGTAGGTCAATGAGATATGGTGTTCAAGCCCCCGGTTGATCAACACATCCAGGAACCGTGCCGCTGGAAGCGTTAGCCGGAGTGTGCCTGCCGTTCCGCTGAAGGGTTTGGGCTCCCTGAGCATCTCCCCCTCCCCGATCACAAAGTGTAAATCACCCGCTGCCCGGCTGAGACGGGCGATGGTGACCTTGCCAGGTTTAAGTGTGAAATCCATCAACAACGGCAACTGCCGGTTGGAGTGGATCGTGCCTTTGGCCTGCTCAGTGGGATCCGCCATCGACAGCGGCGCCAACCCGCAGTGCCATAAGGCAATTGTGTCTGCAGCTTGATCCACCCCAACGATATCCGTGCCAAACGCGGGCTCGTTGGATAGGTTTTGCAGGATGAACTGCGTCAGTGTGCCGTTGATATCCGCCTCGCAGCCGCAGGGGATCGGCAAATGATGTTCAAACCCATCGCTCAGCATCGACATCGCACCGCAAGCCGCACAGCCCAGCTCCGTGAAGAACTCCGGCCAGCACCGCACCGCTAACCCGGCCAGGTCTTTCTCTTCGGCTAAATCGCGTAAGGCGCAGTAAACCTGCAGCGTGCCTTTCAGCGCGCTTGGGTTAAGATCTGCCAGGTTGTCTAAATGTTGATCCAACCCACCCCGAATTTCCATTACCCGCTCATCCGGGACAGCCCGGGTCCGTTGGAAAACCTCCGCCAGGGGGATCGTCTCAACCGTCACCCCAAATTTATCTTTGAGTGTGGCTGGGTCAAGGTGGCACGAATCCATCCCGGGCGGATGTTCGCCGATCACGCCAAAGCGGGTTGACCGCAGCTTCTTGAGCAGCGCCCCTACCGATGCCAGCGTCTGGGCAGCTTCCAAAATGGATGGGTCACCGGGTGACCCGTAACCATAAGCGTATTTGATCCCACGCAGCCCCAATGCATGACCGGCCAGGTTGATCCCGCACAGGGAATTCAGCCGCAGCCGCGACCCCGTCCAGGGTTCGGGCACCGCCCACAGGAAAACCGGTGCCTGTGCAGCCTCGGCCAATGCCGTTACCAGGGTTGAGTCGGCAAAGGTCGCCTGGAAGATCAGCAGCACATCGTAGTCTGCAACCGCCAGGTCATCCCGCACCTGCTGGGCATCTGCCAGGCTCGTCACCGAACCCTCCGGGCCGACCAGATCATACCCGGCGTCGACCAGCCCCTGGCGGGCAGCCGCGATCATCTCGTTGGCAAAGGCCACATCAAAGGTTGTCCGCACCAGGGGCACAAACGCGATTCGTAGGGGTTTCAAGATACGCTCACCTCACTGTTTTAAATAGAAGAACTGGGTCAAAGCCAGGGCCGCGGCCCCGATCACGCCGGCCTTCCAGCCAAAGCTGGTCGCCTCGATCCGTACCCGGTCCCCCAGGTCGCCAAAGGTCATCTGGCGCACGGTTTTGATCACCGGTTCGATAAAATAGGCCTGCTCCTGGGCGAATAATCCGCCCAATAAGATCAATTCCGGGTTGTACAGGTTGACCATGTTCGCCAGGGCCACCCCCAGGTAATACGCCTTTTTCGCCAGCATCGCCCTGGCGTGCTCGTCACCCGCCTGGGCTGCCTCAAACACACACGCAACGATCTTGCCCTCCCGGTCTGACGCCATCAGGTTGGCCAAAATACCCTCCGGGTAACGCTGGCGTAAGTCCTCAGCCTGGCGGATGATCGTAGTCTCAGAGACCAACGTCTCCAGGCAGCCGTGCTTGCCGCAGCGGCAGGGATCGCCGCCCTCCAGCAGCATGGTGTTATGGCCGATCTCACCCGCGCCCATATTGCTGCCGCGAAACACCTCGCCCTTGCTGATGAACCCGGCCCCCACCCCAATCCGGCCGTAGACGAAAACCAGCGATTCCAGGTTGTGACCGACCCCAAAATAGGTCTCACCCAACGCCATACAGCGCACGTTGTTATCCACCACCACCGGCATGCCCAGTTTCGAAGAGAGGATGTCCTTCACGGGCACATTGCGCCAGTTGAGGTTCGGCGCCATCACGTTCACCCCGGTCACAAAATCGACCAGGCCCGACAAGCCCACCCCCACCCCCAGGATTTTGGCGGGGTCAACCCCGCTCACCTCGATCAGATCACGGGTGACCTTACAAATCTGGTCCAGCACCGGCTCCGCCTCGGAGTCAATTTCAAAGTTTTCGGTCCGGTTGACCAGGATTTCGTCGCGCAAGTCCGCCAGCGCCACGCGGAACGTGCCCACCCCCACATGCACGCCCACCACGTAGCGCGCCTCCGGCACCAGGCAGATCGCCGTGCGCGGCCGGCCTACCGGCCGGGTGCCGTCCACCTCGTCATCGCTGCAGGCGCGCTCAGTCACCAGGCCCGCCGCCAGCAGCTCCCCCACGATGTTGGTGATGGTGGTATTGGAAAGGTGGATGCGTTTGGCCAGCTCGATCCGTGACAGCTGCCCTTCATACAGCAAGCTCAACAACACCGCCTGCAAATTATGTTCTTTGACCGAGATGATGTTGTTGCCCAGAAGAGAGTTTTTCATAAAGGGTCGTCCAACCGGCAGATAATTATTTTTTACACTTGAATTATTAATTAGACCCATTATAATGAGATTCCCCCGGCTTGTCAATTGCTTTTTTGTTAAGAAAACCTGGACTTTTACACATACCTGGACCCTTGTTAAAATCCCGGGGGCCTAAGGAAAATCAAACGACTCCCATGTTAACGATAAGCCTTTGACGGCCGTCAAACAAAGACCCCCGGGATTTGCCGTTTGCACCTGCTATTCAGCGCCATCCTGGCTGAAGGCCGACCCTTTCGCTTCCAGGCCTACGGCGTCAGCATGTCCCCCCTGATCCGCGACGGCGACACAGCCACCCTGTAGACACCCCTCCCCGCCCTTCGGGACCGATTGCCCTACCCCCCCCGTGCTATCTTTATCACCTGCTTGGGGTATAATCACGAACTATGGCTAAACCCGTTGTTGCCCTGGTGGGCAGACCCAATGTCGGCAAGAGCACCCTCTTCAACCGCTTCACAGGCGAACGCCTGGCGATCGTCGATGAGGTGCCCGGTACCACCCGAGACCGCCTCCTGGCCGAGGCGGACTGGGGCGGTTATTATTTCCTGGTGATGGATACCGGCGGCATCGACCCCACCCAGGGCAAGGGCCAGGCGCCCCTCTCCATCGGCTCCAAGGACTTCATCGCCGAGATCCGCACCCAGGCCGAACTGGCCATCGAATCCGCCGATGTGATCCTGTTCCTCGTCGACGGGCAGGCCGGCGTCACCCCTGCCGACCACGAGATCGCTGAAATCCTGCGCCGCAAGCAGCGGGCTGTCGACGGGAAGTTCTACCCGCCGGTGATCCTGGTGGTCAACAAGGGCGAGAGCGCCAAGATCCGCGAGGTCGCAGCAGAATTTTACGAGCTGGGTATGGGTGAGCCTTATACCGTCTCTGCCATGCACGGCACCGGCACCGGCGACCTGCTGGATGAGGTCATCCGCCACATCGAGGCCATTGGTGAGGACACCGAGGAAGACACCTCGGCCAAGATCGCCATTGTCGGTAAGCCCAACGTCGGCAAATCCAGCCTGTTGAACAAGATCGTCGGGGAGGAACGCGCCCTGGTCAGCGACATCCCCGGCACCACCCGCGATGCGGTCGATACCAAGCTGGACTACGAAGGCTTCCCGGTCACCCTGATCGATACCGCCGGGATCCGCCGCCGCGGCAAGGTCGAACCGGGGGTGGAAAAATACAGCGTGATCCGCAGCATGAACGCCATCGAGCGGGCGGATGTCGCCATCCTGGTGATCGATGCCACCACCAGCATCACCGCCCAGGATACCCACATTGCCGGCTACATTAAAGACGCCTGGAAGAGCGCCATCGTGGCCGTCAACAAATGGGACCTGGTTGAGAAGGACACCTACACCATCAACGATTACACCGCCCACATCCGCCAGGAACTGAATTTTGTGGACTATGTGCCGCTGATCTTCATCAGCGCCTTAACCGGCAAGCGGGTCGACCAGGTTTTGCCCCTCGCCCTACGCGTGCAGGAGGAGCGCCTGGTGCGCCTGTCCACATCCCAGATCAACCGCATCATCCAGCGCGCCCAGGACCAGCATCCCGCACCGTCCAAGTCAGGCCGCTCCCTGCGGATCTATTACGGCACCCAGGTGCGCAGCGACCCGCCGACCTTTCTGCTGTATGTCAACTATCCCGAATATGCCCATTTTAGCTATGTGCGCTATCTCGAAAACCAATTCCGGCAAGACTATCCCTTTATTGGGACGCCGATCCGGATCGTCCTCAAAGCACGGCGCGACTGACTGCCATTTCATCGAGAGATGAGATATAATGATCAAGATAAAATGACCCATCCACTAATGACCCTTTGAAGAAATTCCCATGCTAGACGATCTGCAATCCGAACAAACATCCGCCTATCCCGCCGACCAGCCTGGTTCAAAATCAAAACGTTCAGGCTGCCTTGGTTTTTTCATCGACACCATCGAAACGATCCTGCTAGCCCTGGTGCTGTTTTTAGCCATCAACGCCCTTTCAGCCAGGGTGCGTGTTGAAAACGTCAGCATGCTGCCGACCCTCAAGCCCGGCGAGTTTTTGCTGGTGAACCGGGTGGCTTACAAATTTGGCGAACCCTCGATTGGCGACATCATCGTCTTCCATGCACCCGGCGTCAGCGACATGGATTACATCAAACGTGTGATCGGCCTCCCCGGCGACCAGGTGCGCATCTCCGACGGCATCGTTTATGTCAACAACCAGCCGCTCTACGAGCCGTTTATCGCCGAAGCCCCCCGCTACGGCGGTACCTGGGATGTCCCCCTGGGTGAATATTTCGTCCTGGGCGACAACCGCAACAACTCCAGCGATTCCCATATGTGGGGGTTCGTCCCCCGGGAGGATATTGTCGGCCGGGCGCTGTTCATCTATTGGCCTCTGTCGGAGGCCACAATTTTGCGCAGCCCTGGTATCGTCCAGGCGGTCCACTGACCCATCTAAAGAAATTTGATCGGTTTAGAAGTTTTTGCAACACTTGATGACAAATAGGCTCATCTTTGAAGAAAAGCAAGGAAAATCTTAATTTGATGCCAACACCCTTCATCCATGTCAGAGGACTAAGAACGATTGAGAATAACCGATGAAGACACACACCACTGAGAACCTCGAAATTCAACCCTGCCGCAAATGCCAGGGTGGGCGCAAGCACTTGCAGACCGTGACCCTTATGACCTGGTTGGGGGATGACCTGATCACTGTGCCCGATTTCCCGGCCTGGATTTGTGACCTGTGCGGCCATCGTACCTACGACACGCATGCCCTGGCGCAATTGAGCTTGCTCCTCAACCCGGATGCGGGTACGCCGGTTCAACCGGGTGTGCACCATCCAGCGAAAAAACCGCCGGCCAACATCCCCCCACCCGTATAAAGAGCGCATTAAACCTCATGTTATCGACAACCCAGGTGTTTCTCAACCCTGGGTTCATTTTTTGTGGGTAAATGTATCCCTATCCCTCAGACGCTGATCAGCTACGAATCCTCAAGCATTTATGTGATAAGGCTCAAAAAAATTGACTTATGATAGCCGGCATGATATGATATAGACAGGCATTATTATTTATTATTGTCCTTTTTTATTCTTGCACCTTAAAAGGAGTCATTATATTATGTCTATTGTACTCATCTCGCGTATCATCGGCTTTATTCTTTTCGGAGCATTAGGCGCAGTCATCGGCGAACCCTTGGGGAATCTGGTCAAAGCCAGTTGGGCGGGCAGCCCACAACCGATCATCATTTACCAGGTTTTCACCACCATCCTCTCAGCCATCCTGGGGTTCATTATCGCGCCCTGGATCTCCATCAAACCGATATCAGCCCTGCGCAAGCAGTTATCCAGCCTGTCCGCACAAACCCTGATCTTTGGGATTGTCGGTCTGGTCGTTGGCCTGATCCTATCCGCCTTGCTGGCATACCCTATCTCGCTTTTGCCCTCACCGTTTGGCAGCATCCTGCCCTTTATTGCCGTGCTGATCTTCGGCTACCTGGGGGTGATCCTGTTTGTCTCCCGCCAGAAGGAACTGCGCAGTCTCTTCAGGTTGGGAGGGCGCAGCCAGGATCCAGACGATGGGGCAAAAGCAGCCAATGGTTTCAGGGACGCCTCCCGCATCTTGGTGGATACCAGCACCATCATCGACGGGCGCATTTATGATATCGCTCGCACGGGTTTTATCCCCGGGCACCTGTTGATCCCCCGCTTTGTGCTCAACGAGCTGCAGTACGTCAGTGATTCGGCAGATAACCTGCGCCGTCAGCGCGGCCGCCGCGGCATGGAGGTCTTATCAGAACTGCAGAAAGACCCCGACATCCCGGTCACCATCACGGATATCGATGTCGAGGGGGTGCGGGAAGTCGATGACCGCCTGGTCGTACTGGCACGCCAGTTGAACTGCCCGATCCTGACCAATGACTACAACCTGAACCGGGTGGCCGAGCTGCAAGGCGTGCGGGTGCTCAATATCAACGAACTGGCCAACGCCGTCAAAGCCATCCTGCTGCCCGGTGAAACCCTGGATATGAAGATCATCCAGGAGGGCAAGGAATACGGCCAGGGTGTGGGCTACATGGAAGATGGCACCATGGTCGTTGTGGAAGATGGCCACAAGTATATCGGCAAGACTCTTTCGATTACCGTCACCAAAGTCCTGCAGACGGCAGCTGGCAGGATGATCTTTGCCAAACCAGAGCAATAAATCAGCACGAAATAAATATTGGGAGCAGATTAACCATGGCTTTACGAGTTTATAACACCCTGACCCGCGATAAAACCGATTTTAATCCCATCGAAGAGGGCAAAGTCAGGATGTATGTTTGCGGACCGACCGTGTACGACAGCGCCCATGTCGGGCATGCCATGTCGGCATTGGTCTTCGATATTGTCCGGCGCTACCTGACCTACAAAGGTTACGATGTTCACTACGTGATGAACTTCACCGATGTGGACGACAAAATCATCGATCGAGCCAAACGCCTTGGCGTTGACCCATTCGAGCTGGCTGAAAAATATATCGAGGAGTTCAAACACAACCTGCTGGACCTCAACATCCTCCCGGCCACAGAACATCCCCGGGCGACGGATGAGATCGAGGCCATCATCACCATGGTCGAAAAACTGATCGACAAAGGCGCCGCTTACGAGGTCGATGGCGATGTTTACTTCCGGGTGGAAAAGGCCAAGGACTACGGCAAACTCTCTGGCCGCAGGCTGGATGAGATGAACGCCGGCAGCCGCATCCGGGTGGATGAGCGCAAAGAAAACCCGATGGATTTTGCCGTCTGGAAGGCCGCAAAACCCGGCGAACCAGCCTGGGACAGCCCCTGGGGACCCGGTCGTCCGGGTTGGCACATCGAATGCTCGGCGATGAACCTCGACCACCTCGGCCAGCAGATCGACATCCACGGCGGTGGGAACGACCTGGTCTTTCCCCACCATGAGAACGAAATTGCCCAAACCGAAGCCATCACCGGCAAGCCCTTCGCCCGCTACTGGATGCACAACGGTATGCTCCAGCTCAAGGGCGAGAAAATGTCCAAATCGACGGGCAACCTGATCCCAATCAACGAGTTTGTGCGCGACTACACCGGTGACGTGATGCGCCTGATCGTCCTCACCTCGCACTACCGCAGCCCCTTAACCTTCAATGACGAAGTGATCGAAGCCAACCAGCGCGCCCTGGACCGGTTGCTCTCCGCCAAACGCCCGGCCATGCCCGGTGCAGACGGGGCACCGGATGAGATCCTGGCCAAATTAGCGCAGCAGGTCGAAGCCACCCGCCAGGGTTTCGCCGAAGCGATGGATGAAGACTTCAACACGGCAGGCGCGTTGGGCCACATCTTTGACCTGGTGCGCATGATCAACCAAGCCCGGGCAGAACAAGCCACAGACGAGCAGTTAGCCCCCGCCCAGAAAGCCTTTGCTGAACTGACCGATGTGGTAGGGCTTGAGCTCAAAGAATCCGAAAGTGCCACCACCGGCGCTGATGCCTTCATTGAGCTGCTGCTCAACCTGCGCCAAGAACTGCGCACACAAAAACATTACGCGCTGGCCGACCGTGTGCGCGCAGAGCTCTCAGCCCTGGGTGTGGTGATCGAAGACACGCCCCAGGGGTCAACCTGGCGCTGGGAGTAAACCTTGAGCGAGTGGATCACCGGCCGCAACCCGATCTATGAGGTCTTGCGGGCACAACGACGCCAGGTAAACCGCCTGTGGGTTGCCCAAAACACCCAGGTGAGCGGCCGCCTGGCGCAGATCATCCAGCTTGCCCAGACCCAACACATCCCTGTCGAATCCGTCAAACGCGGAAACCTGGATGGGATCGACCCCCATCACCAGGGTGCTGCCCTCAATACCGGCGCCTACCCCTATTCAGACCTGGAAAGCATCATTCAACACGCAGAATCACGCGGTGAGCCGGTATTTGTCCTGTTATTAGACCAGGTACAAGACCCCCAAAACCTGGGCACCCTGCTGCGCTCAGCCGAAGCCTTCGGCCTGCACGGTGTGATACTGCCCCTCGCCCGCTCTGCAGCCGTCACACCAGCGGTGGTCAATGCCTCCTCTGGCGCCACAGAAATGCTCCTGATCGCCCAGCATAACCTGGCCCAGGCCATGGACCGCCTCAAAGACGCTGGCGGCTGGATGGTCGGCCTGGAGGACAGCCCTGAGGCCCAAACGCCAGACCGGGTCAACCTCGCAGGCGGAATCGGGCTGGTGGTCGGCAACGAAGCCCAGGGGCTGCGCAAGCTGGTGCGCCAAAAATGCGACCTGTTGCTGCGGCTCCCCATGAATGGCCAGATCGATTCCCTCAATGCGGCCGTCGCGGGGTCGATTGCGCTGTTCCTCGCCCGCCAGGCGCGGGGTTAAACCTGTTTCTTCCACCTGCCAGTCTCTTCAAACCAATTCTTTCGCTAATTTCTTAATTAAACCCTCCAGCCTTGCGATTCTCCCTAAATTGATAGATCAATCCTTACAAAATTTATATAATTTATACAATTACCCGGTAAAATAAGCTTTATCAATTCAAACACAACTGGAGGAACCCACATGAAAATCAGTAAGAAACTCAACGATGCCATCAACGCTCAAATCGGCGAAGAACTCTTCGCATCCAACGGGTATGCCAATATGGCCGCCTACTTTAACAGCCTGGGTTTGGCGCGCCTATCCGCCATGTACTTCGGGCAATCCGAAGAAGAGCGTGAACACGCCCTCAAATTCGTGCATTACCTGATGGAAGTCGATGGCGAAGTCGCCATTCCAGCCGTCCAGGCAGCCTCTTACGAATTCGACGGCGTCAAAGGCGCTTTAGAGTCCGCCATGGCCTGGGAGCAGGATGTCACCGGGCGCATCAATCGCCTGATGGACCTGGCAATTGAAGAAAAAGACTATGCCACCCAGGATTTCTTGCGCTGGTTCGTCAGCGAGCAGGTTGAAGAAGAAGCCAATGTGTCCCACTTGCTCACCCTGGTAGAAGCCTTGGGTAATCGCTCGATCCTCACCCTTGAAGCCTATCTACCTCAAAAATAACAACCGAATTTCAATTGAACTCAAAAGACGGCCGCTGGCCGTCTTTTTCTTTAAATGTCGATCCATTTATCAGGCTTGATCACACATTTCACGCTGAACGGATCACACTCTCACCGCCCATCAGCGGTTGCAGCGCTTCGGGGATCAGGATCGAACCATCCTTTTGCTGGTAATTTTCCAGCACAGCAATTAAGGTGCGCGGCATGCCCAAGCCAGACCCATTCAGGGTGTGCACAAATTGGGTGCTTTTACCATCCGCAGGCCGATAGCGGATGCCTGCCCGTCGGGCCTGGAAATCCCCCACATTGGAGATCGAAGAAATTTCCAGCCACTCCCCGCAGCCCGGCGCCCACACTTCAAGATCATAGGTTTTATGAGAGCCAAATCCCAAGTCTCCGGTGGATTGCAGCAGCACCCGGTAGGGCAAGCCCAGCGTAGCCACAGTTTCTTCAGCATCCCTCAGCATCCGCTCGTGTTCAGCAGCAGAATGTTCGGGTTTGCAATAGGTATACATCTCAACTTTATCAAATTGATGCCCGCGCTTGATGCCGCGCACATCCCTCCCAGCGCTCATCTTCTCGCGTCGAAAACAGGCGGTGTAGGCCGTGTAGCGCATGGGGAGCTGCTCTTCTTCGAGGATCTCACCCATATGAAGGCCGGTCAGCGGCACCTCGGCGGTCGGTACCATCCACAAATCTTCTTCGTGATCCCGGTAGAGGTTGTCTTTGAACTTGGGCAGTTGCCCGGCCCCATACAGCACTTCCTCCCTGACCATGAACGGCGGGTATTTCTCCAGGTAACCCTGGCGGATGTGCAGGTCAACCATCCAGAAGATCAATGCCCGCTGCAAGCGAGCGCCCGCGCCGCTGAGCACGTAAAACCGGGATCCAGCCAGTTTGACGCCCCGCTCAAAGTCGATCACGCCCAACTCGGGTCCCAATTCCCAGTGCGGTTTGGGTTCAAAATCAAATTCCGGCAGGTCACCGACCGTGCGCAAGACGATATTATCGCTGTCATCCACACCTACGGGGACCTCCGGGTCTGGAATGTTGGGGATTTCCGAGACCAACGCTTGAAGTTCAACTTCAACCTGTTTGAGATCGGCTTCGATGTCAGAGAGCTTCTCGCCCAGGTCGCGCATGGCATCGATCTTCACCTGGCGGGAATCCTTGTCCTTCATCAGACCGATTTCCTTAGAGACAGCGTTTCGTTCAGCCCGCATCTCCTCGACATTTTGGATCAGTTGGCGCCGTCTTTCATCCAATACCAGGATTTCATCCACCGATGAAGGATCCATCTGGCGTTTCACCAACGCTTCTCGTACACGATCCGGTTCTTCCCGAATTAACCTCATATCAAGCATGGCAGCTTTCCTCCAACACACGTTATTTGTGATGATTTTACCTCAATCCACGCCAATTCGACCGCAAGCGATCTGGTTCATAAAAAATAATTGAAACCACCCTTCCACAATCACATCGTTAGATTTCTACAGAAGGACAAACCGAATGTTCATACAATTGGCGAATTCTTCGATCTTGTACGATATAATGATCAGGAAATTGTAACTGCTCAGGCAGCACCGCTGTTGATGGGTGCCCCGCACTCTGAGCAGTTAGAGGAAATATTTATAAAAAGTACTTGCCAAAATCGCCCTGAATCAGGCGAACAAAGACCGTTTCTTCAGGCCAGTGAGTCAGCTATTGATCTCACACCAGCTGTTGCCAGGATGATCCGAGTCATGAGCATCAAAAAGGTATGTTAAGATTTAACCATAAGAAAATGAAATCGCATGCTAGGAAAAAAAACGAACCAACCGCTGATAATCTACCAACCCTATGAAGACCGCTTCTAAAATCCCACCCACTATCGGCTTTATTTTACTAACCGCAATGGTTATGTTCTTATTGCTGGCTGCCACGAATGAAGCCTGGAGCTCTAACACTGCAGCCGGTATTTTTGCGGTTTTTGTTACCATAGGGACCATCATCGCGATCTTCTATGAGGGCAGAACGTTAATCTCACAAGATATCCTTCCAGTACCTATCTCTCGAAAAGTGCTTGAATTTTTAGCCGTCGTCATCGGAGGGGTGATTACCTTTTATTTTTCCCATGATATTGGCATGGGTGTCGTGATTGCATCAAGCCTGGTTGGCATCCTGGCGGCCATGGTGGCACCAGAATATAGCGTAGCGGCGTATTGCGGCTCTTTTGTGGGCATGTCATCCAATGATCTGTTTTTCAACTATTCCGAGGTCACACTGGCCAGTGCCGTTGCCGGTCTTGTGTATGTTCTCACCAGGGATCTTTTCGCCGGGTTTGGGGGAAAACTGGGAACGATTGCCTTCATTGGCGCAGCACTGACTGCGTTTTCTTTTAGAAGGGAATTTCTGATCGTTCCAATTGCAGATTGGCATACCAATCTGTGGATTATCCTGATTGCATTCATCGCCGCACCTTTAACCTTCTATCTGAGTCACCACCATGGAAATGGTGCGGTGTTAGCGTCTGGCGCGGTTGGCCTGGCTGGCGGGCTGATCCTGCCCCTGCTGTTCCCGGAATACGGGTCGCAATTTGCAGTCGTTGCTATTTGTGCCAGTTTCACGGGTATGTCCAACAAGCAGCGATGTCCAACCTTCCTCTACATTGGCATAGCCGGATTGTTTACAGGCATCCTGTTTGTCTTCAGCAATCCCCTCTTAGGCGGTGCGGGGGGCAAACTGGGGACGATTGCTTTCGCCTCGATCATTGCCACCAACGGTTTTTTTAAGCTATTCCGCAGCACCTATGGGATCATAGCCCGCTGATGGTCGCTCTTGGCGCACATTTTGGGGACGAAACATCTGCCGCCCTGACTTGAGTGATGCGCACCTTCAGCACACTGACCACATCGCCCTCAAATCGCCTTTTTTATGCAAACACGCTATAATAATGCCATTATGCGACAAATTGCGCAGTTTTTCCTCATTGCGGTCTTGGCATTGACCCTGGTCGGAACAGCAGGTGTTCAACCGGTCTCTGCCCAAGCTGGAAGTGCCGCCGATCTGATCAACGCCGTCAACGCATTACGCCAGGGCATGGGTTTGGCGCCCTATACCGTCGATAGCTACCTGATGGGCTTTGCCCAAACCCACAGCAATTACATGGCCTCTATCGGTCAATGGACTCATACCCGGGCTGATGGGACGACCGCGACTCAGTACGGGATTAAAGAGAATGTCGCCATGGGGACCAATATGTCCATACAATACTGCATTTATACGGTCTGGTCAGATTGGGTCCACTGGCAGACGATGACCACATACGCAACCGGCAAAGTCGGTGCAGGCGTTGCTGTCTCTGGTGATGTTGTCTATTACACCTTAAATGTGCTGCCGGGCGAAAGCGTGGTCAACCAGCCCGCACCCACCAGTGCGGTGCAACAATTGTCACAAAGCCAGCCAGTTACCTTCTCTTCCCTCATCACCAGCACACCTGGCCCAGATGGTGCGATCATTCATACCGTACAGTATGGCGAAACATTGTGGACCATTGCGATCTCTTATGATGTCCCAATTGACCAAATCCTAACCAACTCTGGTTTAAGCCAGGGGACAACCCAGGTGTTTGAGGGGCAGGTACTTATCATCCAGCTGCCATCCGATCCAACACCCACGCCCACTATCACCCACACACCGGAACCGCTGACACCCACAGCCACCCAACCCCGACCAACGATGACCCCGTACCCCACGCGTACTCCAGCGCCGACTGCCACACCCACCACACCGCCCTCAGCCCTTCACCTGGCATTGGGTGAAGGCAAAAATGTCGGTTTAGGCCTGATCCTGGTCAGCGGACTAGGGTTGATCCTGGTCATCTACCTGGGATTCATCAAAAAAAGCTGATTCCAGCCAATTTCCGCTTGACAAGTCTCAAATTAATATGATAAACTCTCAATGTTGAATAAATGCCTGCAATTTGGCATAAATTAAGGAAATTTACAAGAAAGGAAAGCACCCGCATGATCACAGCTATTATCATCTTCGAAATGCTTCGGTCCAAATCCGTCGGCAGTGTCGGACGTGATCTACCGTCGCGGAGTGCGCCTGTTTTTAATTAGCCTTACCTAAATTGGTAACCTGGCCACGGGCAAACTCCATACCCCGTGGCTTTTTTATTTCCTCCAGGAAGTCAAAACACCCAAAAATCCAGGAAAAGGATCCAAACCACGGGAAGATCAAAAACCCGTGGTTATATTGATTGCATGAAATCACGGGCGTACAGGAAAGTTATTTGAACGACAGGAGAAGAAAAATGAAAACCACAATCTTAACCACACGGCTACGTCCCTTTACCCTGGAAGACGCCCAGGTTGCCGTGGACCTGTTCAATGCCTGCTCCCAAGCCCTCTATGGCTGGAATGATGCGGAATTGGATGACATGCTCAACGATTGGACCTCCCCAGGCATCGTTTTGGACGATACCGTTCGCGTTCTCGAAGATGAGCTCGGTAATGTCATCGGCTATATCGAAGTGTGGGATACAACACAACCCCACGTGGTCAAGTATGTGTGGGGCGTGATCCACCCCAACGATTGGGATGACACCATCTATCAGGATCTGCTCACCTGGGCTGAAGCTTGTGCCCGGAATCGCATCCGATTGGCGCCAGAAGGCGCACGGGTCATCATGTCCCAGGGCGTACCCAATAAAGACCAGCGTCGAAAAAAGGCATTGGAAGCCTATGGGTTTGATTTGGTCAGGCACTTTTACCGCATGGAGATTGAACTGAAAGAATCGCCTCCAATACCAAATATCCCTGAAGGGATCACCATTGTGCCGATTGAGATTGAAAAAGAGCTCAAAGATGCCCTGGTTGCCATGGATGATGGTTTCAAAGACCATTGGGGTCACGTCGATCGGCCGATCGAAGAGGTTTTGGCTCAATGGCAGCATTACCTGCAGAACGATAAGGATTTTGACCCCACCCTGTGGTGGTTGGCAAAATCTGGAGATGAGATCGCTGGCATCTGCCGATGTAAGGCAAAAACGGTTGAAGACCCGCAAATGGGCTGGGTAAACCAGTTATGTGTACGCAAGCCCTGGCGTCGTCAGGGGCTGGGTATGGCTTTACTGCATGTGGCATTCCAGGAATTCTTCCAACGCGGTTCCCAACGCGCAGGATTAGCAGTTGATGCCTCAAGTCTCACCAATGCTACACGCCTATACGAAAGAGCTGGTATGCACATCACCCTGCAGTATGACACCTACGAGATGGAATTGCGCCCAGGTGAAAACCTCTCAACCGCATGATCCATCAAGAATACTGGATCACCCGTCGATTGATATTTAGAACTTAACTTTAGTGAATAAAATGGAAACAACAGACACAATGGCGCAATCAATGCCAAAAAAACGGATTTTATCAAACACCCTGATCGTCTTCATGGTGGCGATGGTGTTTGCCAACATTGCCGCGGAGATGTATATGACCATGCTGCCCCTTTACATGCGCTACCTTGGGGCGGATGTGATGCAAATCGGAATCTTTTTCACGGTTTCACAGATTGTCCCTTTGGTCTTGCAGGTTCTGGGTGGATGGATTTCCGATACCATCGGCCGCTTGAAAAGCGTCGCTTTGGGCAGCCTGATCGGGTTGGGTGCGTTTATCAGCCCGATCTTCGTGCCCACCTGGCAATGGCTTTACCTGACAGAAGGGCTTAACGCCGTCACCCGCTCCTTAATCGGACCCAGTTTTGGCGCATTTATCGCTGAGGAAACAGCAGAAGAACATCGCGGTAAGGTGTATGGCATCACCGATACGATCTACACTGTTGTAACCGTCATCGGCCCGCCGTTGGCAGGCTGGTTGGCGGATACTTATGGCTTCCGCATCATGTTGACCGTTGCAGCCGGGATCTATATCTGCGCCACCATCATCCGCTTGATCCTGGCCAAAGTGGCTGGGAAGAAGCGCTTTGCAGGTCCCAGCGAAAAGCTTTCCCTCAAAGCCCTCAAGCTGAATTTTAAGACCATTTTTGGGCTGGCGATTGCTGGCGGTGTGCTAACTTGGCTGCTATTGACCGATGGCGTGCGTGATATTGCCTTTTCGCTGTCCTTCCGCTTGATGCCCGTCTACTTAGAAGATATCGCTGGGTTAAGCCTGCAGCAAATCGGTTGGCTGACCTCCTTTTTTGGGATGGCGATGATGCTCACGACCATTCCTGCCGGGTGGTTCGCGGACAAATTCGGTGAGCGGACTGCCATC
>JAHYJN010000040.1 GCA_019428905.1 Candidatus Brevefilum sp.
CTGAAAGGAAGGGAAGGGACCAGCAAGCACGTTGTGACTGTAATCCTGAGTCCCCCGGGGTTTTGGTAACGAAATGGAAAATAAACTCAATTGTGCCTGCAATGATCATAAATCATCCCAGCTTATTCTTAAAACCCCGGGGGTCTTTGTTTAAGGTTATTGGAGAGTTAGGGTCGATAGGTTATTGCGTTGGTTAATCCATAGACCCCCGGGGATGAAAAAATCCTCCACACCTGAGGGTATTCCGTTACGCGCCAGGCAGGCCGTCGCCCCTGTGGGGCGCCACCTTCCCCCGGGGGAAGGCTTAAACACCCCTCATCCGTTGCGTCGTACTCCCTCACGTCGCCCCTTCCGATCTTGCTGGTCTCATGAGTGCGTAGCCCCCTGTCTGCATAATGTCCTGAAAGGAAGGGAAGGGACCAGCAAGCACGTTGTGACTGTAATCCTGAGTCCCCCGGGGTTTTGGTAACGAAATGGAAAATAAACTCAATTGTGCCTGCAATGATCATAAATCATCCCAGCTTATTATTAAAACCCCGGGGGTCTTTGTTTAAGGTTATTTGAGAGTTAGGGTCGATAGGTTATTGCGTTGGTTAATCCATAGACCCCCGGGGATGAAAAAATCCTCCACACCTAAAGGTGTTTCGCTGTGCAACAGGCAGGCCGTTGAGTCTCTTGACAAACCCCCTTTGTTAGATTATTATCTAACCTATAATTTTTTGACAACTAAAGTTAACATTAAATACCAACGAGGTGAGATGATGGAAAACCCCCCCCAAATCCTGTGGGACAAAGGCAGTGCCTATGACCTGTTTACTAGCCTATATATCCTCCACCGGCCGGATGAATACGGCTTACGACCCTCCTGGGCGGCGGGCGTCCGCTCGCGCTTACCGGTCCACCTGCGGGATGCACTGGAGCGATCGCAGCGGGTGCTGTATGTCCCCATGGCGTGGATCCATAGCCTGCCTGAGCCCAAAAATGCCGCCACTACCCTGACTGCCCTTAAAGCCCTTTCCCCGGGGGAGCGCCTGCCTGCACTGGTCTTTGCTGGCAAACAGGATCAACGTTCTGTAGAATTCCGCAATTTCCTGCTCTCGCTGGATGGCAAGCAGCGCATGACCGCACGCATCGAAGCGCAGATTCTGGACTACCATCGAGTGGCACGCAGCCTGCCCAAGGAATTTTTACGCTGGACCTTTGACGCCTGGGCGGCGCGTGCGCAATTCGGCGAAGAGCTGGTTGACGCCCTGGAAGCCTATATCGATAACTTCTTCCATGAAGAAGAAATCCGGGTAATCCCCGCCCAAGAACAGGCCCTACAAAAAGCCCGAGCGCTCGCCGAAAAGCATGATGTGCTGAGCGTCCTTGAGGAACTCTCGGCCGGGGTACGCATGGATTGGATCAACGAAATCTCAACCCTGATCCTGGCGCCCTCCTTCTGGGGCGCGCCATTTGTGTTCTTTGACAAGCTGGATCAAGACACAGGCTTCATCCTGTTTGGCGCTCGCCCGGAAGGGACGGCCTTGATCCCCGGCGAGCTGGTGCCCGACGAATTGCTCAACGCCCTGAAGGCCTTGGCGGACCCCACCCGGTTGCAAATTTTGTATTACCTGCGGGAGGGGGCGCGCTCACCCAGTGACTTGGCCAAAGTCTTGCGCCTACGCCCGCCTACGGTGATCCACCACCTGCATAACCTGCGGCTGGCCGGCCTGGTGCGCGTCACCATCTCCCCCAAAGCAGAACGCAACTATGCCTTCCGGGTGGACGGCGTGGACCTCACCATCCAACAGCTCAAGGCCTTCTTAGAGGGAGAATAAACGCTGTGCCATTGCGGAAAAGCCAGCAGCACACCGGTGACGGTGTGATCGAGACCTATATTAAACGCGTGCGCGCCTTCAGCCCGAATGCGCGTAAGTACCTGGTCAGCATCATGATCTACGGTGCCGGCTTTGGGGTGCACCGCATCCTGTTCAATTTCTTCCTGCGCAGCCTCGGCTATGATGAGACCTTCATGGGGCTGCTCTCCACCGTCAGCAGCATGACGGTGCTGATCTCGGCGCTGCCGATGGGCTACCTGGCGGATATGTTGGGGCGCAAGTTCTCTCTGGTGACGGCGGCTTTGCTGACCGGCACGTCGATTTTTTTGATGGTGATCTTCCCCACCGGGGCGATCCTGATCGCCACCAACATCCTGATGGGCATTGGGTCCAGCCTGGGCGCCGTGGTCAGCGGACCGTTCCTGATGGAAAATAGCGGCGAGGAAGAGCGCACCTACCTGTTCAGTATGGGCTCAGGCCTGCGAATGGCGGCCTATTCCGCCGGTGACTGGGTCGGCGGCTACCTGCCCTCTTGGTTTGGCGGGATATTTGATGTCCCTGCCGTCAGCTCAACCGCCTATGCCTGGGCGATTGCCATGGCCGGCGTGCTGGTGATCGCGGCTGTCATCCCGCGCCTGACGCTGCGCCGCAACAAGCTGGAAACAGAACAGCGCTCGGCCTTTGCGCCGATTGCCTTTGCCCGCCAGCACCCGGGCATCCTCACCAAACTGCTCCTGCCGATGTTCGTCACCTCGATTGGGGCGGGCCTGATCATGCCCTTTATGAACATCTTCTTCAGCAATGTGCACAACCAGCCCGACCCGGTGATCGGCACCCTGATGGCCTGGGGTTCCCTGGCCATGGGGGTGGGTCTGATCCTGGCGCCCGCCTTTGCCGACCGCTACGGCAAGATCCGCGTGGTGGTCTACAGCCAGGCCATCTCGATCCCCTTTTTGGCACTGCTCGGGTTCTCGCCCGTGTTTGGCCTGAGCGCCCTGGCCTATTTCGTCCGGCTGACCCTGATGAACATGAGCTCGCCCGTCTACCAGACCTTCGTGATGGAGCAGGTCGATGCTGATTCGCGGGCCATGGTGGCCAGCCTGAATAGCATGGTCAACAGCTTTGGGCGAGCCTTCAGCCCGGTGCTCAGCGGCTATTTGCAGGTCAGCTATGGCTTCGGTCCGCCCTTTGCTGGCACGATGGTCCTGTATGTGATCGCCATCGGGATGTATTATTTCTTTTTCCTGCGCGGCCGAAAGAGAATGGTGTGAGGGGGGATCTTGAAATCCCGGGTCGTGACGGGGGTGATATTTCCGAAGGATTCAGGCCATGAAATTTTAGCAGGTTTTTGTCAACTTAAATAAGAAACTTATCTACAATGGGGTCTTCCGATCTCATCCAAAGGCATCTTTAAATTCTCGAACTGCTTTAGGACCATTGCGTTCTAAGCCGTGATAAAACGCTTGGCGGTCCTGGTTACGGTAATCCAGGCGGTGGACATTGAATGGGGCTAAGCGGTCCCCACGCTTGCGCCGATCGCGGACATCTAGGAAGTAGGAAAGGGCATTTACCACGCTGCTGGCATCGGACCAATCCGATTTATAGACCGGGATGCCAGATTGGTTGAAGATCCAGGTCATGTTCGGCATGGAGCCATAAGTGCGGTGGCAAGCGCCGTCAAGTGCATCGACCACAATTGGGCGTTTCACACCCAATACATCGCGCAAAGCATACGCGTGTTTGAATTTCTGGGCCATTGATGTCAGGTGTGGATAATTTTCACCGGGATGCGCTTCATGGGTATAGATGAAATACGAACCGACGCCGCGGTTGGCGAATTGGTCTGCGACAGCATTCATGGATGGCGCCGCCATCCCGCAATATGGTCAGGTAAAACTGCCAAACTCAACCACGGTAAGGTTGTTTTCAGCCCAGATTTGACTTAAGCGTGTTTCGCGTTCATCCAGGTGCCACAGGGGGAAATCCGGTGCAGGGTTCCCGATGGCTGGGCTGGCTTCAAAGTTCATCCAGCGGGTGAATTTTTCTGGGACAAACGCATCATAGTTGTACAGTGAAAGCAAGTCATTCGTTGCCATTTTTCGCTCCTTTATCAGATCGCAGGTTGATGCTGGGTTGTGTTTGATTATAGAATTCTAACCTGAGTTTACCCTTTTAGGTAAGAATTATGACCTGCAAGCCGTCCTAATCCAAATGGAGATTGACTATGGTACAAGAAACGAATAATCCCTCATCGGTAAATTTAAAAGGTGGTTTGATTAAGAACCACGGGCAAAAACTGATCGCACTGCTTTTTTGGCTGATCCTGATTGGCGTATATCAATGGGTCAGGATCAGAAATGGCCTTTCTCCCCTGCAAGTGGTCCAAGGGATGCTGGATTTCATCTCCCAGGGGTTGTGGGGACCGCTGATTTACATTTTGCTATATGCACTTCGCCCGCTGATCTTATTTCCATCCACGTTGCTGACCCTGGCTGGAGGATTTGTGTTTGGGCCGGTTTTGGGCGTATTTTACACGGTCATTGCCAGCAATATCTCTTCAACGATCGCTTATTTTGTCGGGCGATACTTTGGCAAAGATGTGCTTCGGGAGGATGAGGCGAATAACCTGATCCAGCGCTACGCCCGCCGCATGCGGGATAACAGCTTTGAAACCGTGATGATCATGCGTTTCATATTTTTACCGTATGATGCTGTCAGTTACCTGGCAGGTTTCTTGAGCATCAAGTTTTGGCCATTTATCACGGCCACAGCATTGGGATCGCTCCCCGGGACATTTGCTTTTGTTGGGTTTGCCGCTTCAATTGAAAGTTTCACCGGTGTGGTACCAACGGTCAACCCGCTCACATTGGGCGTTTCCGTGGGTATTTTCATTCTAAGCATTGCACTATCACGAATTTTTAAAAAACGAGAAGGATTGAATTAATGACAACAGGACATTTTCATACGATCATCATTGGTGCAGGTTCGGGCGGTATGACCGTCGCGATTGGGTTGGCCGGGTTGGGAAAAAAGGTGGCGTTGGTCGAAGCCCATCATGTCGGTGGTGATTGCACCAACGTGGGCTGTGTGCCCTCCAAAACCCTCATCCATCTTGCCAGGCATTTTAATCCGGGTGACAGTCCCGATGAAATTATCCGGGAAGTGACCCGTAAACGTGACGCGCTCCGTGATAAGGAGACCGAAGAAATTCAACACGTTGAGAACCTGACCTTTATCAAAGGGACAGCACGTTTCATATCCTCACAGACAATTGCCGTGGATGCTGATCAGCAGACCCGGGAATTATCGGCCGATCACATCGTGATCTCCACCGGGGCGCGCCCGCGCCCATTGGATATACCCGGTCTTCCCGCTGAACGGGTCCTGACCAATGAAAGCATGTTTGATTTGCAGCATATCCCGCAGCACATGGTGATTGTTGGTGCCGGTGTGATTGCTGTTGAGATGGCTTTTGCCTTGCGCAAGCTCGGCACCCGGGTGACCATGTTTGCCTTGGATGCACGGCCCCTGAGCAGGGCAATCCCGGAAGCATCGATTGCCATCCAGGCTGAGCTGGAGCAGGCAGGCATACTGACCTATTACCATACGACGGCTAAAGCATTCGACGAAGCCAGCCGTTCCCTGACCATCGTGCAGGGGGAGCGCGAGATCATCATTGATCAGGTAGACCAGGTGCTGATTGCCATTGGACGGCTGCGCAATTTAGAGTCCTTAGACCTGGAAAAAGCCGGGATTAAGGTAGACCGCCGCCAAGGAATTTTGGTCAACACCTATGGAGAAACAAATATCAAAGGTGTGTATGCCGTAGGTGATGTTACCCCCACCTCCGCCTTCACCCATTCGGCAAACGCCCAGGGACGACGCGTGGTTCAGCGGATTGCGTTTCCATTCCTGCCGTTGGCGAAAAATGAACCGCTCTTTCCAAATGCAACCTTTAGTGACCCGGAAGTGGCAACGGTTGGAATGACGGAACAGCAACTGGCATCCGCCTATCATCCTGATCTGGTCAAGCGCATCCGGGTGGATCTATCGACCCAGACAGACCGCGGTTACACGGATGGCGTCGAGCACGGCTTCATTATCGTCGATGTCATCCGCCTGACCGGAAGGATTTTGCACACAACCATCGTCGGGCCGCGGGCTTCAGAAATGATCTCATTTTTTACCCTGGCCATCAGCCAAAAGATATCCCTGTACAAAATCTATCGATTGGTTTATCCCTACCCCACCTTTTCAAGCGGCATATTGAAGGTGGCTGATATATTCATGAAAGAATCGCTTTCAAATCTTGGAAAAGAATTGGGTGCTTACTTGAAATATCGTTTGGTAAAACCGAAATCAAACCAACAGTAAGAGAAGCCTATCAAACCGGTCATCCTGGCTGGCTCTCAATGGTTCTGGTTTCCTAATGAGCACCGCTTGCTTTCGGATCAGAGCAAGCGGTGCTTCTGTTAAATCCCTTAGTGTTGGCGTAAATTTAAGGTTGGTATTGTTCCGTCACCCCAATCCATTGACCACAGCCAACAATTCATCCACGGCTGGCCTGTCTGTGGGATCGTGGCTGGGGTAGACGAACTTGAGCAGCCCCTGGTTGTCGATAATAAAATCACCGCCCAGCTGAGATGTATCATCCCCGCGGGAATCGTAAAATGTGCCCCCCTTAAACCAGCGTTTGATATACACCCAAAGGACCCGTGGATGCCAGGCACGCAGCCATGAACGCTCAAGCCCATAGGCTTTGTAGACAGCGCGCTCCGGGTCGAACAGCACCTCAAAGGTGACGCAG
This sequence comes from Candidatus Brevefilum sp., assembly GCA_019428905.1. Lineage (GTDB taxonomy): Bacteria > Chloroflexota > Anaerolineae > Anaerolineales > Anaerolineaceae > Brevifilum. The sequence continues at coordinate 6,628 of JAHYJN010000040.1, forward strand.
GTCTCTTTCATCCATTGTTGAATGGCGGGCAATGACCCAAAAGTTACAATTATCACCTGGGTATTGGCCTGGTTGAATTCATCCTGTCGCGCGCACAACTGTGCGGCATGTTCCCGGCAGGGTATTCAGCCCAGGTGGCGTAAGAACACCAGTATTACATGATTTCCCTCGCTTAATATCTCGTTGAGGGAAACCTTTTCATTTTGGCTATTCTTCAGAGTAAATTGAGGAGCTGATGTATTGATTTTCACGTTCTGTACCTCGAATGATGTCAATTGATGGGTTCAAATTGCGCTTAGCCCAATAGAGCCTTTGAAAAACCGTCACCAGGACTAAGGCAGAAAATATGCTGAAGAGCAGGGTTATGTATGCTTGGAAAACGATAAACAAGCTAAAAAAGACGATAGTTTCGAACCCTCCAATCAAACCTGAGGGCATGGTGATGGTTGTCTTGATGTCTGGCTGGCGTGAGGCTCGCTTTTCCAAGATAGCCGCCAGGTACATCCACGATGCCGTATTGATGTAAAAACCGGCCAGCATCACAATCAGTGCCACATATCGATCTGGAGAAGGTGCGCCCAGAACAAGCCCAATGGGTAAAGCCGCATAGACTGTAAAATCAAGCATGATGTCCAGGTATCCACCAAAATCGTCCTGTTTGCCATGCAAGCGGGCGATCAATCCATCCAGGCCATCCAGGCTGCGATTGGCCAACCACATTACCAGCGCGACGCCATAAAAACCCAGGAATGCGAATACGGCGCTGAAGATGCCTGAAACCAGACCGATCAAGGAAATCGTCTTTGGATTCGCGTTCACCATTTTCATTGCCAATGGCTGGGCCAAGCGATCTTTTATCTCACGCAGATAATCATCAAACATCCTAATCTTTCCTCCATGCCAACCGGTCCCCGTGTTTTATCCGCTGCCAGCGCAACCGGAAACGAGAATAAGTAAAATAGTCCTGCAGACTCTTCTTGGCGAGATCCCACAGGGTCATATCGCCAAAGAAATGCTGCCGGTACGCCCCGCTGCCCATAAACCCATCCGCTTTATTAAACAAGGTCAGACGGAATTTGTGCTTTGGCAGGTGATTCTTGCCGTCCAGCACATCCTTAAAGGGTTTGGGGAGCCATGGAAAATCAAAAAACAGTTTCCGTGCTTTAACGACGGTCCTTTCAACATCGTCCTGGTCCTCGGGGTTGACCGCGTCGAACAACGCGTCAACTTGTTCTTGCAGCCTAAAGAAACCATCGAAGCCACCGCCTGCCAGGCGATTGTTTGCCAGCAATTGAATATAATCTCCCCGGTCTTTGGCACGCATGCGGGTGATGCTCAGCATCAAATATTCCAGGTACGCACCCAACAGCCACTGGACAGAATACACCTGCCACAGCTGGTGATTTGACCAGGACTTGAGGGAATTGGCGATCAGCCTATCGTGCATCTTGACATAATTGAGCGTGATTTCTTCCAGTGAAGCAAAAGCCCGGGCAGAATAGTCGCCGGTTTGTTTGGCCCTAATCAAGAGATCTGCCAATACCATGATGGCGATGTGAGTGACATACAATCCCTTCGAATACAGGGGATCGATAAACCCAACCGAATGCCCCAGGAGGGCAAAGCGGTCGCCCACAACCTGCTTGGAGGAATATTGCAAACGATTTGCCCGCACCCAGCCGCGTACTGGCGTTGCCCCCTCAAATTGCCCTTTGATGGTAGGGAATTGATCAATGAAGGCATAGAATTCATCTTCTGGTGCGATATCCGGGCGGGCAGGATAGACACGCGGGTCGAGCAGTAATCCTACACTGCACAGTGGATTGGTCGCTTGCATGTGATTATTAAAAGGGATCACCCACAGCCAACCGCCTTTGAAGATATGATGGAGCGTGCCTTCGGACCAGCGAAATGGCACCCCGTATGCCGCTTTAGAGAGATGGACATCATTAAAGCACGGCACGTCAATCATGTGCGTGAACATTCCCCGGGTGTGCGTTTTGAGGTCAAAATCCCGCAGATTAAATTGATCGGCTAACAGTGAGCGGAACCCACCGGCATCGACGACATAATTTGCATGAAAAATGTCACCGTTGCGGGTTGTGATTTCAACGTCATCTTCACCAATCTTGACAGATGTCACAGGCGTTCCCTGTAACACCGTGGCGCCATAAGAGATGGCAACCGAGGTCAGATAATAATCGGTGTCCTGCCGGTACAGATGCAGTTCATGACCGTACGGCTGCTTGGGGATGATCGCTTGCAAGGCCTCCTCAGGTTTGGGGGACTGATCAGCTTGGTGATGTACAAAACCAAAATGGCGCTTGACCCCGTGGGTGGTGCCGGCGTAAGGAAAGAAATTTTCAGAACTGAAATAAGCCAATTCCGGCACATCATAAAATTTGGCGAGTGCACGCATCATCTCCGATGTCTCAAGAATGGTAGATTCACCGACGGAAAATTTCGGGTGCGTACCAGCTTCGAAAACCACGACCGATAGCCCCTGGCGAGCTAAAATTGCTGCAAGGGTCGATCCACCAATGCCAGATCCAATGATGGCGATTTCGTAGGTTTGGGTGGATTCTTTCAAAATATTCTCCTGATTTACGGTTGGCATTGTTTGCCGAGCGCTTATCTTTTGACGCGATTGTGCAGCCTATTCTTATATTTTTAATAAACTGTTGTGCTATCCATCAATGCATCCTAGCCGCCAAATATGACCATCTCGCGCCAGCAGCTGATCGGCCTCGTTTGGCCCCCAGGAACCGCTGGGATAAGCGACCAGGGGTGATTTGTTGGTTTCCGACCAACCTTCAATCACGGGATCAATAATCTTCCAGGCTGCTTCGATACCGTCAGAGCGAGTGAACAAGGATGCATTCCCGCTCAGGGCTTCCAATAAAAGCCGTTCATAGGCTTCAGGAAGTGCAGAGTCACTGAAAGAAGACCGATAGTGAAAATCCATATCGACCGAGCGCATGTCCTGATCGGAATCGGGCACCTTGGCTTCAAAACGCAGGTGGATGCCCTCGTCTGGTTGAATGCAGAGTGAAATAAAGTTCGGTGTGATGTTATCCGCTTCATCGAAATCAAACATCAGGTGTGGCGGGCGTTGAAATTCGATGATGACCTCAGACGTTTTGCGTTTGAGCGCCTTGCCTGAGCGCAGGTAAAACGGGATGCCTTTCCAGCGCCAGTTGTCGATAAACACTTTAAACGCGGCGTAGGTGGGTGTTGTTGATCCAGGTGCAACGCCTTCAGTGTTGCGATAGCCTTCATACTGGGCTCGGACGGTATCTTCAAGCTCGATTGGACGCAGGCTCTGGAAGACCTTCACCTTCTCATTTCGAATCGCCGTGGCATTGAAGGCTGTCGGCGGTTCCATGGCAACCAGGGCCAAAAGCTGGAACAGGTGGTTTTGAAACATATCGCGTACCACACCGGCGTTGTCGTAATAACCCGCGCGCTGGCCGACACCCACACTTTCTGCCACGGTTATCTGAACATTGCTGACGTAACGCCGGTTCCAGACCGGTTCAAAGATGGCATTGGCAAAGCGAAAGAAAAGGATGTTTTGCGAGGTTTCTTTGCCGAGGTAGTGGTCAATGCGATAAACCTGGTCCTCCGTAAAACCACGGTGGAGCGCCCGGTTGAGCGCCTGGGCAGAAGCCAGGTCACGCCCAAAGGGTTTTTCGATGATGATCCGCCGCCAAATGCCGCTGGATTCATCTTCGCGAGACATGCCTGCATCGGTAAGCTGACCGGCAATCTGTTCGTAATAGCTTGGGGCTGTGGCAAGATAATATAACCTGTTGGCCTGGTTCCCCTCAAGATGGCGTAAATAGGCATCCAGGTCGGGGTAGGTTTGGGCATCATCAAATGATCCCTGGAAATAATGCAGTTTTTCAGCGAACCCCTCCCACACTGCCTGATCGAAGGTGTGGGGTGCAAATTGTTTGACCCCTGCCAGCAAGCGCTCGCGAAAACTTTCGTCGCTATACGGCCGCCTGGCAACGCCGACGATCTGGGCGCATTCTGTAAGGCGGCCTTTTTTGAAGTTGTTATACAGGGCTGGGATCAGCTTGCGCCAGGTCAGGTCACCTGATGCCCCAAAGATAACCAGGCTGGTTGATTCACACACCTTGTTCATTTTTCCTCCTGCTGGATGGCATGCCCGCCAAATTGATGGCGCATCGCTGAGAGCAGCTTATCGCCAAATGGCGCCGCTTCACGAGAGCGGAAACGCCGTTGGAGCGCCATTGTGATGACCGGGATGGAACAATTTAAGTCAATTGCTTCCGCCACGGTCCAGCGACCCTCACCAGAATCCGTCACATACGCGGCGATCCCTTCAAGGGTGGGGTTCTCTTGGAGCGCAGCAGCCGTCAAATCGAGCAGCCAGGAGCGCACCACGCTGCCATATCGCCAGATTTCTGCAATCTGGTGTAAATCAAGATTCATATCCTGTTTATGTTCCATCAACTCGAACCCCTCAGCATAGGCCTCCATCAGCCCGTATTCAATGCCGTTGTGGACCATCTTCACAAAGTGACCCGCGCCGACGGGACCAACACGGCCCCAGCCTTGATCTGCGGAAGGTGCCAGGGTTTCAAAGATGGGTGATAATCTTGAAACGACCGCCTCATCGCCGCCGATCATCATGCTGTAACCCTCCTGCAGTCCCCACACGCCGCCGCTGGTGCCCACATCCACATAGTGGATACCCTTTTCCTGCAACAGGGCTGAGCGGCGAATATCATCCTTATAAAAAGTGTTCCCGCCATCGATGATCGTATCGCCCGGGGCGAGTAAGTCTGACAGCTTGTTGATCACCGCCTCTGTTGGGGCGCCGGATGGCACCATGACCCAGATCACACGGGGTGAAGAAACCGTTTCAACAACCTCTTCAAGCGTCTTGGTTGGGGTCAGTTCGGTTTCCCTTGCCAGGTCTTGCGTAACTTCAAAGGATCGGTTCATGCCAATCACACGATGGCCGCCTTTAAGCAATCGTCGAGCCATATTTGCGCCCATTTTTCCCAACCCAATCATTGCCAGTTCCATATTTATACCTCCAAAAATGTCCTTGTTAATTCTCTAAATGTTGATAAAAGCTCACAATGTGCCGCAACCAGCTTGGCCCCTTTCATCGATCAATTTCCTTGCTGTTGCTGTCCAGCGTGGATGATTTCACAGTTATGACGGAAATCCATCCCATCCGCTTTCTTGCCGCTTCAAATAAGACGTATCAAGGGAACGATTAATTACCATACTCACCAGGGCAATCGTAAAGTCAAGCATTATCGCGGGATCAACGATCTTCACACTGTAGCCCCCCTCATCTCTGCCCCTTCTCCCTGCGAAGATAAGGAAATATCCCTCTCCCCGCCGGGGAGAGGTTAGGTGAGGGGGTCTATCACTCGTAATCATTAGCCGACTTTCATTGGTTAAGTCTAATTCGGTCAATAACACCAGGCTTGATTTAATGAAATTTTTGTAAACACCCTTATCTCTGCCCCTTCTCCCTGCGAGAGAGAAACGAGAAGTCGTTCTATTGGCGCACTAAAAACGATATTACAGACATCTCTCCCACTTTGCGATTACCCTGCCAGACTCACGATTACCTGCTGTTATTTATGCCAGATCTGATAAATTTATTATGTAAGAGGCAGCCGGTGTTCGTCGTCTAATATATAATGAAAAACACGGGTGACTGCTCAGCGTGCCTGGGAATCAGGGCACCCTTCAACAGCAGGGCTGCCTGGGCAGTTACGGAAACAGTAAATATTTACAACAGGTGAAAGAAGGTTTCAACATGATTCGAGCGGTTGTTTTTGACCTGGATGGCACACTGATCCAAACCGAACGGCTGAAAGCACAATCCTATGCACGCGCCGCAGTCGAGTTAGCACCGGAGGCCGTCACTGAAGCGGATGTGTTGAATGCATTTGAGGATTTTGTCGGGGGGTCTCGCGAGGAGGTGACCAAAGGGTTACTGGCGCGTTTCAAGCTGGAAGAGGCTGCCCAAAAGCGCATGGCGGAATTCAGCGCCAGCGCCCCCTGGCAGGTCCTTGCCAGGCTTCGCCTGCAAATCTATGAAAAGATCATCTCGGATGAAAAAACATTAGAGGATGCTGCCTGGCCGCATAATTTGGCGCTTGTCAAGCAAGTGCGGGCCGCCAGTTGCCAGTTGGGGCTGGCGACGATGTCGCACTGCCCCCAAGTCGGACGGGCTTTGCGCGCGCTAAAGCTTGAGGGCGTGTTTGACTTTATCGCCACCCGCGAAGATGTTGAAAATCCAAAACCGGATCCTGAAATCTACTTGCTGGTGGCTAAAGCCTTGGGTGTTGCACCACATGAACTGGCCGTGATCGAAGATTCGGTGTCAGGCGTACGCGCGGCTCTGGCAGCCGGGGCTGCCGTGCTGGCTGTGGCCACGCCCCTCACCCGCAAGCAACTCCACCAATCGGGTATCCTTGACGAACGCTTTATCGTTGACGGTCCACAGCAGCTGCAGGAAAAAATGGCAAATTTACTCCGTCAATCGCCATCCTAAACCCGGAACCCCCCGATTAACAAGCGTTTCTCCTTCAAACAGGTCGATTAAATCTGAATGGGATAAACCGGTCCTTTGAAAGTTATCAGATCTTTCACCGGTTTATCCCACAGGTCATGCTGCCGTTTTTCTAGCTGGGTCTGACCCGGTTGCCAATTAGAAAAAATGGATTGACAACCCGGTGATCCCCTATCGCAGCCGGCTCAGGCGCCATTTTTTGCTTGTAGATATTTTGTGACCACTTTATTCGCCATTTGCGAGAAGGTCGGGTAAATAAATATCGTATCGGCCAGTGCTTCAAGCGGCAGTCCTTGCTTGATCATCAACGTGAAGAATTGAATCCACTCCCCGGCGTGTGCCCCAATCGCATCTGCGCCAAGCAGGGTATCATTTTTATCCATCACGATTTTAATGAAGCCGACAGTCTCCGCTTCTGTTGTGAAGCGGTTCCCCGATGCGGTCGGAAGCCGAAAGACGTTGATCTCACCGTGTTTAGCCCGTGCTGCAGCTTCACTCAGTCCAACATGACCGATCTCTGGTTCTATGAAGATCGCCCACGGCACAAGCGTCAGATCATTTTCGACGTGATTACCCGATAAGATGTTCTCGATGCATATATTTGCCTGGTAGGAGGCCATATGGGTGAATTTTGCGGGTGACGCCACATCTCCACAGGCATAAATATTGGGTGCGGTTGTTTGCAAGTAGGGGTTAACCTGGATGCCGCGTGCTGTGTAGGCCACACCAGCTTGCTCCAATTGCAGCCCAGCGATGTTGGGCACACGCCCCAGGGCGGCAAAAATTGTTTCTGCCATGATGACGGTTTCCTGCCCGTTTTCGTTCAGGGTAATTTTAATTTCCTCGTTGGGTTCTTGCTGGCAAAGGATCACCTCAGCATTTGTGCGGATTTTAACCCCCTCCTGCTGTAAGACCTGCGCCGCCAGTTGGCCGACTTCCTCGTCAACGGCTTTTAGGATGCGGGGGTTGCGGTCGATGATCGTCACATCAGAACCGAAGCGGGCCAATGACTGCCCGATCTCAGCGGAGATCACACCGCCGCCTAGGAAAACGATCGATTTGGGCAGTTCAGTTATCTCCCAAAAGTTTTCGTTGGTTAAGATCTCAAGCGTTTCGCTGCCTTCATGCGGCGCCATTCGCGGTGAAGAGCCTGTGGCGATCACGCTGTAGTCCGCCCAGATGGTCTCATCACCGATCTTGATTTCATTGGGATTCAAAAATTGCGCCCCCGCCGGTTCGATGTAGACATCGATCCCCATCTCTTCGAAGCGCCCCGGCTTTTCCGTCTCGTACACGTCCTGGATCACCTGGTTGACGTGCTCCATCACCTGCTTAAATTCCAGCTTGCTGACCTCGGTAAACTGCGGCAGGCCGTGAATTTGGGCATTCTTGATGGCGTTGAACAGCCGTGCGCTGCTGATTAAGGTCTTGCTGGGGATACAGCCTGAATGGGTACATTCGCCGCCGATTTTGTCCCGTTCGATCAGCGCTACTTTTTTCCCACGGCGGTGTGCTGTTAGTGCGGCAACCAGCCCGCCTGAGCCGGCGCCAATCACGACGATATCATATTTTTTCATTTCAATTCCTTTCAAAATTAATTCGTGTCAGTTTATATGTAAAAAGTGTTCTGTTTAATGCCCTGGGTTGAGCTTGTTTTCCGTGCAAACAGGCCCATCTTTGTCAGGAATCAGGTATTAGGAATCCCACTCCGCTTCGCTACAGGGACTTCGTCAGGTATTAGGAAAAATGAAATTCGTGCCATCCGCTTTATGATTTATCATATTTTCTACTACCTACTACCCACTACCAACTACCTAGTACCTACTATCACCTATCAGCTATCACCTATCAGCTATCAGCTATCACCTATCAGCTATCACCTATCACCTATTCCCCACTACCCTTTTTTCAACTGTTCAAATGCAAAACAGGCAGCGCCGAACAGGGCCGTTTCTGGCTTGGTGATGATGTGGACCGGCGTGGTGGCCAGCCAATCGGTAAAGCGGCCTTTTGCACTGAAGGCGCGCATAAAGTGCTCGGCATCGATCCAATCGATCAGGCGCGGGGGGATCCCGCCGCCCAGGTAGATCCCGCCAGAGGCCATCACTTTGAGCGCCAGGTTGGCAGCCTCACTGGCCAATATTTCCATAAACAAGGCCAATGTATTGGTGGCAATGCTGACATGATCCTCCAGTGCCGCGCGAAACAGGACCGGGTTGGGGTCGGGTGCGGCTGCCAGCTCATCCGCCAATTTTTGCGGCACAGCGACGTTTTGGGCATATTTCCAATAGTTGAACAGGTTGATGATGCCGTTGCCAGAACACACCCGCTCGTAGCTCACGTGCCCAAACCTCGGGAACAGGAAGTTCAACAGCTGTAACTGGGTTTGATCGAGCGGTGCGAAGCTGCAGTGCCCGCCCTCCGATGAATGCGCTTGGTACCTATCACCATGCCAGGTGAGGAAGGCCTCGCCCAAGCCGGTGCCTGGTGCAATCAGCCCAATCGCGCCCTGCGCGTCCGGCCGTCCCGGGTTGAGGGTATGCACGTCCCCATCGGTTAGGAAGGGTATCGCCTGGGCCGCAGCCATCAGGTCGTTCAACAGGTAGACCGGGGCATGGTTCACCACGGGTTGCAGCGACGCTTCCGTCAGCGACCAGGGTAGGTTTGTGGTTGAGACCTGGCCGTTCATCACCGGACCTGCCACGCCGAAGCTCGCTATGCGGATATTGACCGCTTTTTGGGACAAATAGGCTTCGATGATCTCGGTTAACGAGTCATAGTCCTTGCTGGCAAAGGTTTCTTGCTCCAGGGGGAAGCCCGGGCCCTTTGCTTCGTCATACAAGCTCAGCCTGGTTTTGGTCCCACCGATATCGCCTGCTAATACAAAATGGGTCATGATTGCTCCTCGTCCTGTCATCCGTTCTAAACCTTAGCATCCCTGCCAGACAGTGGCACGTGGGTCTCGGGATGCACCTGTTCTGCTAATATACCACTGTTCAGCGCCCGCCACATTGCCCAATTCCGCAAGTCCAGGGATGGTTCGAGGTCTGCCATGTTTCCTAGTACCTGGTACCTAGTACCTAGTACCTCGTACCTTCTACCAACTACCTACTACCATCTACCCACTACCTACCACTGACAAACTTTCCACCAGGGCGTCAACCGTATATAAGCCCACCCCCTCAGCCTTTGCCAGCGCTTCAAGCGCAGGGGTAAAACCGGAACGGGCAAACAGGGCAAAGTGCACTTTATTAATTTCGGTCTTTTGCATCAATACTTGCGCTTTGGATTTCAGGTCATCTAAAATGTTCGTCCCCAGCGCTTTTTTGGACCATTTGCATTCACCAACAAGCGCAGTTTGTTCAGTGTGACTCACAGCCAGTACATCGATTTCCGCATCTCGATCCCACCAGGCGCCAACCCGTTCTGGAAGAAATGTCAATTGCCCTGACTGTGCCAGGTATGCCACAAAACCCTGAGCGGCCATTTCAAAGGCAGTTGCTGCAAAATGATCCATATCCGGAAGGATCCGCTCCTCGAAAATGGCATCTTTCAACCCCAGGTCAAATTGGCTTTGATTGGGGTGAACATAGCGAAACCAAAATCGCAAGAAATGATCATCGATCTGGTACAGACCCTTTTTGCTCTTTTCGGGTTGTTTTTCGGTCGCCGGTACACGACGCGTGATCAAGTGCATCTGTTGAAGGATATCCAAATAACGGGCAACGCTGTTCACCGTGCCAACACCGGATGCTTGTGTGATCTCATTTAACCGGGTCCGCCCTTGTGCGATGGCTCGCAAGATCGAAAAATAATTCCGCGGCTCGCGCAATTCTTCCATCAACAATAATTTTGGCTCATTAAACAGAGCACCAGTATGAGGGTCTAAAATGTGCTGGCGGATATTTGCATAAACGTCCTGATTCTGACTGAAAGTCCGCAGGTAATACGGCATGCCACCCAGAACAGCCCAGGTTAAGAATTGATCTTCAGGCGTGTACCTTGAGAAGAACAACGCAGCGTTTGGTAAATCCAGCGGCTGCAGCAGGTTGCTGGCTGTACGCCGTCCATACAGTGGCGCCCGGTAACCCAGCACCTCGGTTTCCATCATACCGATATAAGAACCGCACAATACCATCATCAGATGGGTGTTTTTTAGTTTCTCATCCCAAACCTTCTGCAGAATTGAAGGGATCGCTTTATTGCCGCTGATCAAATAGGTGAATTCATCCAGGATGATGATGGGTCGGGGTCCCATGGGTACCTCGGCCAGCGCCCGAAAGGCCCCTTCCCAGGTAGGGTAGGTGAAACCCTCCGGTATATCAGAATGGCTGAACCCATACACTTGTCGTGAAAATGTAGCCAATTGCTCAGCATCGCTGCTGAGGGTGGCAATAAAAAAAAGATACGGTTTATCAGCGCTAAAAGCGCGTAATAATTCCGTCTTACCAACCCTGCGCCGACCATAAAGGATGAATAACTCAGCCCGGTCTGAACCATATAATTGGCTTAATTGATCTAATTCAACTTGACGATTGATGAACATGGCAGCCTTCTTAATGGATAGACAGGAGTTTTACTAATCGTAATTATTATAATCGTAATGTGTAAAATTAGCAATAATGCTTTGGGAACTGCTCTTTAGGTGCCAGCCCTCGATCATCTTATCTGCGATCGCCGTCCCGCGTTGATCGTTTGCACGTCTGCCTCGGACAGGAAGGGTATCGCCTGGGCCGCAGCCATCAGGTCGTTCAACAGGTAGACCGGGGCATGGTCCACCACGGCCCCCAGCGATGCTTCCGTCAGCGACCCGGGCAGGTTGGTGGTTGAGACCTGGCCGTTCATCACCGGACCTGCCACGCCAAAGCTCGCTATGCGGATATTGACCGCTTTTTGAGATAAATAGGCTTCGATGATCTCGGTTAACGAACCGTAGTCCTTGCTGGCAAAGGTTTCTTGCTCCAGGGGGAAGCTTGGACCCCCTGCTTCGTCATACAAGCTCAGCCTGGTTTTGGTCCCGCCGATATCGCCTGCTAATACATAATCTGACATAATTTCTCCTCGTCCTGTTATGAGTTCTGAACTTCAACTTCCCTGAAGCTGATTCAGCCCGAGCGCCTTGCGCCGCGCCAGCCAGGTCTGCACGGTCGACACAAAGGCGGCATGGCTCCAGGTCAGCGGACTGACGGACAGCGGCGCGTTGGTATAGGGATGCACCTGTTCTGCTAATATTCCACTGTTCAAGGCCCGCTCAGCGACCCAATTTAGCAAATCCAGTGACGGATCAAGGTCATCTATGTTTTTTGCCGTCAGCGCCAGCCACTCAGCCAGCCACAGGGTGGTGATGAACCAGGGGTTCCCCGGCACGTCTTCGATGGCGTCACTGACCTGGTGGTAATGATCGTCCTCGTAGCGGGCAATGCCGCCCACGCTGGTGTTGACCCACAGGCGATCTTTGATCGCACCCATGGTAGCGACGATTTTCGGGTCATCGGGCGCATACATGCCAAACTGCCACAATCCGACCAGGGATGCATCGATCACGGGGTCGATTTCCCATTCATCGCTTGCGGTGCGGTTGACCATGCGGGCAAAGCGCTGTTCCCCCTCAAGCCATAAGGTTTGGTCGGTTCCCTGCTTGATCGTCTCCGCCGCCTGGCGGTATTTTTCTGCCCGTTCCGTCTCGCCGAAGGCCTGGGCAAAGTTGGCGCCGGCGGTGAGGCCGCCCCACGTCGCACCGACGGTCCAGCCTAAAATGCCATAGCGCTCTTCCCACAGGTCGTAGCTGGGCAGCGGCAAGCCGGTGTCGGCGTCGATGTAGTCCGCCAAAAAATCGGCCATCGGGCAGATCAGCGCACGGTACAGCGGTTTGATAAAGTACACATCGCCAAAGCGGGCAAAATGCTCCCATAACGACCACAGCACCAGGGCGGTTTCGTCTTCCTGGATCGGCAGCGTTTTCACCCCCGACCTCGTCCAGGGATGCCACGATGAGGCCAGCGAGCCATCCGGGTTGTATTTGTGCAGCAAATAGCCCTGCCGGGTCAGCACCCGCTGGCAAAACTGGTAGAATGCGCGCGGCAAGTCATTGTAGCCAGCCCGGGTCAGCGCATTGGCCACCAGCGCCCCGTCGCGCGGCCACATATAGCTGTAGGTGTCTCGCACCGCAGAGGAGATATCCGAGTCATTCGCTGCCAGTATGGCGCCTTCCTGGTCAATTTGGGTGCGGATCACCAGCAGGCTGCGTTCATACTCACGGGCGACGGCCTCGGGCAGCGGGCTCAAGTCTGGCAGGTGGCTGTTGAGCCACAGCTGCCAAAATGCAGCCGTGCGCTCAAGGTAGAATTCAGGCCCGCGCACCCGCACCGACCGGTTGATCCTCACCACCCCTTCAAATGTGGGCGCAATCGCCATCCAGTACCAGACCCGGGCTGTTTCCCCCGGGGGGACGTGCACCGTGAACCCGACGGTTGAATCCACCGAGCCGTGCGCCACATCATTGCCTGAAAGGACCCCATCTTCGGCGTCGCGCCAGGTGCCCTGCAGGTTGTGGATTTCTTTTAACCCGCACGCCCATTGATGGACGCCCAATGCCAGGCCGTGGGACGTCTCTTGATCGGGTGCGAACGGCGCCTGGTTTGCCGCCACCGCCCCGTTGATCATGAACCAGTTATTACCTTTATAGTGGAACACCGCGCGGCGCTCTGGCTCGTAATAGGCCGTGTCGCCCACCTCGTTCTGGTTGATATGAAAATCGTGATGGAAGAACAGACGGACTTCCCGCGCCTTACCCGAAGGGATGCGCACGTCAAACCGGCGCAGGAGTAAGTTTTCGTGGAAATCGACCGCTTCTGCCGCAGTTAAGGCCACATCCACATCGGGATGCACCAACGCCGCATCAGAAACCAGGGTCTGCGGCTGGTAGCGCACATCCCGCTGCCAGCCTGGGTCATCCAGCCAGCGGAATTGGTCATCCACCCATACGCCCACCCTAAACGGGTGCCCTAAGGCGTGATTGCTCTGCCCGACGTGGGGATAATATAAATCCCTGATTTGATGTGTCTGGTCGAAAGCGACCAGCATGTTTCCATTTCCAAGTGCTAAATTTCTCGGCATAACGGCTCCGGTTCTGACTTAAGATAATTGGTAACTGCTCAGGCAGTCCTGCTGCTGAAGGGTGGGGGGTGTGGTGTGGCGGCGAAGCCGCCACACCACACCCCCCAATTTCCTCGCGCGCTGAGCAGTTACGTTAATTGAATGATTGATTCCGCCTGGAAGGGCGACGCCACTTGCAAGCCCAGGGTGGGCGCGGCGTAGACTTCTGGCGGCACGCTGATATCGGCCAGGTACAGCGCCCCCACATACGGTACCGCCTCAGGCGCCCTCAGGCCCTGCTTGGGCAGGGCCAGCGTCAGCGTGGCCGCAGCCCGGATACACGGTTCATATGCGACGCCGCTGCTGGCATCCAGCCCGCTGGGGTTATCCAGCGCCAGGATCGGGGCCCGGCTCTCGTTAGCCCGGGTGATCCAGTCGGCCGCGGGCGGGCGCGGCGCGCCGCTCAGCCCGTAACCGATGATGGCATCGATGATCAAATCGGCCGCCTGGAGATCTGGGTTGGCGGCGAGCAGGCCCATCTTGTGGATGATCTGGTACTGCTGGGCCGGGACGCCTGTGAGGCGGTCGCTGGACCCGACCAGGACCACCGCCACCTGCGCGCCCCAGTTGTGCAGATGCCGGGCCGCGACCATCCCGCCCCCGCCGTTATTGCCGGCGCCGCTCAGGACGACCACCCGCTTGTCCGCGATGTTGCCATCCAGCAGGCGGCGGGTCAGCTGGGCCAGGTTGCGGCCGGCATTTTCCATCATTTGGGCCAGGCTGATGTGCCATTCTTCGATCATCAGGCGGTCGACCTCGACCATTTGCGCCCGGGTCAGCCAGGGTAGGTTGGTTACAGCCATCATCGTGCTTCCTTTCCGTCGTGTGGTGTTAATATGAAGGTGCGAGGGGCAGTTTTCTTACCTAGTTTTGAAAATTATGTTTATTTCTATCGAATTTTAATCGTTGGGGCAACCCTTCGCAAAAGGAAGGGGTTTAAAGTCCCTTTCCTTCAGGGAAGGGATTTAGGGATAGGTAGAGAATTTCTTTGAAATCCAAGCTTCGGCTAGATATAATTATGCCTTAAAAATTTTTAGATTTTGCGATTGCTTTGGGAGGTCTGCCCCTACATCTTGCCTCTATTTTATGATAAATTTTTATTTAAATTTTTTGAGTTATTTTTGGCAAAGGTATATGGCCATTTTATATTTTTCCACACCATCTTTCTTACCTGTTTGATTTTTAATCCATTATAATAGCCCAATGACCCGCGATAATAAAACCTGGCTGGCCGATTTATCACAGGATGGCGAACTGCGTGCAGCGGCCCTCGACGATCTGCGCCAGATCATCCTGCGCATGCTGCCGGCGGGGCTGGCGCGCTGGCTTTCGCCGAATGATGAGCATTTCGAACCCTTTTTGCACGACGTGGCCCAGGAGACGCTGCTGCGCGTCCTCGACCGGCTGGATACCTTTGAAGGGCGCAGCAAGTTCACCACCTGGGTCTATACGATCGCCATCCGGATTGCCCTCAGCGAGCTGCGCTTGCGTAAGTGGCAGGAGGTCTCGCTGGACGGCCTGGAGGAAAGCGCCGAGCCGGACCAGGCGCCCTATGCCAGGTTCACCGACCCGGGGCCTAACCCTGAAGCGCTGGCCGAACGAAAGCAAGCCATGCAGAAGGTGATGCAGGTCATCGATCAGGCGCTGACCCCGCGCCAGCGGGCGGTGATGATGGCCGTCAACGTCGAGGGCGTGCCGCTGGACGTGGTCGCACAGCGGCTGGGCAGCAACCGCAATGCGGTCTATAAGCTGCTGCACGACGCCCGCCTCAAGCTCAAGCAGCGCCTGGTGCTGGAGGGCCTGCCCCCGGAGGAACTGCTGGAAATGTTTGGTAATTAATGTTTGGTAATAAATGGCTGATAATCGTTGTCTAATGGATGCAATGAAAAAACTATTTCGCAGGTTCCGAAAAAAACGCCAACCCACCCCCCAGCCCTCTGACCCGCTGCTGGGCATGCTCAACATGCTGGCGGTGACGGAGGAGGATGAAATCGCCTGTGACCAGGTGTTTGCCGCGCTGGGGGAGTTTGCTGAGCTGGCGCAGCGCGGCGGGGATGTGGCACACCTGATGCCCCTGGTGGCGCAGCACCTGCACCTGTGCCCCGACTGCCGGGAGGAGTACGAAGCGCTCATCGCCATCCTCGCGGCGGAAGAGGGGTGAGGAGAGGGGGGATAGCTGAAAGCTGAAAGCTGGGCCAGCGCCCGTTCCCATTCCGCTTCGCTTCAGGGATTTCATGAATGGTGAATAGTGAATGGTGAATAGTGAATAGTCCCACTTCGCTGCCCTTCAGGAAGGCTGCGCACTGAATGGTTGGGCACGTTTCCAACAAAGCCCCCCCCCAACCCCCCCGCAGGCGGGGGGAATGTATGTAGGGTGCGCAGGGCACGTCTGCGCACCAATAATCATGACCGCAGGTCTCCACCTGTAGCCCCATTCAGCTGCGCTTCAGCCCCTTCGCGTAGCACTCTCTGCGAAGCGCTCTTCGAGTCGAGTTCGCTACGCGACAGGGGTTCCGCTTCGCTACAAGGACTTCGTCAAATACTAGGAGCGTTGAGGGCGGATGTTCATTGAAGGGCTCAATTTGCCTGTTTTCAATTAATTCGTACCCACTTTTTGTACCTGGATCTTTCAAAACCCACCCGCAGGGTAGGAATATCCAGGTTTTAGTGAAGTTTTCCCCTTGGGGAATATTGGGTGGTTTTACTAATTCTGATTTTTTGTATCAAAAGGTTTGTGTGATTAGGCGGCAGGGGGAAAGAGGAATTCATACTTCAATATTCAAGCCATTATCGTCATTCAAGCCATTATCGTCATTCAAGCCATTATCGTCAATCAAGTAA
>JAHYJN010000138.1 GCA_019428905.1 Candidatus Brevefilum sp.
TTAAGCGCGGTGACCAGGGCATCCGTATCGACCACCCCGCCGCGCGCGGCGTTGACCAGGATGGCATGCGGCTTCATCAATTCGAATTGTTCAGCACCGATCAGCCCGGCAGTGGATTCGTTCAGGGGGACATGCAGGCTGACAATATCAGCACATTCAAGGAGCTGGGTTAAAGGGACTCGTTTGGCGCCCAATTCTTCCTCAAGGTTTGGATGGTCTTTGTTATCTACATACAGGATCGGCATCGCAAAACCCTGTGCCCGCCGGGCAACGGCCTTCCCGATGCGCCCCATACCGATGATCCCCAGCGTTGCGCCATAGACGGATTCGCCCAGCAGGGTGGTCAGCCCCCAGGTCTGCCAGCTTCCAGATCGGGCATAGTCGATCGCTTCACCAAGCCGACGGGCTGACGCCAGGATCAGGGCGAAGGCTAGGTCAGCGGTGGCGTCGGTCAGCAGGTCGGGTGTGTGCCCGACCGGGATGCCGCGCTGTGCCGCAGCACCCAGATCAATGTTATCCACGCCGACGGCCACCTGGCTGATGACTTTCAATCTTTCTGCGTTGTCGATCAGGCGGGCATCAATCGGATCGGTGAGCAGGCACAGCAGCCCATCAACATGTTGAGTTTTCTCCAATAAAACTTCGTACGGCGGCGGGGTTTCCTCTAGCCAGTATTCAGCCTGGCAATAGGCATCTAATTTTTCCTCAGCTTGCCGGGTCAGGCGGCGGGTGACGAAGACAGAAAAGGGCATCGGCTTTGCTCCTGGATTGTGATCGTTTGTTGGTTTTTATTGTACTCGCGTTAACTGGGGGACTGGGTGGGGCTCTTGGGTTTAAGCATGGTTCACAAAGGAATCTGTCCCATCCCAGTTTATTTGAGTTGCAGATTAATCTGAAACATATAAAGTATTTTGGATTATAATCGCTGGGTGAGGAGCGATAAGCGTTATGGTCAATAAACGCAACATTTCTAACATCATCCTGTTTGTGATCACCCTGGTGGTTTTCCTGGCTTTGACGGGCAGCCAGCCAGTCAGCGCTGAGCAGAATGTGGTCAATGTTTACATCTTCGAAGGGGAGGGCTGTCCCTACTGCGCTAAAGCGCTGGCTTACTTGAACAGTCTTGCGGAGTCGGACCCCCGCATTGTGATCCATGATTTCGAGGTGTACCACAATTTAGAAAACCGCGCATATTTCATCGATTTTGCAGCCAAACACGGGTATGAGCCCCAGTATGTGCCGAATACCTTTATTGGCGATCGATATTGGATTGGTTTCTCAGATACGATCCAGGCTGAGATGGAACAGTACATCCAGGGTTGCCTGTCCCGTCCCTGTGTGGATTACGGAAAGGAAATCCTGCCTGATTCATATTTTGCGGGGCTTGAAACGCCGCCTGAAATTGAAACGCCGGACGAATCTCCTGACCCATCGACTGATAGGCAGTTTTCGCTGACTGTACCGCTGCTTGGGACGATTAACCTGGCTGATCAGTCCTTATTCTTAAGCACGTTGCTGATTTCCTTTGTGGATGGCTTTAACCCTTGTTCAATCTGGGTGCTCTCCATGCTGCTGGCGATCACCCTCAATGCCCGTTCACGTAAGAAAGTGCTGATTATCGGGTTTGTTTTCATCTTTGTGACGGCTTTCATCTACGCACTGTTCATTGGCGGTCTGTTCACTGTCTTCACCTTCATCGGTTATGTGGGTTGGATCCAGGTGATTGTTGCCCTGGTAGCGCTCGTTTTCGCGTTGATCAACATCAAGGATTATTTTTGGTATAAGGAAGGGATTTCGCTTACCATCAGCGACAAGAAAAAGCCCGGGATTTACAAAGGTATCCGGCGCATCATGAACGCACAGGAAAACCTGTGGGGTCTGGTGACGGCGACGGTGGTGTTGGCTGCAGGTGTGTCGTTGGTGGAATTCTCGTGCACCGCGGGGTTCCCAATGATCTGGACGAATTTACTGGCAGTCCAAGAGGTTTCCGGCTTGGCTTTCCTGGGATTATTACTGGTCTATTTGCTGGTTTACCAGGTGGACGAAATGGGCATCTTCCTGGTGGCGATGTTCACCTTACGCAAATCAAAAATGGAAGAAAAATATGGTCGCATCCTGAAATTGCTGGGAGGTACCTTGATGCTGTCTTTGGCGGTGGTGATGCTGGTCGACCCAAGCTTGATGAACAATATCGGGAGCTCGTTGTGGGTGTTTGGGGCGGCGTTTGTGGTAACCGCATTGGTTTTATTGCTGCATCGCGTAATCCTGCCCAAGTTTAACATTCGCCTGGGTTCTGAAAAATAGCGCGACCTAAACCTCTCCTCAGATTCTTACAAAGGGTTGACGGATTCACCAGTTAAAGGCGAAGAGGAGAACACATTTCTGCGGGTGATATATCAACTTATTTGTGGAAGATATTTAAATTCACTGTGTGGGTGAAAAATATAATTTTGAAATTTATTCAAAACGGAGTGGGACTGTCCCATAAGTAAAGGAGACAGCCCCATTTTTATTTAAGATTAATCAGCCAGGTTGTGGGGCGATTATCTACAATGGAAGCGTAGAGACGCCCCGGCGGGGTGTTTCTACGCGATGTGTTCGTTGATTTTAGTAAAATTTGTTGTTTTCGTTGTGTTTTTGGGACAGTCCCCCATTCCTGCATTATATTAATTTAGAATTCAATTAACTCGTAGAGAGTGTCTAAAAATGGACAATGGTTAATCATCATTTATCAAAATCTATAATTAATTCCACTAAACATTATTATAATCAAAAATATATCAACTGGGTGGACACGGCTTGGAGAGTGCTCCGCGAAGGTCCGCATTTACGGTTAAATATTTATAGACCCGGATTCTACGTCGCCGAATCAGTGAAGGATAGTCACTTTTAGAAAACAGACCTTATTTACTCGAAGAGTGCTTCGCATGGCAAAAATTGGCTATTTTAGGCGATTTTCCAACCTTTTTGAACCAAAATCACCACTTTTTGCCA
>JAHYJN010000001.1 GCA_019428905.1 Candidatus Brevefilum sp.
CCACCCAGGATCGTCATAATCAGCGCGTTTATCGTCATCACAGCCGAGACCATGGTTGGTGTTGCGCTGGTATTCCAGATCGAATAGAGGGCACCTGCCAAGCCCGCAAATATTGATGAAGACACAAAAGCGATGGTACGGTAAGTCACCGGGTTATACCCGATCATGCGCATCCGGTCCTCGTTTTCACGGTTAGCGATAATCACACGCCCTGTTGGCGAATTAACCATGCGCTTCATCAGTAGGTAACAAATAATCAGAAAAGCTAGTGAGATGAAATAGACGGTCAATCGATTTTGTGTGGGATTCAACCATAACGGCACTGGGACACCATGCAGACCCTCATCTGCACCGGTCCATTGGTGAAAATCTGTGGCTTTCACCAATATATGCATGGCGGATCCCAACGCCAGGGTCAGCATAGCAAAGTATGCGCCCTTAAGGCGAATTGAACTGGCCGCAAACAACAAGCCGATTAAAATCGAGACCAAGATCACAACCAGGAACACGACCAACAAGACAATGGCATCGGTGATATTCACACTTCCTATTACCACACGGTAATTACGGATAATTGGTGGAACCACATGTTTCATCAAGAGGCCAAAGGCATAAGCTCCCCCACCGAAACTGGCTGCGTGACCAAATGAGAGAATACCACTAAATCCCATCAACAAATCATAACTCATGGCGAAAACTGCCATAATGAAAAAGATAATCAGTTGACCTTGCCAGAATTTGGTCACACCTTCATTCAATCCGGTTCCGGTGATGAGGTTCATCACAAAAGGAAAGAGTATTAACACAACCAAAAAGCCCAGCAGGACTCCTTCCCCTTTGATTTTTGTCATAACGTGACTGTTCTTGAACCCAAAAGGTTTATTAGCCATTAATTTCTTACTCCTTTTTCCCAAACAGTCCTTGCGGTTTGATGAGTAGGACAATGACCATGATGATCACCGTTGAAGCTTCAGCAATTGCTGGGGAAAGTGAAAGTTTCAGTGCAAAATAATCGCCAAAGGCGCGCCCCATACCAAGGATGATCGCACCGATAAAAGCGCCAACATAGCTGCCCATACCGCCGATAACCACGGTAATAAAACCCAACATTTGGAATTGGTCCCCCATCAACGGTTGGATCGGTAGAAATGGCCCCGCTCCAATGCCGCCCAGTGCAGCCATAGCGATGCCAAAAGCAAACACAAACGTAAATACACGCCTGACATTGATGCCTAAGGCCTCGACCATCTGTGGGTCCTGGACACCGGCTCGAATAATCATCCCTAATCGAGATTTGGTCATGATAATCGTTACGATGGCGAACATCAGAATGCCCAAGAAAATGACGAAAAGCCGATAGGTTGGAAAGGTCACCCCAGATATATCAATGGTCGCATTCCCATTCTGTAACCATTGCAGCAGGTTCGCTGCTCTGCCTGATTGTGCAAATAACGGAGGCCGCACCATTTGATATGCCAATGGATCCCAAAGCAACTGCACCAATTCACGAATCACAAAACTAAGGCCCAGGGTCATCAACACAATAAAAAACGGGCGGACATACAAAGGTCGGATCAAGGTAATCTCAACAACTGCGCCAAACATCAATCCGAAAATAACAGCAACGACAATTGCAATGATAAAACGCCAGTTGCCATTCATCAATAAAATCGCGATAGGCGCCGATTCTCGGATCAAAGTGGCAACAACCGTCAGCACCAACAGAATGATAGGTGCAATCGCCTTTTTTAACAAATCTTCTTTTGGCGCAAACTCACTCTTTACACCCGGTTTTGCTGATGCAAAGGCCACCAGCAACCCGGAAAGGATCAATAAAACCGGGCGAAACCAGAATTGAGAAAGAGGCTCCTGCGGGCTGATTTCCGCCAGTGGATTGCCCGCTGTCGTTGTCGTTGCTGCAACCATGGCTGTGCTGGCTAATTCCATAATGTTAAAATTGAGAAATGCCAAAACAAGGACAACCAACGCCAAGACATAGGCAATTTTTGGCAACGCTTTTTGCCATTTTTCAGAAATTTCCCAGCGAATAAGAAATGGTTTAATCACCGAGGCCATCATCACACCGCAGGTGAATGCAATAATGGCGGGTAACATGCCAAAAATAAAGGTGGGATTGGTATACAACTGCCAACCCATGTATGCCCCGAGCATGAACATCGCTCCGTGGGCAAAATTCAGCACATCCATCAAACCAAAAATCAGGGACAACCCAGCAGCTACCATAAAAAATAACGATCCCAAGGTCAGCCCTGATAAGGTTGTGCGGATAAACGACTCTTTTCCGGCATACAAGTAAAGACCTACGATCACCGCAAACACAACTGCGCCAACCAGTAAAATGGTTGTGATTTTTTTATGCTTGGGCTTCATGTTCCATCTCCAATTCTTTGCGTGTTTTTATGCTGGCCCCTAAGTACTGATGAATCAGATCTGTATCATTGACCAAATCAGCCATCATCCCATTATGAACACTTTGTCCATCATCGATGATCGTGAACCGTTGCGCAAGTTGACTGGCCATGATGAAATTCTGTTCCACCAGTAAGATGGTTGTCTTTTCACTCAGCGTGCGAATGGCTTCCATCATTTGTTGAATGAGGATAGGCGCCAACCCTTCACTGGGTTCATCAATTAAGAGCAATTTGTTGTCAGGTACCAATGCTCGAGCAACAGCCAGCATTTGTTGCTGACCACCTGAAAGATGATTGCCTGGTAATTTGTAAAGTCGTTTTAAGTCTGGGAAGAGATCAAAGATGAAATCTGCACTGCGGTCAAAGTCGCCTTTTTTCCGCTCTGCGATCTTCAAGTTTTCCATCACCGATAGCGCTCGGAAAATAGCACGATGTTCTGGGACATAACCAATTCCAAGGTTGGCAACATTGAAGGCTCGTTTGCCCTGAATCTCCATCCCATCAAAGATCACCTTCCCATCTTGCGGCGGAGTGAGCCCTAAAATAGATTTAAGTGTGGTTGTTTTGCCAGCGCCATTTCGCCCCAATAATACCGTGATCGAGCCCTTTGGCACCCTTACAGATACACCTTCCAAAATGTGGAATTGGCCAATATACGTGTGAATATTGTCTACAATGAGAATGTCTTCTTGTGAATTTGTTATGCTCATGCCAGTTCTCCATACAGATCACCCAAGTAGGCAATTTGGACTTGTTTATTATTCGCAATTTCACCCGGCGATCCTTCTGCAAGGATGCGGCCTTGATTCATAACCGTCACCACATCAGAGATGGACATCACCATATCCATCCGGTGCTCAACCAAAATAGCAGTACGCTCATGCCGCTGAACAATGCGATTAATAATGTCGATCAATTCTGGAACCTGTTCCGATGACATACCTGCTGTCGGTTCATCAAAGAGCAGCAATTCAGGATCACAAGCCAGCATAATCCCCAGCTCAAGTTTACGTTTTTCTCCATGGGTAAGATCACGGGCTAGAAAATAAGCCCTACCCGCTAAATCAACTGTCTCCATCACTTCCTGTGCTTGGTCAATATACTGCTGAAATTCATCTGCCCGGCGAAAGAGTTTAAAATTATCTCTTCCTTTAGCCTGGGCTGCCAGCCGAATGTTTTCTAATACCGTCAAATTTGGAAAGATATTCGTGATCTGGTATGATCGCCCGATGCCTAAATGAGCCCTTTTGTAGGGCGGCAGAGAGGTGATGTTTTCACCTTTATAGAACACCTCCCCTTGTGTGGGCGGCATGACACCGCTCAGTAAATTAAACAAGGTTGTCTTCCCAGCACCGTTCGGACCGATAATGGCATGCATGGTTTTAGCTTGGATGTTGATACTCACATCATCGACAGCCACCAATCCGCCAAAGGCTTTCGTTAGGTTTTTCGCTTCGAGAATGAAATCCGTTGTCATACAATTTGTCCTTGCAAGTAAGTAGATCTATTAAAATATAATTATTCCTGATTTATAAAATAAAAACGAATAATTGTTTGCTATAACGTTTCAGGTGTTCCAGTCGTGAGGAAGCCGAAATGTGATAGTTATTTGGGGAGAGGATCATCCTCTCCCCAAATGATTTTTGTTGACGACGACCTTACTCGGTTGGAATAGTAGGCAAATCACCACAGCGAGCTGCGTAATCACCAGCCAATGTACACGGCACGCCCAGTTCGTTGTACTCAGAAACATAAATGGTCTCAAAGAAACGATACTCGTTAATGCCGTCATCATCCAGATCAGGGTTCAGATTCACGAGCTGGAGGATATTCATCGGTTGCTCGCAGACATGATCTTCTGGACGAATATAATAGGTGCCCTTCGGTCCTTCAAATTTGAGCCCTTCTAAAGCAGCGATCATAGCATCAGCTGAGGCATCACCCTCGGTGATCTCTAACGCAGTTGCTAATGCAATGGCTGAAGCCATGCCACCGGCTGTGAAGAGATCTGGATAGGCGTTAATCGCGCCATCAGCTTCACCTGAATAGCGTTCAAAGTGATTCTCAACCAGCCAATCATTGACTGGATTGTCAGGAACAGTGTAGTGGTAGACATTCAGACCAATTGATCCGAGTGTGTCCTCACCAAACACAGCAGCAAACGAAGCGTTATCACCGAAACCGGTACCCACTGTCATAGTGTCAAGCGTACCCATATCAGCTAAGTTCTGGAATAAGGTGACATACCCCGTGCCTGCCCAAGTCAGGAAGAGGTTTTCAGCACCAGAATCCATAACTTGTTGAATATAGGGTGTAAAATCGGTGGTTTCAAAAGGTGCGTAGATATCGGCAATCAACTCACCGCCGAATTGCTCAACAGAGTATTTGAGTGCCGCACCGGAACCCTGCCCAAAAGCATTATCCACACCAATATGGGCGAAATTCGGACCAACATTCTCCACCAGGTACTTGGCGATGATCAAAGTATCATCAAAGCTAGTGCGAGAGGTTCGGAACACATAGGGGTTGAAATATAAACCGGTCATAAAATAGGAAGCCGCGGGATCGATCATCAGGATGATCTCATTTTCTAGGGCAACGTTGGTGAGTGCAATCGCACTGGCTGAGGATACAGGACCCTGGATCAGCTCAACACCATCTCTCTCGATCAGCTCAAGTGCCAGCGCAACGGCTTTTTCTGGGTCGCCTTCGTCATCTTTGACAATGACCTCAACTGGTCGGTTGGCAATGATATAACGACCCTGGTCGTCGGTTTCTCCACCTGACATATACTCAAGGCCCATCAGGAAACCACGCTGCTGCTGCAGACCATATAAGGCCATCACACCAGACATCTGACCAATTTGGCCAATCTTTAATACTGGGCCTAATTCAGGTTCTTCCACAGGCTCTTCAACGACCACTGGTTCTTCCACAACTGGTTCTGGCACTTCTTCGACCTGTTGGACACATGAGGTCACCAGCAGCGGGATGATAATCAGGATGGTCAATATGGTTAAACGTAACTTTTTCATCTTTTACTCCTTCAATAGTTTAAAATAGTCATTACATCTTGTAAAACTTTTGTGTTTTTTGTATGAACCACCTCCTTATTTTCAAATTAATTAATCATTCTTGGTTACAAAACCGAGTAATAGCGTATTTAAAATAGCCGGCTTTTCTATACACAGGGCATGACCTGAGCCAGGCACCACAACCAATTCACTGGAGGAGATTTGATCAGCAATAATTTTAGCATACTCGCGCCCTTTGATCAGGTCTTCTTCTCCAGCTATGACCAGCGTCGGTGCGGATATATTTGAAAGCTGTCCGGTGATATCCAATTCATAAAAGGCCTTCATCAACCAGGTCAGAGCTTTCATGTCCAATTGTGCATACCTATCCACAGAAGTATCGATAAATGCCTGGTTAGCCTTAATCCAGCCCTCAGCAAAATTCATGTGATAAGACGTTTTCAACAACAGTTCCGGGTCCTCCCTTTCAGCCGCCATCAACCAGGGGTAGGTTTGTGCGCGGAGGAGCGGATGAATTTCGCTGACGCCGTCGATGACAATCAGGGATTTAGCCCACTGAGGATAGGATAGAGCAAAGACCATGCTGATCTCTGCGCCATAGGAAATCCCCGCAATGTGGGCCTGTTCAATGCCGAGCCCATCCAGCAACCCGGCCAGGTCATCAGCGTGCATTTGCATCGAATATGGCCCCTCAGGATGGTCAGATTGCCACATCCCGCGGCAGTCGTAGAGTAAAACTTGCAAATGCCGCTCCAACACAGCTTTCTGATAAGCCCAGCTGGCTGTACCCATCATGATCCCATTGGACAGCACCAAAACCGGTGCGTCTTTTGGACCTGAAAGCTCGTAATATAAATCAATGTTGTTTACGGTAATGCGCGGCACAGAACTTCCTCTCACCTACACCGGTCTGAATCCCAGGTATGTTTTTTCGTTTTCTTCACCACCACGTTTGATGGTCGTCATGATTAATTTCGTCCCAATTTGAATGCTTTCGGGCTGGCTGACATCCACATCCAGAATTTGGCCAGAGATCTTTGGCCCTTCATCCAACTTGACTACACCGACACAGTAAGGATTCTTGGCATCATAACCAGCCTGCGCCATCATTAAAGAAGGGACATAAATCACAGTGAAAGCCAGCAGGGTACCTTTTCCTGAGAGGCTGACGATCTCCGTATTCGAGCCAAGACATCTCGGGCAAATCCCTCGCTGCGGGACCACCATGGCACCACAATCCAAGCAGTGAGAACCAATCAATTGATCTGTCTCAAGTGCGGTAAAAAAATCTTTGCTATTCATTGAAAATTCAGCCATTTAAATCTCTCCGCTCAAAAATATTTACAACACAGGTTTGGCCGGTGCCGCCCACATTATGGGTCAACCCAATTTTTGGGTCGCCTGGTACCTGGCGTTCACCAGCGATGCCATTTAATTGCTTCCAAATTTCTGCTACCTGGCCCACCCCTGTGGCACCTACAGGATGGCCTTTCGATTTCAATCCACCGGATGTATTTACCGGATGATCACCCTTTCGGGCTGTTTTACCTTCGATGGCCGCCTGCCACCCTGCCCCACGCTCAAAGAAGCCCAGGTCTTCTGTTGCAATGATCTCTGCAATCGTGAAACAATCATGAACTTCTGCCAGGTCAATGTCCTTCGGAGAAAGATTTGCCATATGATAGGCTTGCCGACCCGCTTCTTCTGCCGCTGGAATGCTGGAGAGGGTCTCCCTTTCTGGCAATGCGCCATCGCTGGCCTGTCCGCTGCCAACCAGGTAAATGGGCGTATCTGTAAACGTGCTGGCCAG
This sequence comes from Candidatus Brevefilum sp., assembly GCA_019428905.1. Lineage (GTDB taxonomy): Bacteria > Chloroflexota > Anaerolineae > Anaerolineales > Anaerolineaceae > Brevifilum. The sequence goes on from JAHYJN010000001.1 coordinate 7,278, forward strand.
ATCTTCCGAAACCAACAATGCCACCGCCGCCCCATCCGATACAGGTGAGCAGTCAAAAAGCGTCATCGGCCAGGCAATCATCGGATTGCCTTTGGGATCGCTTAGGAAATCAATTTCATCCTCCCACTCCGGAACCGGCCGCCCTTTTTGGGCAGCACGCGCTTTTTTGGATTCCATGATGGATCGAATGGTCTGACCAAATTGTGCCTTATCGTTTAAAGCACCGTTGCTATGGTTCTTAATACTCACATGATAAAACGCGTCACGCTGCGCATTGTATTCATGCATGTAAGCAGATGCCATCGCAGCGTAAAAACCGGGGAAGGTAAAACCCGCAGGCACTTCAAACTGGGTATCTGCTGCTGTCGCCAGGGCTTCAGTGACTGCCGCGATCTCCAGGTCGGTCATCTTTTCAACGCCACCGACCAAAACAACATCATATTGACCTGACGCAATCGCCAGGGCAGCTTGCCGGATAGCTACCCCGCCAGAAGCGCATGCATCTTCAATGCGCACAGTGGGTATTGGAGAAAGCCCAACCCAGCTCGCCAAAATAGGTGCGAGGTGCGCTTGTTTTTCAAATTGATCACTGCTGAAGTTACCTAAGTAAAAGGCCTCCACCTTTTTGGGATCATACCTGTGCATGGAATTTATCAAATCCAGGTATGCTTCAACAAATAGATCACGCGAATTCTTTTCTTTGAATGCACCAAATTTACTGAGCCCAACGCCAACAACGGCTACCCCTCTATTCCATTTTGATTCTGACATCCAAACCACCTGTTCCTTATTGTTCTTTAATGTATATGCGTGCTTCGGATAGATCCGCTGGGCGCGCGCCGCTTGGACCTGCTGCCAAAGCCATCTTTAATTGATCAGCATCAATGGTGAACCGGCCTTTAAATTCACCGGTAAATCCCAGTGTATGCTCGGTCTGCTGCATCGTGATCATTTCACTATCAACGACATAGGTGCCACCAGAGACAATGCCCATGGGTTCATATTCAGCTGTAAATGTTCCCTCTTGTTTGAATTCAAACCAAAGGCCTTGATAAGGCTGACCTTGTGCCTGAACCCATTTTCCGACGATTTCTGACATTGAACAAGCCTCCTCTAACTAGAAAGTTGTTTTTGGGACAATACCCAACCGGTGGGCTTCGTCTCGAATCCAATCTCGGAAGTTTGGATGTGCAATCCGCACCAAAGCTTCCATTCGGTCCTTTACACACCGTCCACGTAATTCTGCGACCCCATATTCAGTGATGATGGTATCTACATCCTGGCTGGGCACAGTTACGCCAGCACCTGGAGCGAGGGTTGGTACGATGGTTGAAATGCTGCCATTTTTGGCTGTCGAACGCAGGGCAATGATGCCGCGCCCACCCGAAGACATTTGCGCGCCGCGATGGGTGTCTAATTGGCCGCCTGTCCCGCTGAATTGGCGCGTTCCAATGCTTTGCGAACACACCTGGCCGATAATATCAACCTGCAGCGCCGTGTTAACACTGATCATCTTATAATTCTTTGCGATCACGTATGGGTCGTTGGTATAGCGCCCGCGATACATTTCAACATCTTTGTTGTGGTCAATGTGGTTGTACAACTTGCTGCTCCCTAAAGCAAAAGCACCAATCGTTTTTCCCGGATGCAGCGTCTTTTTTCGATTGGTGACCACCCCAACTTCGATCAAGTCAACCATACCATCCACGAGCATTTCTGTGTGTATGCCTAAATCTTTACGCTCCATGATAAAAGCTGTAATGGCATTGGGAATGCCACCAATGCCAAGTTGGATGGTAGAGCCATCTTCAATCAAATCAGCGATGTAACCGCCAATCTGTTGTTCAATCTCAGTAGGCGCCTCAGACTGTAATTCAACCAGTGGCACATGATTTTCAACCAGGTAATTGACTTCCGAAACATGCACCAGGGTATCCCCATACACCCAGGGTAAGTTGGGATTGACTTCAAGGATCTTAAGATCAGCTGCTTCTAGCAAGTCTTTTTGGACAATTAATCCTAAAGACAGGGACATATAACCATCTTGATTGGGCGGGGTGGCAGTGCCCCAAAAAATGTCTAAGTGACCCTTGGTTGCACTTAATTTATCGGTAGCTGCACGATGTAAATTATTGGGGATGTAAGACACCCGGCCTTCAGGATGAAACTGACGATCAGCATAGCTGTAAAACCAGTTTTCATTATAGATGTGTCCCGCCATTTCTGGTTTCGTAAAGATGTCGTAGGAACGCATTGGCAAACATGTCCAGCAATGGACATCCTGTACATCCTTTGCTTTTTCCGCCAGGGTGGATAACAATCCTACAGGTTCTGCACCGGCAATGCCCACACCAATAGTCTGGTGAGATTGGACCATTGAAACCGCATCGACCAGCGAAATGTATTTATCTTCAAATTGCTTTGATGGCATGATTTGGTCTCAATTCTCTATTTTGGCATGCGAAAAGCCACGGCTGCCTGGTTATAACCAACACCTGATCCTATAAACACCACCAGATCACCTGGTTTTATCTTTCCCAATTTGCGCGCATCATCAAAGGCCATGGGCAGACAAGCCGAGCCTGTATAGCCCCATTTGTCCATAATCCAGTGCGCTTTTTCGAGCGGCAACCCTACCTCTTCCATGACTAGTTTGATGGAATTCAGCCGCACTTGTGTAAATATCACAAAATCGATATCCTCGATGGCAAAATCGCCATTTTTAGCCACTTCTCGGATGCGCTTTGGCCAACCTTCATTGTTTACTTCAGGCGGAAAAGGTGTCACCAGTTTAACTTTGGTCTTGCCAGATTGGATATTTTCGACCGTTGCCGGTTCTGCCGTTCCGCCAGCATAAATTCCCCAGTTTGGATAGTAAGAGCCATCGGCAAAAAAGGCTGACGAAATAAAGCCTGGCTGATCCCCTGGCGCTAACACCGCTGCCCCCGCACCATCACCATAGAAAAAGCTGATCACATCTGACTTGTAATCAGCTAAGCGATGCATCATATACGCACCGATTACCAAGATGTATTTAAGATGCGGATTGGTGCTGATCAAACCCGCCCCTAAAGCGAGACCGGTTGGAAAGCTGGCACAGGCGCAGCCTACATCAAAAGTGCCAGCATTTTTGGCGCCAAGTTTCTCCTGGACGACCACCGAGGTAGCCGGGGTGATGTAATCAGGTGAGTCTGTACCCAAAATGATCAAATCGACATCCTCAGGCGTGATGCCAGCATCTGCCAGGGCATCTTTGGCTGCTTCCACGGCAAGATCAGAAGTGGCCATGTCCTCATCTGCATAAAAGCGGGTTTTGATATTTGAACTGCTTTCGAACTTGCCCACAACATCAGCTAAAGCGGGGTTGATCTCAGCCATCCATTGGGCAAAAGTTTCATTGGTAATCTCGTTTTTTGGCAAATATCGACCAGTGCCAATGATGTTTGCATGACGTTCCATTTCTTCCTCTTTCATAAGTAACACGGTCTAACTGGTAACAATGCTCGTTGGGCCTAAGTTCCTAACACCATCCCGCCATCCACACTGATCGCAGCGCCATGGATAAATGTAGCTTCATCACTGGCTAACCATGCATACAGGTTAGCAACATCCTCGGGTTGCCCCATGCGACCAAGTGGTGTTTTTGCGGCCAGGCCTTCTAGAATCTTTTCTGGCATTTTCTTAACCATCTCGGTCAGAATAAAACCGGGGCAGACAGCGTTAACACGAATGTTAAACCGTCCTAACTCACGGGACCAGGTTTTTGTCATACCAATCACGCCGAATTTCGTTGCTGCGTAATTCGTCTGCCCAAAATTGCCATATAAACCGACAATCGATGAGGCATTCAATATGACGCCGCCGCCTTGTTGGATCATTTGAGGTGTCACAGCCTGGGCACAATTGAAGGTGCCTTTGAGGTTGACATCCAGTACCAAGTCGAAATCAGACTCAGACATTTGACTGACCACTGCGCCATCTTTGTACTTAACAAACAGGCCATCGCGAGTGATACCAGCATTGTTGATCAGGACATCCACCCGACCAAATTTCTCAACAACATCATCCACCCAAGATTGGACCTCAGCACGATTAGCTACATTGACTTTGTAAAACAAGGCACCATTCCCCAACTGATCCGCAACAGCTTGCCCCACTTCTGCATCAAGGTCACAAATAATTACTCTTGCCCCTTCTTTGACAAATTTCTCAGCCGTGGCTTTTCCAATCCCCGCTGCGCCACCAGTGATCAAACATACTTTATCCTTTAACCGCATCGTAACTCCTCTGATGAAATAAATTAAAAAATGCAATGCACACAATGGTTCTGTAGACTTGAACCAAAAGCAGTATAGCAAACCTGGATTACAAATGGGTTACGAAGGGGTTACAAAAGATCCGATGATGGTAGGCGTCAAAATTCTGAGACAAGCTGTTGATATAAACTTTCTGTTTCACGAGAGATAGGTGCGTTTAATTGATTTGAGAGCAATTCTATACAGCGATGATAAACCTCATGCACCATTGAGTGTTGCCCTAGTTTGTGAAAAATCAACATCTGGGCGCGATAAGCAGCCTCCCAGAATGGGTCCTGATTTAGGATTTGATAAGAGATATCCAACGCCTGAGAATATTCATCTGTGTCGATAAAGTTGGTGAGCAAGCGATCAGCAGCCAGCATGAACTGCTGATGATAATATTGCTCTTCAATGGTTAACCTCTCGCAAATTGGACTATCTGAAAAATAGCTCCCTCGATATAACGTAAGCGCGTTTTCAAGATCGCGCACCTGGGCATGATTGATCATTTCTACAAATAAATCCGCATCGACGATGATGCGTGCTTTCGGACTCAACCGATAACTTTCCTGGTGCCGCTCAATAAAAAACGGGGCATCGCCTCGGGGTCGATCAGGCTCTAACACCTGGTTGGCGGCATTATAGATCACCTTAAAATAACTCGCACTTTGCCCCCCCAGGGAATCAGGCCATAGCCATTCGCTGATTTGATCTTTTTGCACCCATTTTCCACGCTGTGCTACCAGAATCTGAAAGAATTGACGTGCTTTTTCTCGCTTCCAATCCTGTGTTCCGATTAATTGATCACCCCGCCAGACTCTGAAGGTGCCCAGAGTTTGGACCCACAAGGTGTATCCAGGATGGCAGCATTCATTTGTGATGTCTCGTTGTCTCAATAATTGACCCAACAATTCTGACTCAATACCGTTGTCATATGCAGCCAACGCCAAAGGATAAATCATCTCCCGATCTCTTAGCCCTAACAAGGTTTCTCTTGACAAGAGAAATTCATATCCATGATTTTTAACAAGCGTCAGGCATTTTTCAAAATAACCAAACGCTGTATTTTGATACCCCTGTTTCCAAGCTTTCAGGGCTAACCACATCCTGGCAGCACACAAGGTAAAAGGATCCTTTACGCGTATCGCTGAGGTCTCTGCAGTGGTTAAGAACCGCTGTGCAGCTTCTTGGTTATTAGCAAAAACAGCCCCCGCGCCTAAGGATAGACAGATTAAGATGCTGATCCATTCATCACCTGCTGTTTCAGCAATGGATAGGGATTCTAAAGCCAATTCTTCAGCTCTTTTGTACTGACCGGCATAACCCAGGGCTCGGCACATACCCCACAATGGTTCAACATGGATGCGGATTACATCGATTTGTTCAATTGATTCTTGATAATATTGCAATGCCTGGTTGAAACCATGATTGCTGAAAGGGTGCTGATCTCGAAGAAGCAGCGCATGCCCCAGGCGCATATAACCGACGGACTGGACAAATTTTGAACGCAACAGCTTGCCAATATCAATCCCTTGGCGTGCAAATTTTTCTGCATGATCTTGCTCTCCAAATATGGCGTAATACAACGATAAAAGTAATGTGCTCTCCCGGTGAAACCGTTGTGGTCTAGATGTTGGTAATGATGGACTGTTGGCTTCACGATCCAGCAATAGCTCGATGCCGGCTTTCAACCGACCCGTGCGTAAATAAACACGTGCTTGGATATAATCCGTCTCCAATTCCAGATCTGGCATCAACTCGCTGGCTTGTGACAGTAATTTTTCAGCATTATCTGGATAACCTAAATTAAGTTGATTCTCGGCGATCAAAACTAAAAGATCCGCCACCTCCTGGCGCATTTCACTTGGATCAAGCAGTTTTAATGCATCCTGCAGTAATTGATCCGCGTTGTTCGGGCGAATTGTATCTAAAAATACCTGGCCTTGACCACGTAATGACCGAGAAATTCCCAACGGGTTTTGATGTGCTCGATAGAGACGCTCTGCCTGGTGATAATAATCCAGTGCATCCTCAAAACTGCCTAAATATCGGTTGACTTCACCCAACAGGTAGATCAAATAAGGAAAGGACTTCCGGTGAGGCTCAGGAATCTCGTGGATCCAATAGTTAATTGATTCATGGCGCCCATCTTGAATAAATTGCTTTCCAATATTCTCCATAATTTGGTTGACCTGGAAATAGTCGTGCGCAGAAAGCAAATGGTAGATCGCTTCTTCCCAATATTCGTGCGCCCGAAAATAGCTGGCAATTTTCAAGTGAAGATCAGAAACCTGGCTCGGATTTCGTTGAATTTGGCTTAGCAAAAACGTCCTGAACATCTGGTGATAGCGATAAACCCCAGGCCGAAGTTCCTCAACAAATAATCCAGAATCATTAAGCTCACTAAGGACAACATCACTATTTTCGATTGTCAGTAAAAAATCACAGGCCGTGTTTTCAAGTTTAGAGAGGATGGATGTTTGCAAGAGGAAGTTTTGGATATGTAGGGGTAAACCACCTAAAACGTCTTCTGCCAAATATTCAAACAACGTAGATTTTGATTGGCGCTCGTCTTCCAACACCTGCTGGATTGTGAGATCCGGGTTATTTTGCAGTGTCTGCCAGATCATTTGCAAGCCAATTGCCCAGCCCTCTGTCTTTTTAAGAAGTTGATCAACAGATAGCTCTGATAAGATGATTCCGTATTGTTGTTCAAACAGTAAAGCAACTTCCTCACCTGTAAATGCTAAATCTTCCTTGGCAATTTTCAACACCTCATCCTTTACTGACCATTTATTGAGTGACGGAAAGTTGAGTGTGTGGCGAGTTGAAATGATCACATGCATTTTTGAGGGAAGGTGTTCGATGATCCAATCCATAAAACCGATCACATCAGGGACATCGCAAACAAGATGAAAATCATCAAGAACAAGAAAAGAATCCTGCGTGATATACATTGTCACCGCGTTAATAAAACCAATCAGCGCTTCTTCAAGCGTTGTGTCAGGGATATCCAATATCTTGAGCGGTTCCTCGCCAATCGGATGTTTGCGCTGATTAAAAGCTGTAAAGAGCTTTGCTAAGAATAATTTGGGATCACGTTCAGTGCCTGCGATGGTAAACCAGTAGATCGGATTAACCTGGCTATTCACAAATGAGAGAATCGACGTGCTTTTACCATAACCTGTTCCTGCCTCTAGTATGGTCAATGGGTAATTGATCGAATGTTGCAGCTTTTGATTAACCCGTTTTCGCGCCAGCACACGGCTGCGTTGCGCGGGCGGATTGAGCTGGCTGAGAATGATTAAGTTGCGAATTGACATATGGTTATTTCGTTTATCGTAGAACGATGCATTTACAACCTTGAATTATAACGGTGAAAAGATTAGGGGACAAATTATGTCCGTCCTGAGCGATCAAACCAACTTCAATACAACCTCTGGTTCATCACCATAATAGTCTCCCGTTGGAACAAACCCCAATTTCCGATAAAATTCACCCGGACCGCCCTCATCTGCGTCATAACTTGTGTATAGTTCGGATATTCCAAAAGCCCGTAAATGATCTATCAACTTTGCGATGGCATTTTTGCCGTATCCCAAGCCTTGAAAGGGACGTGCAATCATAAAACGCCATAAAAACACACCTGGGCAATCGATGCCATCTGCCCAATCAGAACCCAAATGCAGCATGATAAACCCAACCGCCGTTTGGTCAGCATAAATCGCCCGCATCCACGCATTGTCAGAAACACAGCCCTGCGCAATCGAAACTGCATTATCAGCCACCGACCGGCGCTGTTCTTTCGTTAATGTTTCGCTCAATTCGCAAATTTCAAGTACATTTTGCGCGTTGATGCGTTCAAAATGAATAACAGGTGATTTTTTTGAGGCATCTGACATGGTGCTCTCCATCAGTACGACAGCAAGGACTTTTGCTGAGCAAGTTGAGGATTCTTTAAACGTTCAGCCAAGTTTGAGAAGCGCTTTGCAACCTTGTTGTTGCTAATAGCTATACGAAGCGCCTTTGAATTGCCTACCAAGACGCACCGTTGCGCAGCTCGGGTAATCGCTGTATATAGCAGGTTGCGCTGAAGCATTACATAATGCTGCGTGAGCACTGGCATCACGATGGCTGGGAACTCTGAGCCCTGGGATTTATGCACTGAAACCGCGTAAGCAAGGACGAGTTCATCCGTTTCATTGAAATCGTAAACCACTTGTCGTGATCCATCCATCAGGACAGACAGGTTTTGCTCAATTGGGTCAATATTAACGATAAACCCAATGTCTCCATTAAACACATCTTTGTCGTAATTGTTCCGGATTTGCATCACCTTATCCCCTACTCGAAAGAGTGTGCCAAACAGCCTGTGCTCGGATTTTTTGGGATCAGGTGGATTAAGATTGGCTTGTAAGCAGACATTAAGGGCATCAACACCGGCAGCACCTCGGTACAGGGGTGCTAAGACCTGGATATCTCGCACGGGGTCCAAACCAAAGTTCTCTGGAATGCGCGTGGTGACCAGGTCAACGATCCACTTAGCCGCGCTTTCAGCATCTTCAGCTGGAAATAAAAAGAAATCGCCATCAGGAGCTTTTGAGAAGCGGGGCATCTGACCGTGATTGATCATATGTGCGTTCGTTACGATTTGAGAATCATATGATTGCCGAAAAATGGTTTTTAACCGAGCAACCGGTACAATGTCACTTTCGATGATGTCCCGCAGGACATCCCCTGCGCCAACCGATGGCAGTTGATCGACATCACCGACAAATAACACCTGTGTTCCTGGACGTAGTGCGCGTAAGAGATGATAAGTAAGCAGCAGGTCAAGCATGGAGGCTTCGTCGACGATAAGGAAATCAACCTTCAAAGGGTGGTTTTCGTGGTATTGAAAACCCCCATCTGGTGAAAATCCCAGCAAGCGGTGGATGGTGCTGGCTGGACGTCCGGTGGCTTCTGAGAGGCGTTTGGCTGCCCTCCCGGTGGGCGAAGCCAAGGCATAAGCTAAGCTTTTTACTTCTAGAATTTCAATCAACGCCTTCAGACAGGTTGTTTTGCCCGTACCCGGTCCGCCGGTTAAGATGCTGACAGGATGGGTGACTGCAATTCTGAGCGCTGCTTTCTGCTCTTCTGATAAGTCACTTGATTCAAATCCCAAAGATTGTTGCCATGCTCGAACTGGGTGCGACAGCAATCCCTGCAACCTGGCAGCCACCCCTTTTTCGCTGTGATAAAAAGGCGTCAGGTAAACCATAGGCTCGCCATACCCGGGTGTGTTTTCTGCGATTTGATAAGCAGCACCGTCAGCTTGGGTTGAAGAAGAGGTAAACGCCTCTGTGCGGATGCGATCTATGGCAGCCAACCGAACAAAACTATTACGGACCAGATCCGCATCAACTTCTAATAGCGCCTCTGCGCGCTCAGCGAGCTGGTTCTGAGGAGAATAAACATGTCCCTCATTGACCATCTCGTTGATGGCAAAAACGACACCAGCTTCGATGCGCGCTGGGTGATCTTGGGGCAAACCCAGGTTTTGGGCGATGCGATCAGCCGTTTTAAACCCCACCCCATAAATATCCTGTTCGAGCTGGTAAGGATTTTCTTTTACGACGGTTAACGCGTTATCACCATAGGCTTTATAGATTTTAACGGCCAGGTTTGTGCTGACGTGATGGTCGTGCAGAAAAAGCATGATCTCTTTGACCGATTTCTGCTCCTCCCAAGCGGTGATGATTTTGTCTGTGCGATCTACGCCAATCCCTGGAACCTCCCTCAAGCGTTGAGGATCGTGTTCGATGATTTCCATGGTCGCGCTTTTAAAATGTCTGACAATTCGCTTTGCCAATTGCGGGCCGATACCTTTGATCAACCCGGACCCTAAGTAACGCTCAATGCCGCCTTCGGTGACAGGCAGCAGCTTCTCACACACATTAGCTTTAAATTGCAGACCATGCTTTGGATGCGTTGCATAATCCCCCCCAAGTTGAAGGTGTTCTCCAGGTGATAGCTCAGGAAAGTTTCCAATGACGGTTAACAAACCTTCAAGATTCAAACCAACGACGTTTTGACCCCTATCCGGCCGCAAACGGAGGACAGTGTAACCATTTTCCTGGTTGTAGTAAGTTATGCGTTCAACAGACCCAGAGATCATCGTCATGTCCAAAGTATACTGGAATTTCCGGAAAAAATTTTCGCAACGCCAAATAAACACTTTAATGAAACAAGCGAATAAATCAGATGTAAACCTATGCGAAATGGCTTCTGTTTCCTGTCTTCCTCGGTAAATTCCTGGGTGATTGCAGTCTCTTTTAAGGATTGTGGGAGAGTTCATAGTATAATCCACTTAGTGATCAAACCCATATCTAATCAGGATCTCAGGGAAGGGATAACCAGGAATGTTCAAGCAGTTTTCTCAGGTCCAAGACTTTCTCAACGATAAGCACATTCAGGATGTAGATTTAAAATTTTGCGACCTGTGGGGGCGCTGGCATCATGTCACCATCCCAAACCAGGCATTCACCGAGGAAATTCTCAGCGAGGGCGTCGGATTTGACGGCTCGAGCGTCGGCTTTAAAAGCGTTCACTCTGGTGATATGGTATTAATTCCTGATTTGGGGACAGGGTTTGTCGATCCGTTTTGGGCAAAACCTACCTTAAGCTTTATCTGCAACACCTACGAAGCAGATACGAAAGAACGCTTTTCCGGTGATCCACGCCAGATCCTCCACAATGCGGAAGGCTATTTGGCTAAAAGCGGTATTGCCGATCAAAGCATTTGGGGACCAGAATTCGAATTTTATGTCTTTGATCACCTGAGTTTTACCAACGACATCAATACGGCAGCATACCGGGTTGATTCGTCTGAAGCAAGCTGGCGCGGTGGTGACCATGAACTCCGCTACACCATCCCACTGCATGGCGGCTACCATGCGATTCCCCCTAATGACCAGCTTTACAACCTGCGCAGCGAGATATCACAGGGGGTAAACGACGCCGGAATCCCAGTCAAATATCATCATCACGAAGTCGGTGGCCCCGGGCAGTGCGAGATCGAGACCCCATTGCTGCCCATTCAACAAGCTGGCGATGCGGTAATGATCATCAAATATTTCACCAAAATGACTGCGATCAAACATGGTCAAATTGCAACTTTTCTACCCAAACCCCTGTATGGTGAAGCAGGAAATGGGATGCACTTTCATCAACAGCTGCTCTCAAACGGTAAAAACGCATTCTATGACCCACAAGGGGCACACAGCTTATCCCAAATTGCACTTCAGTACATCGGCGGCTTATTGCGCCATGCACCAGCCTTATTAGCCTTTACCAATCCAAGCACCAATTCCTACCGCCGGTTAGTTCCAGGCTTTGAAGCGCCAATTAATGCCTTCTTTTCTGTCGGGAACCGCAGTGCTGCCATTCGCATTCCCAAATACGCTACCCACCCACGCGAAGTGCGCTTCGAGTTCCGCCCTCCAGATGCGACCTGCAATCCATACCTGGCGATGGCAGCCATGCTGCTAGCGGGGATTGATGGCATCGAACAGGGCATTGACCCCACCGCGGCCGGGTTTGGGCCAATCAATGAAGACATCTTTTCATGGAGTCCGAAGAAAAGAGAGAAAATAAAGAGCTTGCCCACATCCTTAGGTGATGCTTTGCGATCTTTGGAAAAGGATCACGAGTTCCTGACCAAAAATGGGGTCGTGCCTGAAAGTTTGATCGAGCAGTGGTTAGCTGTTAAGTCACAAGAGGAGCGAGCCGTACGGTCACGCCCGCACCCATACGAAATTCAACTTTATTTTGATCTTTAGTTACTACTCAGAGTTTGAGGGCATAGTGGGGAGTGATGTGCTAGTTTTGCTGGCGCACCACTCCCCTCACTTTTCATTAGCATGTCTAACCGAGCAGTTACGATCTTCAATAAATAAATCAATAATCTTATGGTTTTTTTCGAATTTTCTTTTTGATTTTGCTTGACATTTTACAGTTACGCAACTATCATATTGATTGTTATCTATATGAATGGGTAAGATTTAGGAAATCACAATGCCTGAGAGTCAGACAATCAGTTCCATTGAATTTGCAAAGGCAATAGCAGACGAAACCCGTCAAAAGATCATGACACTATGCTGCTGCAAAAAGGTTAGTGTCAATGATATTGCGGGACAGTTAGATGTCTCCCAGCCCACGGTATCCCACCACCTAAAGATACTCAGGGAAGCGGGACTGGTTAAATCAGAGCGACATGGAAAACAGGTGTTTTACAGCCTCAATCAAGACCGACTTGCAAAAGCATGCTGTAAAGTTTCTCAGGATTTCGCACCAAATTTACCAATCAGACTCGTGATTGATGAATCTGGTTAATTTTTTTGAATCATCGTATAGAAGTTTGTCTATATAAAGAAATGAGGAAAAATGCAAAATACACAAGACCCCAAAATTATCCGTGAATCTGTTAAGGAATATTATGGTGGAATTGCATTCACAGCAAATCCTTCATCTTCATCTGGATGTAATTGTTCCACAAACAACAATTCATGCTGCCAATCAGACGCTGCGCTAACGATAACAATAGGAGCTAACAATTACGAATCTAAGGATAGTAAACAACTCCATCCTGAAGTTACAGGCTTGTCCCTGGGATGCGGTGACCCGGTGACCCTGGCATCTCTGAAACCTGGTCAAACCGTGCTGGATCTTGGTTCCGGTGGTGGCATGGACTGTTTCTTAGCTGCAGCGAGAGTCGGAATTACGGGTAAAGTGATTGGCATAGATATGACAACAGAAATGATCACCAAAGCACGGTTAAATAAATCGCGTTTGGATATTGTTAATGTTGAGTTTTGCCAGGGTGAAATCGAGCACCTTCCCCTTGTTAATAACAGCATTGATGTGATCATTTCAAACTGTGTCATTAATCTAAGTTCCAACAAACCCACCGTTTTTCACGAAGCTTTTCGCGTTCTAAGCCCCGGAGGACTGTTAGCTGTGAGTGACATCGTTATCACAGGCATCCTTCCAGAAAACATCAAGCGTGACATTGACGCGTGGTCAAGTTGTTTAGCAGGAGCTCTTGAAGTTAGTGAACTTCACATGCTCCTAAAAACAGAAGGATTTGTTGAGATTGCGATCACACGAATTGGCGCTAATATAAATCCAGAAGGCTCATTGATTGATCACAAAGGCTTTGAAACGATTCCATTTCCTGAGATTTCAAGTTCCTATCAGATTTTTAGTGCCAAAATTACCGCTTTGAAACCTTATACTGCATAGCAGGCTTTTTTTATAAATTGAACAAAAAACTATATAAAAAGGGCCATTCCCGAAGTGAATAGCCCTTTTTAGGATTCAATTTTTTCTTGAAGATTATACTGGCGCTAATGTACCCGCGAAAATCATCCAGGCTAATGCAGTTTTTGCCAGCAAACTGAGGACAATGTAAAATTTTTCGCCAAAGAGGTAATCTTTCCAGGCGCCAACCTTTTTGTACTGCAATACCATGTTTACGGCAAAAATATTGAAGAACACAAAGATGGTGGGGATGATGGCATAGACAAATCCTGGAGGATTGGCATCCGTAGAATTGACTGCACTCAGGAAGTAGATCATGATCACGACCCAGGGGACAATCCCAGCGATGCTGCCAAAGATGAATGAAAGCCAGTTGGTCTTTTCTGTGTACTGATTGTGGTATTCCATCATGATGCCGAACAAGTTCATGGTGGCATTCACTGAAAAGATGAGGATAATGGCGCCCAGATCCCAGATTCCAACCAGCATTCCGATCAACACAATCATCAAAGATGAGCTGAGCGCATACTCATAAAAACGGCCAGGGTTCATGCCCTGCTTGAGGTTACGCACATACCATTTATAACCAAAACTCGCTAAACTGAAATGGGCAACTGCAGAAATCAATAAGAATACGGCCACAGCCGGGCCGAAGGGTAACTCGTACAGTAATTTTGGATCCGGTTTTAATGAAAAGGTGTTGATGTCGAAGGTCAAGAAATTGGTGAAGATTGGGTAAGTGGTGGCATTACTGACGAGGATCATCACCACACCTTGAATCAGGTGCAAAAAGCCCATCACCAGGTTGAAGACCCTTAAGCCCTTGAGCTTCTTTTCTTGAATTTGTTCAGGTTTTTTAGCCATAATATCTCCTTAATTAGAATGATTTGATTTATTTACAATCCATAGTTTACCTCGATTAGAATGGATTTTCATCCATTGTATAACCTTCCATCATTTTAGATCTGAACCGTTAATTAAATTGGGCTTTTTTCCGGTTCTTTATCAGATTAGAAACAAATATTTTTAGGTACAATTGCGAATGAGGAAATAAACGGAGCAAAACGCGTCAAATCAATAAAAACCAGCTCGAAAGCAAAAATAGTCGAAACCCAAATCACTTATGCCTGCACCTCAACTTAATTCCTATCAATTGATCTTGTTCGACATGGACGGGGTGTTGTTACAGCCCCGAGGCTATCACACGGCCTTGCAGACATCGGTCAAACGCATCGGACAAGCCTTAGGGGTACCGCAAACTGAGCTTACGGACAACCAAATTGCCCGGTTTGAGGCGCTAAACATCACCAACGAATGGGATTCGGTCGCCATTTGTGCCGCATTAATCCTGATCCACGTTTGGCAGGTTGACCCAAGTCCGCGTTTGGATGGGATGTCGCCCTGTCCACGCGTAATTTCCGATAAGAAGCCAAATTTTGACAATTTTCTGATGCATTTACCAGACGGTGGCGATATTCCCGGTGTGACGACGTACACTTTTTTATTGGAACAAAATCCCTGGCTGAATAACGATCAACGGGCTCATTTATGGAGGATTTTGAGCCACTGCCGTGATATTTATCAATCCCTAACCCTACCCGCCCATCAGGAAACCGTGTTGGGGAGTGAAAATTTTACTGAGCATTATCATTTACCACCCCGATTTGATACACACAGCTATTTGTCACAGTATGACCGTGCGATTATGACGGATCAGCAGCTTCTATTATTGCGAGAGTGGCTTGAGCATCCAAATCACAAAGCCGGGATCATGACCAACCGACCGAGCCGCTCACCTGACGGCTATCTGAGCTCACCAGAAGCCGAGTTGGGGACAGCGTTAATCGGTTTAGATGACCTACCCTATGTTGGATCCGGTGTATTAGCCTGGTTTGCAGTTAACCATTGTCAATTACCGGACCACTCACTACTCAAACCCAACCCAGTCCATGCGCTGGCGCTCTTACAACGTTGTCTCGGCCAGCCCCTCACAACTTCAATAGAATGTGCAGTTTCATTGTGGCAGGGCCAGACTGATGTGCACAATTGGCAATGGTTAAATAACGCAAAAATCGTCGCTTTTGAAGACTCTGTTAAAGGCTTGCAATCTGTAAAAGGGGCTTGTAGGTTGCTTGAAGCGTTAGGTATTGTTGTTAGCTGTAAGCTGGTTGGCGTCGGTAAAAACCCAATCAAGCTGGCAGCCCTTGACACCATTTCCCATAACACCATCGAATCCGTCAACCAAGTCAACTGGATTGAACTATTTTCATGATATGATGATTGCGTAAGGATACACATCAAAATTTTACTAAAAGAGGTAACCCTTGACCGACGAAAATCATAAAACTGATAACAGCCAAAAGCCTGAAGATTCTAAGCTCTCCCCTATTGAGGAGACATCTTCCGTCACGCATCATTCAATTGTTTTCAAAGGTGAAGAAATCCAATACACCGTCACCACCGGCACAATTGTGTTAAAAGAAGAGGATGTGGATGAGGGTGAAAAGCAAAAGGCGAGTATTTTCTATATAGCCTATACGAAAGACGCCGATTCTCCTGATAGACCAGTGACTTTTTCCTTCAATGGTGGGCCTGGTTCATCTTCTGTGTGGCTGCACTTAGGCTTGCTGGGTCCCAAACGGGTGCTGATGGATGATGAAGGCCTACCCATTGGGCCGCCACACCAACTGACTAATAACGAATACACATTGTTAGACCAAACCGACCTGGTATTCATTGATCCTGTCAGCACAGGATACAGCCGCACCGTCCCAAAAGAGAAACCCGAGCAATTTCATACCGTTAAAAGAGATATTGAATCCGTCGGCGACTTTATCCGTATCTGGACAACCCGTAATAAGCGTTGGAACTGTCCGAAGTTTTTAATCGGTGAAAGTTATGGTACAACACGCGCAGCAGGTCTTGCGGGCTATCTTCAGCGCCGCCACGGCATGTACTTGAATGGAATCATGTTTGTTTCTTCGATATTAAATTTCATCACCGCCCAATTTGACGAAGGCAATGATCTGCCGCATATCCTCTTCCTCCCTACTTATACCGCATCAGCCTGGTATCATAATAAACTTTCGGATGATCTACAAGAAGATTTAGAGACAGCTGTTCAAGAAGCTCGAGAATTTGCATTAGGCGATTACACGCATGCCTTAATGAAAGGTAATAGCCTTGAAAAAGAAGAAAAAGACAGAATAATCACACAGCTGGCACGCCTGACTGGTCTATCAGAAAGGTATATCGAGGGCACCAACCTGCGCATTAACATTCATCGCTTCTGCAAAGAATTGCTGCGAGAAGAGGGCTTTACCGTTGGTCGGTTTGACAGCCGTTTTAAGGGAATTGACAAAGATACGGTCGGGGAAGCCCATGAATTGGACCCAAGCTATGCTGTTATCCTTGGCCCGTATACAGCTTGCATGTATGATTACCTCAGACGAGACTTGGAATACGAAACCGATTTACCCTACGAAATTCTCAAATCACTTTATAAGACCTGGACCTTCGAGGACTATCAGAACCATTATGTCAATACCGCCAAAGATTTGCGGCAAGGCTTCCAATTGCATCCAGGGCTAAAGGTGATTGTGTGCAATGGTTATTATGACCTGGCAACACCTTTTTTGGCCACAGAATACACATTTAATCATATCCCCCTACCCCAAGCGCAACAAGGAAACATCAAAATGACCTATTATCGAGCTGGTCATATGATGTACCTCCACAAACCTTCGCTTGAAAAATTGTCCGAGGATTTGCATGCGTTTATTCAAGAAGCCATTTAGACCAATTGAAAACTTGCACTGAATAAAACTAATTTTAAGATAGCGACAATGGACAAATAAGCACACGAAAGATTAAAACGAACACAAAAAACCCTACTCTGGTAGGGTTCGGGTAAAGACTCTGCATGTTACACTGAGATATGCAGAGTCATTTTTCCCAAACTTTGAGTACCCAAAATGCCACACCTGCTAAATCTAGTGCATTGATTTATCCGCTTGCATTTATTTTCCCAGTTCCATTAACACATCAATCTCACGAAGGTACATCTTTAGAGCCTGATAAAGTGACTGTCAACCTAATCGAGGTCAGGTTTATATGACCGAGCATTACATTCTTGATCATCGAGCCTTAATCGAATCTCAGCCAACAGAGCAATTCCTCATTGGAAAAGCCAAAGCCTTATTGTTAGCCGGTAAATTTCATACCTGTCTCCAGTTTTTAGAAGCACAACCAATAGATATCATTGAAACATCAGCTCCCCTGCTCATCTGCCAGGCAGCGGCGATGTTATTTTGTGAATATCCCCAACAAACAATCGAAAAAACCTTAATTCTGGCAGAAAAATTCAGTGACAACAATAACGATGTTGGAGAGATTGCAGCCCTGCGGGCAATCATCCAAAGTTACACGAGCGATCCAAGAACAGGTATCAAACTTTCTCAAATTGCCTTGGAGAACATTGATGAGGATAACACTTACTTTCAAAACCTCATTGAACGCAACCTGGGAATCGCCTATACGATTCAGAACGATCTGAAAAATGCGAGTATTTGGTTCGAAAAGCTTTTGATGTCCAGCTACAGGTTGGAGGATTGGGGTGGCGTATTAGCTGCTTATAACTACCTCACATACTTACGAAAAGTGCAAGGCCGCTTGCGCGATGCCGATGTAATCTATCGGAAAGCGCTGGCCTTTGTTAATAAACACGACCTGGAACATATGCCGCATGCAATCAAGATCATCGCTGGCTACGGTCAACTTCTTTTATACTGGAACCGTGTGGATGATGCACAAGGACACTTCAAAAAAGCCATCGAGCTTGCTGCCGAATCGGATATCCTTTACGGCTATACCGCATATCAATTCATGTGCGAAGCCTATCTGAGGGAGAACGATCTCCCCACTGCATTAGATGTGCTTGACGAATTACGACAACACGTTGAAGGAAGGCAGGATTTTTACGAAAAAATCCACATCCAGCACACCCAAGCGCTTGAAACACGAATTCATATCGCAGCGGGGCACATCGAAAAAGGTTTGGAATGGTTGGCATCCAGCGGTTTTGAAGAAATCCAGCCAGATGCGTTGTTCAAACAATACGGCTTCGGACTCGGCCAGATTTTACCAACAGCAGCACGCATCTACATACTCAACGGGAGGCCCGATCGGGCAATCCAAATTCTGCAAGCAGTCATTCCAAAATTTATCCACCAAGGTGCCAATTCGTACTTGATCAGGTCTTTAGCTGCCTTGGCGATTGCCTACAACCAAAATGGCCAAGTGCAAAAGGCTGAAAAAACCATTTTAAAGGCCATTTCCTTGGGTGCGCCAGAGAATAACATTGGCGATTTCCTGTTTTTCGGCCGGTCCCTGGTCCCAATCATTAACCTGGCAGCCTGTCATCCCGCCACAAGGGATTTTGCTGCCGCTCTATTACGCCACCTGGATGAGTTCAACCCATGCACTCATGGTTCTTTTGCTAAAAATGATCGAACCCCTGTACTCAGTCCCAGGGAAATTGACGTTCTTCATCTGATTGCGTCCGGGTTGACCAACCAACAAATCGCAACCGCTTTATTCCTTTCAAACAACACCATCAAAAGTCACAGCGTCAAAATTTATCGCAAGCTGAAAGTCGACAACCGAAACCAGGCTGTCTCCAAAGCCCGATCAATGGGCATACTCCCTGTAAACAAAAAGGATCCAAATATTGGGTACCTTCAGATGACCAACTAAAGGCTTCATTTCTACCTCCTTTGCAATGAACTCCGGCACAGTCGCCGGAGTTCATTAATTAACGAGAAGACACCCTCACCTATTGACAGCCACCCACTCCACTTGTTATGATATTGATATCGGTAACGATACCGGTAACGAGACCGGTATCAGCAACCAAATTGCACGTGTAGGAGGATTTATGGCTGGCAATAAGCGCATTACAATTGCGGATATCGCTCGAATGGCTGGCGTTTCAAAACAGACCGTGTCCCGTGTTATTAACGATAAACCAGACGTTGCCCCGCAGACCCGCGAGCGCATCAAGGCAATCATTAAATCATTGGGGTACTCTCCGGATCCAATTGCGCGCTCAATGAAAGGCAGCACCCATACCCTTGGCTGCATCACACCCAACCTCTCAGATTTCAACTTTTCATCAATCGTTCAAGCTGCCCAAACAGAAGCTCGCCGCAATGGTTTTTTAATATTCACGGGCAGCGCCCCATCAGAGATTGATGTGCTGCCCCTGGTGAATGAAATGATGGCGCGCCGGGTGGACGGTTTCATGGTGATCAACCCGCATGATGATCTCCGCTATCGCCATTTCTTACCATTAATTGAAGCAAAGGTCCCTGTTGTTTATATTAAAAATAGCCCGCATGATGAGCCAGTATCAGCGGTATGTATGGATGACTTCTCGGGCGGTCTGATTGCAACACGGTACCTCGCTTCTTTAGGTCATACCTCGATTGTCACTCTTCTGGGTCCTGAAAACGAAGAATGCACCCGAGATCGTTTATCCGGCTACCTGAAGGGACTGGGTGAAGCAGGTCTTCAAGAAGACCAACGCTTGATAATTCAGGGTGACTGGACTGCTGAGTCAGGTAAAATGGCAGTTAAAAAACTGCTTGACTACCAGGTGGATTTTACAGCGATTTTTGCACAAAATGACCGTATGGCCTTAGGTGCTATGCAGATTTTACGCGAGAAAGGTTTGCGTATCCCAGAGGATATCTCCGTGATCGGCTACGATGATCTACCCCTCACAGCCTATTTTACTCCCCCACTGACCACAATCCGGCAACCCATCAAAAAATTTGGTCAAATCGGAGCGCAGCTCCTGATCGAGACAATCAACAAACCAGGCTTCAAACCCAAAGTGGTCAGGTTGGATCCCCAGCTCGTGATCAGGCAAACCTGCGCCCCTTTTCAACAAAAACCACACCCAAAATAGAACGCTGTTATCGCAGGAGGAGCAATATGTCCCAAGAACAAATAGGCAAAATTTTAGAGACATATCGGGAACGTTTTAGTGAAAACCCGTCTTCGATCGTCACCGCACCCGGAAGGATCAACTTAATTGGTGAGCACACCGATTACTCGGAGGGTTTCGTGCTGCCTGTTGCCATCGATCGTAATGTAACGCTTGCCTTCACACCCCGAGATGATAAGGTCATCCAGGTTTATTCAATTGATTTTGAGCAAGAATTAGTCGTAAATCTCGATAATATGCAGCGTGGTGATGGTGGTTGGAAGGAATACGTGATGGGTACGGCCTGGGCATTAATGGATGCAGGCTATGCCCTAAATGGATGGCAAGCTGTCGTGGCTGGTAACATCCCAATTGGGGCGGGATTATCATCATCTGCGGCCTTGGAAGTTGCCATTGGCAAAACCTTTTGTCTGGCATCTAACATCGATCTGCCACCTGCTTCGTTGGCCTTGCTCAGCCGCAAAGCAGAGGCTGAGTGGGTTGGCGTAAATGTGGGCATTATGGACCAGTTGATTTCTGCAGCAGGCAAAGAAGGTCATGCCCTGCTGCTGGATTGTAAAACCCTGGATTACGAATATGTCCCCATTCCAAAGGAAATCACCCTGGTGGTTTTGGACACCATGACCCGCCGTGAGCTCACAAAATCCGATTATAACGCCCGTCACGAGGAAGTAAAACAAGCCTCAAAATTATTAGGAGTTCAATTTTTGCGTGAGGCCACACCCCAATTGGTTGAAGAAACCCGAACGCATATGGCGTCAACGATCTACCGACGAGCCAGGCATGTGGTGACTGAAAATCAACGGGTGCATGCCTTCAGTACAGCGATGCGAAACAACGATTTATTAACGATGGGGCAATTGATCAACGCCAGCCATGTTAGTTTGAGAGATGATTATGAAGTCTCAAGCTCTGAGTTGAACCTGATTGTCGAACTTGCGCAAAAGCAACCAGCGTGTTTGGGTGCCAGGATGATGGGCGCAGGCTTTGGCGGTTGTGCCCTCGCATTATTAGCCACAGATCAGGTGGAACCATTCACTGAGAATGTGTTCAGTCTCTATCGGTCACAAACTGGAATCGAACCGAACATTTTCATTGTAACCAGTGCTGATGGTGTTGGTGAATGCTCTGTACCACTTGACCTGTAGAAAATTAGACAACCCTGATCGTTCTGTTCCGGGTCAGATACACCCTCAAGTCAGCACCCATGCTGGGCGCACAAAAACACAATGCAGGCAAAAAACCTGCATTGTATTTATTAACCAAGCGAAATTTCTCTCAATTAATCGACAGAAAAGAAGACCATTCGCAATCCGATATAAATGAAATACAAAGCAATCAAATAGTAAGCACCCCAACGGCCCATTTTTCCTTTATTGACCCACAAGATGATCCATAAAAGTGCGCCTGTGATCGTCTCCCAGGGTAAGTCCCAATAGACCAATGGGCGGGGAACCCAATAAGTGCTGATTATAGCCCCGCCCCCTATCGCCACCAAGGGATTGGTGATATTGCTGCCAACCAGTGTGCCCAAAGGAATGCCGCTGTCACCATGTCTGACACCAGAGACTGCCGTAATTAATTCGGGAAGGGCTGAAGCAATCCCCAATGTGAGTACACCAATCAGAGATCCGCCAATCCCGGTCTCTGCCACGACCACTTCCGTCACCTGCAACGCTACCATTGCGCTTCCGACAGTGATCAACAAGGCCAACAAAGAAATGATACCATCACGCGTTGCTTCTTTTGCATTTTGCGGGATGCCTTCAGGGGTCTCACCAGTCTCATCAAATCCGTGATCTTCCTCTTTATAATGCTTTCGCTCATCAACGTATAAATAATACATATATCCAATGAATGAGCCAAACAGGATCAAACCATCAACACGAGAAAATTGGCCGTCGATGCCAAGTACAATGCACATCAGGGTTGTGATGATCATCGGCAGCATCGTCTTCCATAAAAAATACCGCTTGAAATGCAATTTTCCTGCGATCAAGATCACAATGGCCATGATTAAGGTCTGCTGGACAACATCTGACCCAATGTTCGCACCTAAGACGACTGCTGAACTGACCTCATAATCCAAGGCGCCACTCAGGATCCCAAATGATGCTGTAAAATGAGCGGAAATTTCGGGGATGCTGGTCGCTAAGGATACAACCGTTACACCCATAAAAGTTGTCGATAAGCGGAAATATCCTGCCAAGCCAGTCAACTTCCCCACAGCGACATTTGAAGCAACAACCAAAACAATGATCGATACTGTCCCAAACACAATCAGGGACCATAGACTTTGCGAAACAAAACTCAGCATAATAACGTGACCTTACCTTTCACTCGCATCTCAATTTCTTACAACAAGCAACAGGGTCACAGAACTGTGACCCTGATGTTGTTTTTCAAGCAAATTTCAAGGAACGTTCTGCGCGCCTAATTAATCCTGAGTTTTCCTCTCAGGGTCATCTTGCACAGGCGCTTGATATTCTTGAAATTTATCCATTTTTTTTATATTGTTAACTTTTGTTATTTTTTATATGCTCAAATATTATAATCCACACATTACCCCCTGTCAATTACTATAAGGCTAACAATAGGTTAATGATTTTCACACAGTAAATTGTGTCGATAATACGGGGGAGTGGTAATATTTGGGTGACTTATTCGATTTAAAGCAGTTATCGTTCAACATTATGCAACACCTGTTCTTCGATTAAATAGAAAATGTTAAGCTGAACGTTTAATTGATCAAAGCATCCAAAGGTGAAAGTTTATCAAGGAAAGATAGCAAATTGTTCTTGTATAATGTCACATAAGCTAATTCTATACCAGACAAGATAGGTGAGAGATGAAACCCAAACAAACACAATTCACTCGACCAATGCAGCCTTGGCCTGCCCAAGCCAAATTCGGCAAACAAATTCAACCAAAGAAACAGGACTTTACCCTGTTCTATTTTGAATCAGGTGAGGAATCCCAGCTGCCTTTGTTGATGCTGCACGGCCTGGGTGATGAAGCCGACACTTGGCGGCATATCTTTCAACCTCTTGCTGACGATTTTCACACACTTGCGATCGATTTACCGGGTTTTGGTCGCTCGGATAAGCCCGATGTCGATTATTCACCACAATTCTTGATGGCATCGATTATCGGTTTTCTGGATGCGTTAAATATCAACCGCACAATCCTCATGGGCAGCTCCCTGGGTGGTATGCTTGCCCATGGTTTGGCTGTCGCCTTTCCAGAGCGTGTCTCAGGGTTAATTCTGGTTGGTGGTGCGCTGTACCAGGCTGATAAAATTCAAGACCGCAGCATCCAGCTGATGCAAATCCCGCTCGTCGGCGAATGGCTTTACACCAGGCTGCGCAAAAATCCAGATGCAGCATTTAATACCCTAAACTCCGTGTATCACCATCTAGAAAAGCTACCCAAAGCAGATCGAGACTTTCTTTACACCAGGGTCAATCAACGGGTTTGGAGCGATGGACAGCGGCGTGCTTATTTCTCAACACTAAGAAACCTTATACCCTGGATGAAATCCATCCAAAAGGATTTGCCTTCAAAACTTAGACGGCTTGAAATCCCAACACTGGTAATAAGAGGCGAACATGATGGTCTTTTTTCGGAGACCCAGGCAGACCAGCTGCTCAATCTCCAGCCTAAGGTAACGAAATTTACGATCCAAGATGCCGGTCACCTCCCCCACCAGGAAGCGCCTGAAGCTTTCCTACAAATTACCACAGCGTGGCTGAAGGACAATGGATTGAGATGATGAGTTAACCAAAAAGAGCGGTTCAGCACCGCTCCTTTTTGTTTAAGTTCGCTGTATTAGGCTTGTTTGTTGAGATAGCGCTCGTAACCCATCTGTTCGATTTGGTCAAGCTGCTCTTCAATCCAATCAATGTGATCTTCTTCGTCTTTCAGGATCGACTCAACCAGCATCTTGGAGCCATTGTCGCCAAGCTGTGCGGTCTGACCTACAGCTGCGTTGTACGCTTCCACAGCTCCTTTTTCTGCGGCATGGTCATTTTCAAGCTGTTTAAGGACATTTTCGCCAATGCTGATCTTGTTCAGCTCGGAAACAACGGGCATCCCCTCGAGGAAAAGGATCCGTTCAATTAATTCCTCAGCGTGCTTCATTTCCTGGATTGCTCGTTTTTCAATCGCTTCGTGCAACTTGTCATAGCCCCAATCACCACACATCTCAGCATGTACAACATATTGATTGATGGCTGTCAGCTCGTCAGCTAATAGTGAATTCAGGGTGTCAATTACTTCGGGATGACCTTTCATGTGCCTTATTCCTCCTTCAGGAAATTCGTAAATATTGAATGATAGGTATATTTTACTTGATTAGGTCTAAAAATTCAAAATTGCGCAAAAGTCGTCAACAGCGTACTCGGGAGCAAACGGGCTAACATGGAGCACCCAATATGGGTCCACGAGTTGGCAAGACCGCTGATGGGCATAAATAAAGGGAGCGGCCGTAAAACCTGTGACTTCTCTCCTTTGCATAGCCATCCAAAACACTGGCTGATCTCAATTGTCAAAATTGAACCTGATAATTAGTCGGAATCAAATGTCAGTGCTTCTTGCAAAACAGCCTGGATGGCAGGAATGTTCGGTAACAAAACACTCGCGCCATCTGACGTTGTCCAAGGCGTTGTTTCATTCGGTCCAATTGTAAACCGCCTGATATCTGCATCGCTGTTTATTCGCCTTGCAAACTGGGCCATGGGCATTAGTTGATCTGGGCTGATATTGCTTTCCACATCAGTGTTGTAAATCCGCATCAATTCGGGCAATCTGAGCACCCCTGTTGGGCTGATGGCTTTATCAAAGATCGCTTTTGTGACTTCCTGGGTCCGACGCATACGGTCAAAATCACTGGAATTGTAGCGCGCCCGCACATACCACAGGGCCCAATCGCTGTCCATCGAGACCGGCCCCGGATAAACTTCGCACCACTTATTGGGGTTCAGATAAGTCTCACAAGCATCACCCGTGTATTGATCCGTTGTAAACTCAATCCCACCTAATACATCAATCACCTGCATAAACCCCGGCATGTCAATCATCGCGTATTGTGTGGGGTAGACGCCAAAGTTGGTTTGTAAGGTATTCGCCATCAGTTGGAATCCACCGGTTTGCATGACGGTGTTGATCCGCTGCTCCCCATAACCCGGGATAGAAACCCACAAATCGCGGGGGAAAGAAACCAAACTTGTTTTACCAGTGGCCCCATCAACGGCTACCAGCATAATCGTATCTGTGCGGAAACCTGAACCTGGTCGGTAGTCAGTACCGAGCATCATATATAAACGAATGCCAGGAAAAGTTTCCAGTTCAACCACACCCGGGTTGACTGGTGGTCTGGGCGCCAATAAGCTTGAGCCATCCTGGTAGCCATCAAGTAATTGGAAAAACGGCAGTTGGGATCGAAAGAGGGTCCCACCGAGGTAGATCATGATGCAGGATACAAGGCAAACCATGGAAAGCATTGCGATTAAGAAAACCTGCCGACGCAGGCGATTTTTATTCGTCTTCATTAGTAAATCGTCTCCAAATTGCCAATATTTTGGGTAATGTGGTTTTGTAAGCCGTATTTATACCTTAATTTCAATTTTTTGCTAGGTGATGCTCAAAGGTTCTTAAGTTCTGTTAATTCGATAATTTTTCCGACTTACTGTTTATTGATTAGGAAGAACATCAGGTCATTGACGTTCGTTCCGGTTGCCCCGGATTTGATCAAGCCACCTACCTTCTCAAAGTAATGATACGAATCGCTGTTTTTTATAAAAGCCTGGATATCTAACCCAAACACCTCTTTACCTTCATCATACAGTAAACCATCAGCTGCTGCACCTGCCGCATCAGTGGGACCGTCTTCACCATCCGTTGCAAAAGAAATAAAAAGGACGCCGGAAATGCCTGCCAATTTTGAGACCATCCTCAAGGTTAAATCCATATTCCTGCCGCCCAAACCATCCCCCATAACCTTGACCGTTGGTTCACCACCAAAAATTAAACAGACCGGCTGACCAGAAAGGTGGCGGTTTGCTCGTTTATTTTGTAGAACACAATCCAAATAATTTGCTATTTCCTCTGTGCTTTCTGTCAATGTCGTGGTAACAATTTCAGCACGGTATCCTAATTTTTTCGCTTGGCGGCGAGCTGCATCTGCGGCTGAATAGTTGGTACCCACTAAATGGTGGCCAACCCGCCCTGCTGGGCAATTGCCCGGTTTAAGAATCTCTGGCTCTCCTCCCTTTTTACCATCCTCAAGATAACGAAGAATAGTACTGGGAACAGCTGATTTGATATCATATCGGTCAAGAATTTCAAGGGCATCCTGAAATGTGGTTGGATCGGGTACGGTTGGACCGGAAGCAATCATATCCAGGTGGTCACCGATGACATCCGAAAGGATTAAGGCTTGCACTGAGGCAGGTTGGAGTCTTTTTGCGAGACGCCCGCCCTTGACCTGGTCAAGGTGTTTCCTTAAGGTGTTTATTTCTTTAATCTCTGCACCACAATTTAACAATGTTTGGGTCAAGATTCGCAAGTCGGTAAGGCTGACACCGCTGACGGGTTCAGTAAACAGCGCTGATCCCCCACCAGAAATCAGCACGAAAACCAGGTCCTTTTCTGTAAGTTTCGGTAGCCTTTGCAGGATTATTTGCGTTGACTTAATCGACGCCTCCGTGGGGACGGGATGCCCACCCAAATACACTGACAACTTGTTTCGATAGCCATTTTCGGTTAGAAATTTTGGATCTTTTGTGACCACACAAGCTTGGTGGATTTTACCGTCAAGTTTATCCAGCAATGCTTTTGCCATGGGAACCGAAGCTTTACCAAATCCGATTAAGAAGATGCGATTAATAACCGTCAGATCAATCAACTGATTATTAATTTGGATTAGATTGTTCTTTATTTTGATACTTCCGAATACACAATCATAAGAATCAACAGCCTGGACGGCAGAAGCGAGAATCTCACAGGCATTCAAACCTAATTTTGCGTTGCGTTCTAAAATCCTGTTCGAGAACAAATTAGCTGATATCCGGGCTTTCGTCTGTGCCATTGGGAAAAACCTCAACAATTAAGAAGATAATTGTCATAATTTATGTGATTAACAAAATTATAAGGTACAATTGCCGATGGTAAATTTGAGGTTGTTTGAACAATAATTGTTGCAACAATAATATTAACATTCTGAGGAGGAAGACGTGGATGAAGTATTAACCGGTCTACTGAGGCCAAAAAGCATTGCCATTATTGGAGCCTCGGCCACACCGGGGAAAATTGGACATACTGTCGTAAAAAATCTTGTCGAAAGCGGTTATCAGGGCGGCATTTACCCTGTCAATCCTACAGCAGATGAAATTCTTGGATTGAAGGTTTACAAATCTGTACTGGACATTCCTGAACCCGTGGATGCTGCGGCCATCACTGTTCCCGCAAAATTCGTCATCGATGTCACAAAAGAATGTGGCGAAAAAGGTGTAAAAGGACTGATCGTTATTAGCTCTGGATTTGCAGAAGTTGGCGATACAGAACTTGAAGAAGAACTCGTCAGGATTGCAAATTCCTATGGTATGCGAGTCTTGGGTCCAAACGTGGTGGGGACGCTCTCGAACTCCGATAACATGAACGCATCCTTTGCGCCCTTTTTACCCCTAGACGGTTCAGCCTCACTGGTCTCACAAAGCGGCGCGTTATTGATCGCTATCGATGCCATCACCTTTACTCGCAGGATTGGCTTTGACAAGTTGATCTCCATTGGGAACATGTCCGATGTCGATTTTGCTGACACAGTTGCATGGCTCAATGAAGACGAGAATACCAAGTGCATCACCTTATATATCGAAGGCATCACAGATGGACGTCGTTTCATTAAAGAAAGTGCCAACACCCACAAACCGATTGTGGTCCTCAAGGCCGGCGTCTCAGAACATGGCGCAGCAGCCGCTGCTTCACACACCGGTTCCTTAGCCGGCGCGCAGAAGATTTACAGTGCAGCATTCGAACAAGCAGGAGCGATCCAGGCAACAGATCTCAGCGATTTGTTCAATTGCACCTTAGCCCTTTCACTGCAGCCGCCGATGCAAGGCGATAACCTATTGGTCCTCACCAACGGCGGTGGGGTCGGGGTTTTGGCAACCGACTCTGCAGAAGAAGCCGGTCTCCCAATGAAGTTTGCGCCTGAAGCTGTACAGGAAGAACTTAAAAAGCACATGCCGTCCTTTGGCTCTGCAAAGAATCCGGTTGACCTGACTGGAATGGCAGGCAATGAATGGTACTTTGATTCAACCAAGTACGCTTTCGCACATGAATGGGTGGATGGGCTGGTCGTTTTGTACTGTGAAACAGCCATGACCAATCCAATGGAAATAGCCAAATCACTGCACAGGGCTATTACAGAAACTGGCATCAAAGACAAACCCGTAACGATTTCTTTTGTGGGTGGTGAACGGTCCGATGAAGCCATGCAATGGTTGGTTGAAAACGGTATCCCTGCTTATAACGACCCCCACCTAGCAGTAAAAGCCATGGGCACCTTGCGCGATTACGCCCGTCTGCAAGAATTGAAGAACGAACCCATTAACAACAATCACAAAGTAGATAAGCAAGCTGCAATGGACATCATTGAAGCCGTCCGTGCAAATGGCAGAACCGGTATGACCGAAATCGAATCCAAGGGGATCTTCAAAGCCTATGGATTGCCCGTTGTACAGACCTCTGTCGTCACCAGCGAAGAAGAAGCCGTTGAAACAGCTGAGTCGTTTGGATACCCGGTCGTGATGAAGATCGTCTCGCCAGATATTCTGCATAAATCGGATGCTGGCGGTGTGAAAGTCAATATTGAAGATGAAGTCGGGGTCCGCGAAGCCTATAAAACCATCCTGGAGAATGCCAAAGCTTACAAAGCCGATGCAGAAATTCATGGTATTTTGATCCAGGAGATGGCGCCATGGGGTACTGAAACGATTGTTGGATCTGTAAATGATCACACGTTTGGCCCAACCGTGATGTTTGGCCTTGGCGGCATTTTTGTGGAAGTGCTGAAAGATGTCACTTTCCGGGTGGCGCCGATCTCAGAAAAAGAAGCTCAAATCATGTTGGACGGCATCCGCGGTGCACCAATTTTGGATGGTGTACGTGGAGAAGCACCGCGAGATAGGAAAGCCCTCGCAGAAGTCTTGTCCCGTTACGCATTCATGATCACAGATCTGAGTGAAGAAATCCTCGAATCAGACGCCAATCCCATCCTGGTTTATGAGGAAGGCAAAGGGGTCAAGGTGGTTGATGCCAGGATCATCCTGACAGAAAAATAAACCGCGACTATCCCAATAAGAACTTAAGCCACTATGAAGGTCTTCGTAGTGGCTTTTCTCTTTGTTATGAATTCGTAGAGAGATCTATGTGCTTATTATAAAGTGCCCAAAACCAATGGATTCTCTCAAAATGGATATCAAGACTAGGAACTTTGACTGACTAGAAAGAGATCAGAGATTTATAATCATCAACGCTGCCTCGATCAAAACAGCATTGCAGAATTTGCCTTCCCAAATCAGTTAACCCATTCCAATCATATTCAGATAGAACCTTGTGGAAAAAATGATATAAGATTTCAGAGCCGTGATCATAAGCATCTTCCCCGACTTCGGGTTGGCTTTCCACTGCAAAAAACCAGCGAGAAAACGATCGTCCTTCAATGTTAATTTGGTGAGGATACTCACCTAGTAAAGCACAGCGCGAAGGTCGAAGCTGTTCGGGTGTGAATCTGGCATTTCCACGACGTGCTAAATATTCGCGCATCAACCACTGCGGCATAAAGCCAACCTTCCAGGCACCCACATGTTGGTTTGGGGTCAACACATAACACGTATTCGGACAATTAATGAATTGCTCCAACAGGTAATTGGCATGCGTTGTCCGCTTTCCGGTGGCAAAAGCCCAATAAGACCCAACACCTTCAGACGTTAAACCGGTGGTTTCCACAATGCTGGGATTATCAAACCCACGGGGTGAAGCAAGGCGCCACAGCCAGGCTAATGCCGGGGGTAAGATGTGAAAGAATCCAACAATACCGTAGGTTGGTTTCTCGGTTGTGCACGGCGGGGTCCGAAAGCCAAAGGAGCGTATATCCACTTCAACTGGTCCTTCAACGACGTTTTGCATGATCCGCCGGGGAACAATCACACGTGGATTGGGACAGCGTTTGTTAGGTGCATCCATCACATGATCCCAGATCAACGCAATCCCATCGGGGGCGGCATTAATATTTATGAAAAGAATGGGTTCAGGTGGTTCAGCTGTCAGCCGCTCTAAATTGAGGTCCGTCCCGTAATGGGTAATGTGATTGGTCCGGACAAACCATGCGTCCTCAGCATCGGTAACAACCAGTTTTCCATTTGTTTGAATGCTGGGATGGCATAAACCCATATCATCTGTTACAGGATGAAGGATGCATGTGCGCGGCTGTTCATGCAAACGTTTTTCACCCGTTACCAGGTTTTCACCATAAAGTAACCGCCCATCATCCTCACGATGGGGATACTCCAACATTTCACTTTTTCCTGCCCCACTTGAACCCTCATGCATAATTGTGACGGAATTATCATAAGGAGTCACCACGCGAACTGTCGAACAATGAGCGGTCACCCATCCTTCCTGCTCACCTTGATTCAACAAAATGCTGTAGGCGGCTTTTTTTGCACTTGGACCCGGATATAAACTATACGAAAAAACCTCGTGCATACCAGGCCTGCGATGATGCACAACAACTTGCTTACCCTTTAAGTCGGTATAACGAAATGTCGGGGCAACATAAATGACCGATGCTGGATTGAAGTCATCGGATAGGTCTTCGTAAGCGATGATCCCCTGTAAAAGAGCTAACCCAAAGCCAAAAAAGCCCGCATTGGCCGGAGCGACGACCAAAGCATCCCTACCAATGCCCGCTTTTCCAGTGACATAACCATAACAAATCAAAGGGTTTTCTGCCAACCAGTCAAATGTCCGTTGACGCAGTTCGGAAAATGGATACCCATAAACGGATGCAAAAGTGAGGTGATCCGTTGGTTCTTCGTCACCAATGAGCATCGCATCAGGATCTCTCCGGCGCATATAAGGGGATGGATAATTTGCTGATATACCATTACGGACACGAATGACGGTTGCATCAACAACTTTACTAATTCCAGGCACATTGTATGAAACTTCAAATGTTCTGCTTTTAGCATCACCACACGCTAAATCAAAAAGCTCCTGTGTGGTACTGATGACTTGCACATCGGGGTTCTTTGAAAACACCTCTGCGAGTTCTTGTGGTGGATGATATCGTTTCCAGTCTCTTTTCATCTTTTCCTTTTCTTGTTAATTCTTATTTCAAGCGCTGTGATGTGAAAGATTTATTCGATAGAAGCAATCAAAGAATTTTACTGTTAAATCAAACAAATGAATAAATTTCCTTAATAACCAGAATGGAATATCGTCGAGTTTACCGAATGGATACAACATGCCAATCTGATTGGGAAGAACTTGGGCCATTGACATTTAAGCTGGGGATGAATATAAATTCGATCGGTTCCATCGGAGAAAGTGAATAGATATATGGGACTTGATCAGCTCAGAATCGACGGTAAATGTCCGTTGTGTGTGTATACGGTCAGGATTGAACCTGCTTAACTTTCATAGCAATGATGCATATTGAAACCAACAGCGAATTGAGCAGTTTATTGGCTGGAAATCAACTGAACGAAGCTTTAATTTCATCAGAAACGATCGAAAACTACGAATGAAGCGAAAAAGAGAAGTGACTCACAGAATACGATGCCATGAAATCGCTTCAGCTATTAGGTTTAGTGATAGACCGATTACTCAATACTCGTGTACGATAATCGGTTATACTGATAACGAAAAAATAAATCAAAGACACTCAACATATAATACTTGTCCCTAAACAATTTCTTTAGTTTATTGTAAAATGATATAAAAATCAAATAGGAATTTTAGAAAGATAAAACAATGAAGAATTTTCTGATCGATATGGATGGCGTTTTAGTAGAAGGCAAAACCATCATCCCCGGGGCGGATGTATTTATCAATAAACTCCTAGAACAAAAACGCAAATTCTTGCTCCTCACAAACAACCCGGTCTATACACCCAGAGATCTTGCCCATCGTCTCCAGGAGACTGGCCTGCAAATCAAAGAAAAACAAATTTTTACCTCCGCACTGGCAACTGCGGCATTTCTTCAACGTCAGCGGCCAAACGGAAAAGCTTATGTATTAGGCGAAAGCGGGCTTACCCAGGCCATTCATGATATTGGATACATCATCACAGACATCAACCCAGATTATGTGGTATTGGGTGAAACCCTTGCTTACAATTTTGAGATGATCAAAAAGGCTATCCGATTAATTCACAACGAAGGCGCACGATTTATCGCTACAAATCCAGACTCATCGGGGCCAAGTGAGGGTGGATTGGTTCCAGCGTGTGGTGCCATGGCTGCGCTAATCGAAAAAGCTAGCGGCGTCGCCCCTCTGTTTATTGGGAAACCCAATGCTTTGATGATGCGCACCGCCTTAAACTACCTCAATGTGCATTCTGAAAACACTATCATGGTAGGTGACCGAATGGATACTGACATCATTGCCGGGGTCACCAGCGGTATGGAAACCATCTTGGTCCTCAGTGGCGTCACGAAAGAAGAGGATATTGGAAAATTCCCCTATTTACCAACCCACATAAAAAAATCCGTTGCCGAAATTGAACCTAAGGACTTCGATTATTGACAAAGTGCATCATCAGGGTATAATCCCAAATTATGACAAATAAGACCGTTTCTCGCAGAAATTTTATCAAGTTAGCCGCGCTGAGTTTGGGTACACTTGCATTAAATCCCATGCGGGAATCAGCACGCATGTCACTCCCACCAAAGTTGGTCAGGGTGAGCGGTACCGGGAACATCCGATCAGTGAGCATCCACCGGATGCCTAACGAAGAGAGTGTCATTCTTTACCAACGCAACAAAGACGACATCATCAACGTCTACGAAGAGGTTGAATCGGAGTATGGACCGGAATACAACCCAATTTGGTACCGTGTTTGGGGAGGATACGTCCACTGTAAATGGCTGGCAGAGGTCAAACATGTCTTAAATCCGCTGACTGATACCATTCACGAAGATGGCCAATTAGGTGAAGTCACCGTTCCGTTCACACGGGCTATGATGTACTCATCCCACAATGGCTGGGAACAAGTTTACCGCTTGTACTACCAAACCATTCATTGGATACGAGACATCATCACCGGACCGGATGGGAAACCCTGGTACAACCTGCAAGACCAATTGTTGAAGATTAAATATGCTATCCCTGCAGACCACATGCGGATTGTCGATGATTCCGAACTTGACCCGATATCACCAGATGTCCCAGATCGCGAAAAGCGTGTTGAGATTTCTATTGCCAGGCAAACCTTAACAGCCTATGAGGGAGATACCATCGTTTTTCAGACCCGGGTCTCAACAGGTACGCCGAATCGCGTTTCTAGAACGCCAACTGGCAATTTTAGGATCGACCCCAAACACCCATCCAAGCACATGGGGAATGGACAGGTTACCTCAAATATATATGCTTATGAATTGGTTGGCGTTCCCTGGAACTGTTTCTTTGATTGGGAAGGCGGAATCGCAACCCACGGCACCTACTGGCATAATAATTTTGGCACACCGATGAGCAGCGGCTGTGTCAACATGCGCAATCATGAGGCAAAATGGCTTTTCCGCTGGACAACGCCCTTTGGCGGTCCCCAGGATTGGGTCGTTAATGGTCACGGCACCAGGGTTTCGGTTACCTGATCAAATAAATGCCATAAAAACCTGGTTGGCAAGCATCACCCCCCGTTTTGAAAGTAGTAGAGTACCACCCCCTTCTTCGGACCATCTCACCAAACCCAAATCAAGCAATCCTGAAATTTCTGAATCAAATAATTCGCGCATAGAACAACCATAGGTTTTGTGAAAACGGTCCTCGGAAACACCTTCGTTGACCAGACGCAGGCCAAGCCACATAAAATCCTTCATTTGGGTTGCTAAATCAATTTCGGAAGTGAGCAGTGTGGCAGGTGTTTGTGGAAAGGACAACGAATCCAAATTTTTGCACCGAATACGAGAAATGTATTCCTCGATTTGAGATTCATTTTCGGTTCGAACACCGCCAAGATAGCCATGCGCTCCAGCGCCAACCCCGACATAGTGAAGGTTATACCAATACTGCAGGTTGTGCTGGCAGCGATAATCTCGATCTGTGCTTAATTTTGCCCAATTCGAAATTTCGTAATGAACATAGCCTGCCCTATCCAACATCGCCATCGTCGTTTCAAACATTTCAGCTTCAAGATCTTGATCCTGTTGGGCAATCAATCCCCTGGAATACCAGTCAAACAAGGGTGTCCCCGGTTCAATAATCAATGCATACACGGATAAATGCTCAGGCGCTAAATCAATTGCACGCGACAAGGATCGTTCCCAACTTGAAAGATCCTGCCATGGGAGATTGAAAATCAGGTCAAGATTGATGTTGGTAAAACCTACTTGTCTGGCAAATCGAACGCCTTCGAGGATATCATTGATATTATGAATCCGGTCCAACCTCGTTAAGTCAAATGAATTGGTTGACTGAACACCGACGCTGATCCTGTTGAAACCCAATTTATGCAGTCTGTCCAGGTAGGATCTTGTCAAGGTTCCGGGATTGACCTCAATACTGATTTCAATCTCATCTGTCAGCGTGAAAGATTGATCGATGGCTTTAAATATTTCTTCATATTGCTCAATCGCCAACAGTGATGGCGTACCGCCACCAAAGTAAATTGAATGAACCTGTTCATCGGTGAGGAAAAAGCTGGCTATGCGAAGCTCCTGAATTAATGCGTCAACATAACCCTGGATCAATGACTCTTTCCCTGCATATGTGTTAAAATCACAATAATGACAGCGATGTTTGCAAAAAGGAATGTGAACATATAAACTGTGGTTCATCAGCCTATTTATACCACCCCCTCAGCCAACGATCACCCAATTTAAACCATATTGCCCATATTGGAATGCATGAGGTATACTAGTCCAGAATTATCATGAGCCAAGAAAAGAACACTTCACCCACAAAATTGTGTCCCGTTTGCGGTACTCGATTGAATGAATCCGCAACCAGGTGTCTTGTATGTGGCACAGAACTTGATCAAAAAGCCGAAACAAAAAAATCTCCTGAAGTTCGTGCTAAAAGATTACCTGAGATAACCCTCAGTTTGCCTGCTGCTTTGGGTATATTAGCCTTGTTCCTGACCTTAGGCGCGGTTGTCATCTTCCTGGTAATTAATTCAGGCAATGGCCCTGAAATTGCCGAGATCGTGCCTGAAGTCGGCACACCCACCGCCAGCCCAACCGAAACCGCCACGGCAACGATCACCCTGACCCCAACACAGGCACCGACCTGGACCCCCTTACCCCCCATTGATTATCTCGTCAGACCTGGCGACTCGTGCGCAGGGATCGCGGCTGTGTTCAATGTGTCGGTGCAAAGCATCATTTTGGAAAATAACCTTTCTGCCAACTGTGATCTTTATGAAGACCAACCACTCCTAATCCCACAACCCACACCTACCGCTTCACCTCAGCCAACTGCTACTTTAAGTGATGCTGAAAAAACAGAAGTCGCGTGTGAGACAATCAATTACACCGTTCAAGCCAACGACACCCTCAGCTCTATCGCAAATACGTATAATGTCTTAATGGTGACGATTAGGGAATACAATGGCTTGCCAAGTGATACCGTATATGAAGGTCAGAATTTGGTAATCCCACTGTGTTTACGCAGACCTACAGCCGGTCCAACGCCCACACCAACCCAGCTCCCACCCTATCCGGGACCTAACTTGCTCTTGCCGGCGGACGGTGCCTCATTTATCTCAGCGACAGATGTCATCACCCTGCAGTGGGCTGCAGTAGGCGCATTGGAAACCAACGAAGCCTATGCCGTCACGATTACAGACCTTACCAGCGAAGATAAATGGACAGTGACCGAGTATGTGAGAGATACGTCTTTTATTATCCCTCAATCGTTTATGCCAACCGACGGCAGGCCGCATATCTTCCGCTGGTCCGTTTATATTGTCCGCCAAATTGGTGGAGATGAAAATAACGGTGAAAACTGGGAAATTGCTGGCAACCGCAGTGACGATCGGGTATTTGCCTGGTTTGGCACAACAACGAACCCCTAAGCTACCACTTAAATGACTAAAAAACCGGAGGAATACCCTCCGGTTTTTTGTTCACGCACAGATTACTGACATTACTCGGTGTCTTCTAAGTTCTCCAAATAACGGGTAGCTTCGATGGCTGCAGCAGCACCCATGCCTGCTGAAGTGATCACCTGCCGATAGTGAGGATCAGCGATCTCACCGCCTGCAAATACGCCAGGTATGTTTGTATGCATATATTTATCTACTTTAATATAACCCAACTCATCCAGTTCTAGTTGGTCAACAAACAGCTCAGAATTTGGTCGATGTCCAATTGTAACAAAAACAGCGCTGGTTTCTTGGATTGATTCCTGATTTGTTTTAAGATTTTTTATCCGGACAGCTTTGACAGCATCATCGCCGATAATCTCTGTCACAACAGAATCCCAGATGAACTTGATTTTAGGATTGGCAAATGCTCGTTTTTGCAAAAGCGCACCAGCCCTGAGAGAATCTCGGCGGTGAATGATCGTAACGGATCTCGCAAAACGGGTTAGAAATAGCCCCTCTTCCAGCGCGCTGTCGCCGCCACCAACCAAGACAATATCTTTATCTTTGAAAAACCAGCCATCACAGGTGCCGCAATAAGATACACCCCGACCGGTTAACGCTTTTTCCCCGGGAACATCGAGTTTCTTTGGAGAAGCACCTGTTGAGATAATCAAGCTTTTCGCACGATATTCTTTGCTGTAAGTTTTTATCACAAAAGGTCGTTGACGCAAATCGACGCTGGTAGCCATATCCATGACGATTTCAGCGCCAAATCGCTCTGCCTGCGTTTGGAACAATTGTCCCAATTCACTGCCGCCAACGCCTTCAGGAAATCCCGGGTAATTTTCGATGGTATCGGTGGTTGACGCCTGACCATGGAGTATCATTCCGGTCAGCAGCAAGGGCATTAACTCTGCCCTGGCAGCGTAAAGTGCCGCAGAGAGACCCGCAGGTCCTGACCCAAGGATCAATAAATCTCTTTCTTCAATAGTGTTCGAATTATTTTCCGCCATTAATATCTCAACTTTCTGTTATGTAATCTTTTGATGCACATAAATCGATTAAGTTACATCGCTTATTGATTATGATTGAGTTTGTTGGCAGCGTCAACCAAAATCAGTAATAAAATCAATTTTAATGCACTTCAAGGGTAGTATAAGATTGAACCATCGTAACAAAAAAAGCGAACTTGTCATATAATCAGTACGATCAAATCATCAAAAGGACCATAATGACAAACCAAATCGAAAAACACCTTCAAGACTATCAAACGCATGCACATGACCTGTTCGAAGAATTCCTCGAGTTTTTACGGATCCCATCGGTGTCAACGGATGAAGCACATCAGGCAGATATCCTTCGTGCAGCAAATTTCTTGGCAAGCAAATTAGCTGTGATTGGTCTTGAAAAGGTTGAGGTGTTTCCGACTGCCAGGCACCCCATCGTTTATGGTGAAAAAATCGTAGATCTCAAGCAACCGACCATCTTGATTTATGGCCACTATGATGTTCAGCCGCCAGACCCCATCGATTCGTGGGAGTCACCGCCCTTTAAGCCAGAAGTCAGAGGTGATTACCTGTATGCCCGCGGCGCTTCTGACATGAAAGGCCAAATATGGGCAGCCATCTCAGCATTACAATCAATTTATCACACCGCAGAGATCCCAATCAACATAAAATTTTTAATTGAGGGTGAAGAGGAGATCGGATCACCCAGTTTGGAGGGATTTTTAGATTCACATCGAAACATGCTGGCCTGTGACATTGTATTAAATCCTGATGCAGGTATGCTTGCACCAGACAAACCCACCATCATCTACGCATTACGTGGATTAGCCTATTTTGAGCTGCGAGTATATGGGCCAAAAGCAGACCTCCATTCAGGCGTTTTTGGCGGTGTCGTAGCCAATCCGGCGAATGTACTCAGTAAAGTCATCGCAAAAATGCATGATGATCAAGGAAAAGTGACCTTACCTGGATTTTATGATCAGGTGAGGGAAATTACCGAAAAAGAGCATGCTGATTTGTCTAAGATTGGCATGGATGATAACTTCTTTAAGGCTGTAACCGGCGTTCCAGCGTTGGGCGGCGATACCGAGTTTTCCCCGATTGAACGGGTCGGAGCCAGGCCAACGTTGGATGTAAATGGTTTGTATGCTGGTTTTATTGATAAGGGTGCCAAGACGGTCATCCCCGCCTATGCGATGGCAAAGGTTTCAACCCGTTTAGTACCCGATCAGGACCCTGAAAAGATCCATGAATGCTTACGGGCTTTCCTTCAAGAAAATGTCCCTGACACCGTTAGATGGGAACTTGATTACCTGTCTGGTGCACCCGCTTACATTGCCGAAGGACAAGCGCCAGGTATCAGCTTATTTATTGATGCCCTTCAACAAACATGGGGGGTGAAACCTTTGAGGAAACGTGAGGGCGGGTCAATCCCAGTTGCAACTTCGATGAAAAATGCCCTGGGGGTCGATTCCATCATCACTGGATTTGGTCTTCCTGACGATCAAATCCATTCACCCAACGAAAGGTTGCATTTGCCCACCCATCGAAAAGGCGTTGAAGCATTAATTCGCTTCTTCTTGAGTTTTGAATAGAAAGAGGATTATTACATGAAAGAAAGAATGCCCGCTTATGGCGGCCAAGCAGTCATCGAGGGCGTGTTGATGCGAGGGAAATATGCTGTTGCCATGGCTAATCGAGCGCCAAATAACGAGATTATTGTCCACCAAGAAAATCTAGCCGGTGTTTATACCAGCAAACTGACAAAGATTCCCTTCCTGAGGGGTTTGATCGGTCTTTGGGATGCCTTGGGACTAGGTATGCGCTATTTAACCATTTCAGCCAATGTCCAAACTGGGGATGACGAAAAAATTGAAGGTCCCATGCTTTACTTAACCTTGGCGATTTCTTTACTCTTTGGAATCGGCTTGTTCTTCTTGGCACCAGCACTCGTTTCAGGGCTGTTGGC
Source organism: Candidatus Brevefilum sp. (assembly GCA_019428905.1). Classification (GTDB taxonomy): domain Bacteria; phylum Chloroflexota; class Anaerolineae; order Anaerolineales; family Anaerolineaceae; genus Brevifilum. The sequence goes on from JAHYJN010000001.1 coordinate 47,170, forward strand.
GAGATTAATCGAGATGAGTGCCTGGGTCAGTAATTTATTTGAAGGTCTTTTTCGGTTGGTTTTATTGATCCTGTATTTATGGGTGATCGGCAAGATGTCGGATATCCAACGTGTTTTCATGTATCATGGCGCAGAGCATAAAACCATCAATGCATATGAGGACGGCGCAGAACTCACCGTGGAGAATGTAGCTGCTTACTCTCTTCAACACCCCAGGTGCGGTACCTCGTTTATTCTCACCCTGGTACTGCTTTCAATTCTCTTATTTTCATTGTTTGGACCGCTCCCGTTACACTGGCGCTTACTTTCGCGTTTATTGATGATCCCTGTGCTGGCAGGTTTGGCTTACGAATATATCCATCTTCTCTCCAAACATCTTGATCATCCTTTCGTAAGGTTTATTATCAAGCCAAATTTAGCCTTACAAAACATGACAACCCGGGAACCCACTGCCGATATGCTTGAAGTATCCATCCAGGCTTTTAACCTGATGACAGCATTAGAGAACGAAAACAAGGTGAAACAAATCATCAGTCCTTAACCAGGAGTGAATTACCCTTGAAACCATGGCTTTTACTCTTAACAGGGGTTTTAATCGGGCTCTTGGCTGCCGGTGCTATCCTGTTGATAGCACAACCAGAACGTGGCGTACCCATTGCGCTCTTGCCAGCCCCCACCCTCACACCGACGCATTTGCCAAAGCCTACAGCGACTTTAGCACCAATTCAAGTCCTGATCAAAGGTCAGGTTAACATGCCCGGAATCTACTCGTTGGAAAAAGAAGCACGTTTGTATGACCTGATTGAACTAGCAGGCGGGTTGACTGAAGCAGCCGATATTGACAGGGTCAATAATGTCTTCATCTTACGCGATGGGGACTACTTTTATATCCCATCAATCGGAGAAAAGATCCCAGATACCGCACGAAATGCACCGGGAAACAACCCGTTCGATGATGCTTCATATTTCGACTACCCGCTGAACTTAAATACAGCAACTCAAGCTGAGCTTGAATCGCTACCAGGCATTGGCCCAACAAAAGCGCTGGATATCATCACATATCGAGATCAGGTGGGCGCGTTCAAGACGGTAGATGATCTACTGAATATCGCAGGCATCGGCCCGTCAACATTAGAAGCCATCCGAGAATACTTGGTCGTCGAACCTTAAGATGAATACCAAATACCATATTGAGATCACCCGAAAAGCACTCGAAAGCCACTTTTCAAGCAAAGCACTGGAGAGGATCATCAAGGCCAATGTTCGCCAGGACCGAGTGGCATACATGTTAGGGCATGATCATATTCATTTTGATGGAAGTGAATTTAGTGCCGGTTTTCGCTACATCGCAGATCAGGAAAGGATGCTGATCCAATACCTTGAGCAGATAAAATTCCAACAAGCCCAGCAAGCTTTCGGTCGCATAATTCATTCATGGCAGGATCTTTACAGCCATTCCAATTATGTCCAATTGTGGCGGCAAACCCATGCACACCACGCCCCAGATACGATTGTAGCCAACAACCCCGACATCATCAGCCATCCAAATTTTGCCTCAGGAAAAAATTATGGCATGATCGAGTTCTTGGCCTTGATCCCCGTCCTTTCACCACTGATTACCCCCCGGATGCCTTCCGACTCTCATGCAAAAATGAACCTCGACAGCCCAGCATCTGGTCCTGATTTTCATTTCGCATACTGGGCAGCTTATAAAGCCACCCAGGCAGCTTATGAGAATCTGATTGAGAAACTAATCCAGATAGACCCAAGTCAAAAAATTACTATTCATTTCAAAGAAAAATAAAGCAAGAAAAGGTATAATCATCACTATGAACTTGAAACAAACCATCCAGAACGCACTGACCGCAGCCATGAAAGCAAAGGATGAGGACACCAAAAGGACGCTGCGATTAGTGATGACGGCGATTAAGTTCGCTGATATCGAAAAAGGCGGCGAAATCGATGATCAGCGGATATTAAGCATTCTTCAGAAGGAAGTCAAAACACGCCAGGATGCCATCCAGGAAGCTAAGCGAGCACATCGCACTGATCTGATCGAGACAGCGGAAAAGGAAATGGTCATCCTCAACCGCTTTCTGCCCCAAAGGATGGATGAAGAAGAACTGGTTGAGCTGGCAAAGAGCGTCATTATAGAAACTGGCGCGTCCACACTGCGGGATATGGGCGAAGTCATGAAAATCCTAATACCAAAATTGGCAGGACGCGCGTCTGGGCAAGACGCAAGCAAGATTGTCAGGGAACTATTACAAAATTAAGGGTTGATGAATAATCGATTTAAAGGCCAAAGGCATCGCTTCCGACCAGGAATCTTGAAGACTCTGATCCTGGTTCTGGCCGGGATCATTGCTTTCTTCATGCTCATCTTGCCTGATTCATTCAGGCAATCTTCATTTCCAATGCAAATCGGCGATGTCGCATCGCAGGATATCCTAGCACCCTATTCTCTCAGCTATGAGAGCGAGATATTGACCGAGAGAGCCCGACAGGATGCAGCCAATGCGGTTGAACCGATCTACCTCCCCACAGATCCCAGTATAGGCAGACGCCAGGTAGAAAAACTGCGGACAGTTTTATATTTCATCACAACAGTCCGACAGGACAGTTTTGCCAGTATGGATCAGAAAATCACGGATATCCAGGCAATTGAAGATGTCGACCTTTTAGAAGAAACCATCATCCGTATCCTTCAGTTGAATGACTCACGATGGACTGCTATTGAATCAGAGGCGACCTCTGTCCTTGAACAAATCATGCGCAATACGCTGCGCGAAGGTGACATTTTCGCGGCGAAAAGAAATATCCCCTCTCTGATAGATTTTGCGTTTCCAGAAGATCAAGCCAACATCGTCGTTGAACTTATTGAGCCGTTTATCGTTCCAAACAGCCTGCTTAGCGAAGAGCTAACCACAAATGCGATCGAAGAGGCCCGTCAATCGGTTGAACCTGTCACCCGATCCTTTATGTCAGGTGAAACATTGGTAAGATTAGGACAAATCATCCGTGATGTTGAGTGGGAAGCATTACAGCGGTATGGCTTGATCCAACCCAGTGACCAATTCCAGGATGCCATCGGTGCAGCTGTGTTGACGGTATTAATCTGTATTGTTATCCTCTTATATTTCAATTTTCGTAAAGAGGATGAGAAATTTACGGTCAAGGCAGTCCTACTAATTACAGTCACTTTCCTGATGTTCTTAGGGGTTGCCCGTTTTTTCCTGGTCGACCGGACGATATTGCCTTATATTTACCCACTGGCGGCCTTCGGGTTGACACTGTCTATCATATTCAATTTTGAGTTTGCCGTTTTCTTGTCCCTGATCTTGGGCACAATCACAGCCTATGGGCTGCCTAATGGATTTGACCTGACCATCTACTATATCTTTCCCGCGATCTTGGGCATGCTCACCTTGGGTAAAGCCAGGCGCATCGGTTCTTTCTTTGCAACCGGCCTGGTGATCGGTTTGGCAGGCATCGGCATCATTCTGGGATATCGTCTGCCGGATTCGGTTACCGATTGGATTGGGATTGCCACACTATCGGGTGTTTCGATGATCAATGGCATTGCAGCAGCCAGCTTGACCTTATTACTGCAGTATGTTTTTTCGCAATTCTTAGGCATCACAACCTCCCTTCAGCTTTTAGATACATCCCGTCCGGACCATCCCCTACTTCAGCTGATGCTGAGAAACGCGCCAGGAAGTTATCAACACTCCCTCCAGGTAGCCAACCTGGCAGAACAGGCTGCTGAAGCTATTGGCGCGGATGGGCTGTTAGTCAGAGTAGGCGCAATCTATCATGATTGCGGGAAATCCAGCAACCCGCACTTCTTTATAGAAAACCAAATACAAAATGAAATCAATCCCCACGATGAAATTGACCCATACCTCAGTGCTAAGACAATCATCAGTCATGTTACCGATGGGGTAAATATCGCCAAGAAATACCGGTTACCAAACCGGATGATTGACTTCATCCGGGAACATCATGGAACAATGCACACCCATTATCAATATACCAATGCAAGAAATGAAGCTGAAAACCCGGATGAGGTTGATAAATCGTTATTCACCTACCCTGGACCCAGACCACAATCCAAGGAAACTGCGCTGTTAATGTTGGCTGACGGTACCGAAGCCCGCGCCCGTGCAGAAAGGCCGAAAGATGATGATGAGATGAGATCATTAATCGATACCGTGGTTACATTTTATGCGCAAAACCATCAGTTGGACGATACCAACCTTACCCTGCGAGACCTGCAAATGGTTAAAGAATCCTTCTTCCATACGCTGAAAGGTTCATATCACCCCCGAGTCAAGTATCCTGCATTAAACCAGGATGAAAAGAATGCTGAAAAATCTCCTGAAAACGAACCAGTAAAAGACACCAAATGACGATCCTTATCCAATTTGAAGAATCACTTCCACCCAATGTAGATTGCAATCTGCTGAAAAGGGCAATCAGAACAACATTGGAACGCCACAATCGAACTGATGTTGACATAACACTGCAGCTCACCAGTGATGCAAACATGCAGCAATTGAACCACACTTATCGCGGTGTTGACGCCACAACTGATGTGCTGGCATTCAACCAGGACTACATCGATCCTGAAACTGATCGGTTGTACTTAGGTGACATTATCATTTCAGTTGAAACAGCTCAATCTCAAGCACTGGAAATTAAACATCCACTGGATCATGAGTGTGCTTTATTAGCTGTCCATGGCACGCTACACCTCTTGGGCTATGATCATTATGACCCCGAGGAACAAACGATAATGTGGACCATCCAGGACCAAATCTTAAAAGACCTTATAATAAACTCTCAGGAGGATGTGGAATGAAACAAAAACCAGGCAAAAACGGATTGGGAGCTCTTTTAACCCTGATTGCCATCATTGGGATATTATTTTCGTTGTTTGGGATCGCCATAACATGGTATATGAAGCCAAAAATTCAAAGCACAGTTTATCTGCTGATCGATTCGATCGATCAAATCATGATCAATACGGAAGCAGGCATCGTGGTTTTAGACGGTGCACTTGAAGGCGCTGCAGAAAACTTGGACATCATATCCGCGACTTTAGAAAATCTGAATTCCACCATCGATAGTATCTCGGTTTCCTTAGGCTCATCAGCCGACCTGATTGGCGGTGATTTAAGGTTAACCATTATCGACACTCAAACAGCCCTATCGTCAGCTGCATCAAGTGCCGTGTTGATTGACAACACGCTCAGAATCATTGCTGCGCTTCCCCTGATGCCCGATTACCGACCCGATGTCCCCCTCAGCATCAGCCTTGAGCAGGTATCTGAAAGCTTGGACGATGTACCCCAGTCCTTCTTGAACATTGAGCAATACATTCGCGAAACCGATGACGGTATGCTCCAGTTGCAGACAGACGTTACACAACTATCCAGCGATATCCGCACCTATGAAAACGATTTAGTTGATACCCGTGCAATTCTCACCGAATACGATTTGATCCTTGATGATCTACGCGAACAATTATCAAATTTCCGGTCGTATACTGCAACTTTTCTTCTGGTCGTTAGCATCTTATCTACAGGTAGTTTCTTCCTATTGGGGATTGCCCAAGTCACTACCTTACAGCAAGCTGCCGACTACCGTAAAGGTGAAACCGTTACCGTAAACCTCTCAGAAATTCAGCAAGAGTAATTTTTCTACAATGTTTTAGTCAAGATGAAAGGAGAAAATATGAAACATTTTATTGATATTGCGGATTTTTCCGCAGGCGATATTCTACGTATGCTTGAATTGGGGTTGAAACTCAAAATCGAGCAAAAGAAAGGTGAATTCAGACCATTATTAAAGAATCAGGTGCTGGCGATGGTCTTTCAAAAACCAAGCTTACGCACCCGGGTGAGTTTTGATATGGCCATGCGCACCCTTGGCGGGGATGCCCTGTACCTTTCACCCCAAGAAATAGGCTTGGGCAAGCGAGAATCAATTGCAGACGTGTCGCGTGTGCTCTCTGGTTATGTGCAAGCTGTTATGGCCAGGGTTTTTGAGCATGAACATATCCTCGAGCTGGCAAAATGGTCCTCTGTCCCAGTGATTAATGGGTTGAGCGACTATAATCACCCGTGCCAGGCGATGGCGGACGCCCTCACAATTTTTGAAGAGTTTGGACCGCTGAATGGACGCACTGTTTCCTACATCGGCGATGGTAACAATGTTGCTGTATCCCTGATGAAGGTTGTCACAAAGCTGGGTGCCGATTTCCGGATTGCCAACCCCGAGGGATACGACATGCCAGAGAAATCTGTTGAGCAGTGCCGCGAACTGGCGAAACTTTCAGGTGGCTCCGTCACATTGATGCGTGAGCCTGAAGCGGCTGCTGAGGGGGCAGATGTGATCTATACGGATACCTGGACCAGTATGGGCCAGGAAGAAGAAGCAAAAAATCGTGAGAAGGTCTTTCCTCCCTACCAGGTCAACCAGAGGATCGTCAAATTGGCAAAACCTACCGTGATCATCTTACACTGCCTGCCTGCCCACCGCGGTCAAGAGATTACGGATGAAGTCGCGGATGGCCCGCATTCGCGTCTATTCCCACAAGCTGAAAATCGGATGCATGCCCAAAAAGCCATACTCGTCGAATTACTTCTCGGAGGAGACCCAGATGGAAAATAGCGCATATTTTATCAACCTTGAAGATCAATACGGTGCCCATAATTACCATGCTTTAGACGTGGTCCTCGTCAAAGGTGATGGTGTATGGGTTTACGATATCGAAGGCAATAAATACCTTGACTGCCTTAGTGCATATTCCGCAGTGAACCAGGGCCACAATCATCCCAAGATCAAACAGGCGATGATTGATCAACTGGACCGTATCACCCTCACATCGCGTGCGTTTCGCACGGATAAGCTCGGATTGTTCTATAAAAAACTGGCTGAGATGACCGGCTACGAAAGATCCTTACCGATGAACAGTGGGGCAGAAGCCGTTGAGACAGCCATCAAGGTCGCTCGAAAATGGGGTTACGTCAGCAAAGGAATTCCGCGACATAAAGCAGAAGTGATCGTCGCTGACGGGAACTTTCATGGCAGAACAATCACTGTCATTTCATTTACTTCAACGCATCAATACAAACATGATTTTGGCCCCTTCACACCCGGTTTCCCAATGGTTGAATATGGGAACATTGAAGCGATCAAGGAAGCCATCAATGAAAACACAGCGGCCATCATGTTAGAGCCGCTGCAGGGTGAGAGTGGGATTATTATCCCACCGAAAGGTTATCTTAAGGCTGTTGAAGAACTTTGCCACGAAAATAACATCTTGCTGATTGCAGATGAGATTCAAACTGGGCTTGGACGCACAGGCGCATTATTTGCTTGTGAGCATGACAATGTCCGGCCGGATATCATGGTGATCGGAAAAGCACTTTCGGGTGGTTTTTACCCTGTTTCAGCTGTACTGGCCGATGATCCTGTTCTGGGGCTGATTGTCCCCGGTGATCATGGTTCAACCTTCGGCGGCAATCCCCTAGGTGCTGCGGTAGCAATTGCAGCCCTAGAGGTGATCGAAGAGGAGAATCTGATCCAAAATGCCCGGGACATGGGCGAATACATCATGGATTACCTACAGGAGCTGCCCCAAAAGAACATTCTCGAAGTTCGCGGAAAAGGTCTCTTGATCGGCATTGAACTCAAACACGAATTGGGCGGTGCCAGGCAATACGCTGAAATCCTGAAAGAGAAGGGGATCTTGATTAAAGAAACCAGCGAACATGTTATCCGAATCGCCCCGCCTTTGATCTTGGATAAAGAAACAGCAGACTGGATGTTATCTGTTTTGCGAGAAGTACTCGTTACGGAATGAGATAAATCCACAGGAGACGCCCATGACCCGTTATGCTAAGATCGTTTGTACATTAGGTCCCAGCAGCGACACCAAAGAAATGATCACAGCCCTGATTGCAGCTGGCATGAATGTCGCCAGGCTCAACTTCTCACATGGTACGCATGAAGCCCATGGTGAAAAGATCGACCTGATTCGGGAGATATCTGAAGAGATGGGCGTCCCTGTGACCATCCTCCAAGACTTGCAGGGACCAAAGCTCAGGATCGGTAAACTACCTGAGGGAGGTTTGGCATTAAAGGCGGGTGATTTTGTCACCCTGAGCTCCTCGGAAGCTTTCGTCCCGGACAAAGCCGATATTTTCATTCCCTTCGAAATCCCTGACCTGCATAAAGCATTGCAGCCGGGAAACCATATCCTGTTGGATGATGGCCACCTAGAAATGGAGGTGAAAGCGGTCAATGGCGAGCGGATCGATGCTGTTGTTGTGTTAGGTGGCGTGCTTAAATCGAACAAAGGCGTAAACTTGCCTGGCGCAAATTTATCCACACCGATCTTCACGGAAAAAGATCGGGCTGACCTTGAATTTGGATTACAAAAAGGTGTGGACATGGTCGCCATCTCTTTTGTGCGCTGTGCACAGGATATACTGACCATCCGTGAAGCCATTGAAGCCTTTGCGAAAAATACAAAAGCGGCAAAAACACCCATCATCGCCAAGCTTGAACGGCCTGAAGCCCTGGACGACCTGGAAGGCATTATGCAAGTCACAGAGGGTGTGATGGTCGCCAGGGGTGACCTGGGTGTGGAAATGAGCCCAGCAGCGGTACCCATTGCTCAAAAAGAGATTATTGCCTGCGCCAATGCTCACGGCAAACTGGTCATCACCGCTACACAAATGTTGGATTCAATGATCAACAATCCCCGTCCGACACGAGCTGAGGCAACAGATGTGGCTAACGCCATTTTTGATGGCACCGACGCTGTGATGCTGTCAGGGGAGACAGCAGCTGGAAAGTTCCCACTGGAAAGCGTTCAGATGATGTCTGCCATCATACAGCAAGCTGAAATGCATCTGGATAAATGGGGAAATTTCGATTATGCAGCTTCACTGGCCAAACAACAGGATTCCTTATCGATCACCCGGGCTGCAAAAGAGTTAGCCCAAGACCGGAATGTGGCCGCGATCGTTGTTTTTACCCAATCAGGCAGAACGGCCAGGCTGATGTCAAAAGCACGACCAGATGTCCCCATATTCGCCTTCACCCCCGAGATAGAAACCTATCACCAGATGGGCATGTTTTGGGGCGTGACCCCCTTGCTCGTCCCCTACGCAGACACGCTTGAAACCATGATCAAACATGTGGAAACAGCAATCGCAACCGCAACCGACCTCAAAGCAGGTCAAAAAGTGATCCTAATCTCAGGGTTCCCTGTAGGCGCGTTAAGACAGCCAAACCTTGCCCTATTGTATACGCTCGGTGACATGTAGAGACACCAAAAAACCGGCACCAATGGGTACCGGTTTTTTATTTGGGTTAATTTGGTTAGGCCATATCCTGATTAATTTTCTCGAGGGTTTCCCGTTGGGGACGCAAATCCTTGACTGGAATGCGGTTCATCGGTTCTTCGACCAAATTCATGTAGTCGTACAATGAAGGCTGATTTGGATCAACATAGATCAATCCCGTCACCAGCCAATTATTCTTCTCAGCTTCTTCCAGGATTTGTAACGCTTGCCATTTATCTGTTGGGTCGTATGCTTGCTCTAGTTTTTTTAAGATGACCATCGAGCCGTCATGTAAAATAACCTCTTTAATCTCTCCCTCTTTAAATTCATCGAGGATGATCGATTTTCGCGTGGGGACATAAGCAATATCATGCAGCGGCGCCTGGTGCTGGCGGCCCCATTTATAAGAATGCAAGGTGTCTTCACGGTCATTGAAGCTGACACACGGGCTGATGATATCCAAAACAGCAGTTCCACGATGGCTAAGCGCGGCTTTGAGTAATTCTCGGACTTGCTTGGGATCACCAGCAAAGGAACGGGCAACAAAACTGGCATTCCCGACCAAAGCTTCTTTAGCGATATCAATCGGCAAGAAAGGATTAACACCTTGATGTTTCAGCTCCAATCCTTTTTCAGCCGTGGCTGAGAATTGGCCCTTTGTCAGCCCATATACGCCATTGTTTTCAATGATGTACACCATTGGTAAGTTTCGCCGGATAAGATGTTTAAATTGACCCAGCCCGATACTGGCTGTATCACCATCGCCAGAGACACCAATAATTTTCATGGAAGTGTCTGCAAAAGCTGCCCCAAGCGCTAATGATGGCATGCGGCCATGAAGGCCGTTAAAACCAAAGGATTGACCCAGGAAATAAGTTGGGCTCTTACTTGAACAGCCGATCCCGCTAAACTTGGCGATTTTTTCGGGTGGTATTCCCATCTCGTAACAGGCCATGATGATTTGGGCTGAAATGGTATTGTGACCGCATCCCGGGCACAAAGTGGACCTTTCACCCCGGTAATCGGATCGGGTCAGCCCGATGGCATTGGTTTCGTCTTTTTTATCAGACATTTGAATTCTCCTCTTTCGCAAAAACCGCCTTAATGATCCACTCAGCCGTCATGGGCAATCCGTCGATATAAGACAAAGAAGTTAGTCGGTCCGTCATATCACAATAATGCAAAACCAGGAGTTGGTGTAATTGTCCATCCCGGTTCAATTCCAGCACATAATTTTGCTGGTGAGCCTCGATGAATTTCTGCACCTCACTTGAGAAAGGCAATGCACGCACCCGCATGAAATCTGTGGTGATTCCCACCGCGTTGAGCTTATCTTGGGCTTCAATCAGCGCATGTTCGGTTGATCCCATAGCAATCAACCCAATATTTGCACCTGGCAACGCTCGAACCACAGGTTTGGGCAATGTTTCTTTTGATGACTCGATCTTCATTTTGATCCGATCAAGCATCCGCTGCCAAATATCAGGATCCTCACTGTAATTCCCAAACTCATCATGCCCAGTCCCCCTGGTAAAGTATGGCGCCTTTTTATGTGTGTTCCCCATCAGGGTGCGATATGGGATTCCATCACCATCAACATCAAGGTACCGTCCCCACTCGACGGGAAATTCTTCAAGGTCTTTTTCCCAAAGCACTTTACCTCGTTGAATGGGTTGATCAGGATAATCAAATTTCTTGGTCATCCACAGGTTCATCCCCAAATCTAGATCGCTCAATATAATAATCGGCGTTTGGAATTTCTCAGCAAGATCAAAGGCCTTCCAGCCAAATTCAAAACACTCGTTGACAGAAGATGGGATCAGGATAATGTGCTGCGTATCCCCATGACCTAGAAAGTAATTCAAGGTCAAATCACCCTGGGCAGTCCGGGTTGGTAAGCCCGTACTTGGACCAACGCGTTGCACATCCCACAACACTAGGGGAACTTCTGCATAATAAGCCATACTCATATATTCAGCCATTAAACTAATGCCTGGACCAGAAGTTGAAGACATCGCCCTGAGACCAGCCCAACCGGCACCAACAGCCATGCCGATCGCGGCCAGCTCATCTTCTGCTTGTACAATAGCGAAATTGTTCTTTTTAGTATCCGGGTTTTTCCGCAAGCGTGGTGCAAATGTAACCATTGACTCCGCCAAACTCGACGCAGGGGTGATCGGATACCATGCGCAGAATTGGAAACCGCCATAAATTGCGCCTAACGCTCCGGCAGTATTGCCATCAGTCATGATGTAATCTTCCAGAGGCGGCATAGGTTCAACCCAATAGCGATCTTTCTTTTCTAAGTTATTTTGCGCCCATTCTGCTGCTAACTGAACAATCGCAAAATTCGACTCTGCCACCGACGTCTTTTTTCGAAATTGAGAACACAGGGCATCTTCAATATAACCTAACCCTATCCCCAACATCTGAGCCACTACACCCACATAAACCATATTTTCCATGTAATCCTGCAGGTTGCGTGGGACACCAGCTTGTTTGACCAGGTCTTTGACCGGCATCGGATAAGCGATGATATCGTCACGATCAATCGGGAGTTTGATATGATCCCCGTAAAACACCACACCTCCCTGAACATCATAAGTAAGATCTTTCACGAAAGTGCCAGGGTTCATTTGCACAATGATGTCATCATGGGCTACCCGACCCAGATACCCGTCTTTTGAAGCACGAATTGAAAACCAGGTTGGCAATCCTTTGATGTTGGATGGGAAGATATTCTTCCCAGAGACAGGAATTCCCATATGGAACAGTGCTCTCAGCAAGGTGTTGTTGGCTGTAGCGCTGCCTGATCCATTAACGGTGCACACTGTCATACAAAAATCGTTGACCTGCACCTCCTGTCTCCTTTCTAAGAGGTCCTCTTTATCCATTTCCTTTATCATTTAGGCTCCTTCCAAAAGTCTATTCAAAAGGGAACTTTGCATTTTTTTGTTCACGTTGAAATAATAAATCCATATGCGCAATCAATGCCTGGTAACCCGATAAGTAGTCCCCCTGTGCAATCGATTCAACCATCTGCTGGTGATATGACCAGACACGATCCAAGTACTTCTGATCTTCATATACACTCAATCCCACAGCTTCATAGATATCCCAGTAAGCTTCCAAGATTCCCTGAACAAAGGGATTGTCCAGTCGCCTGTAAATGGTGAGGTGTAATTGACGATGCTCACCATGGGGAATTTGAATGGGATCAGCCCCTAATTTTTGTAAAGAAGTCCGAATTATTGCTTGTAGCGCTTCAATATCACTGGCTGTCAAGCTGCTGACAGCCTGGTACCAATAAGAGGCTTCAATGTGATTTCGAATATCGGAAAATGATTTGAATAATTCTTTATCTACACTAATTGCATAAGCAAGACTGTTGGTCACTGCTGGCGTGAATGAGTAGGGCAAGGTTTTTATTCCAACCCGCGGTTTGACTTCTACCAAACCCAAAGCTTTAGCAACTTCAAGCTCCTCCCTGAGTGATGATACACTGATACCTAAAGCCTTGCTGATCTCATTTAAACTCGGCAAAGCTTCGCTACCCGCAGATGCGTTCTTTGAAATGTACTGGATGAAAGGGGAAAGCTGATCGATAATCTTTTGAGGGCTCATTTTTACCTCATTTATCATATTAATCGGATTAATATGTTTTCTATAGTATAACATGCCGATCATTAAATTTCAATATAGAAAATTCGAGTTTCAAGATTCGATGACATTCGCCCCCACAATTGATGTTACAATACTCCCTTCTGGTAAACATAAGAAACTTTTGAGATATTGTGAAGAGGATTTTGCATGGATTTGTTGAGAACAATCGCCGAGAACCTTTTACTACCTGAGGAGAAAGTTCGCAACACCATCGAATTGTTAAATTCCGACAATACAGTACCTTTCATCGCAAGATACCGCAAAGAAGTCACGGGAAACCTCGATGAAGAACAAATTCAAAAGATAAAAAATGAACTGCAGCGAGTTGAGAATTTAGAAGACCGGCGCAAGACCGTTTTGGAATCCATCACTGGACAGAGAAAACTAACAGAAAGCCTAAAGCAGCAGATCCTAACAGCCAATACACTCACCATTTTAGAGGATCTTTACCTGCCCTACCGCCCAAAGAGGCGCACCCGCGGCATGATTGCACGCGAAAAAGGGTTAGAGCCACTTGCGCAGATGATCCTGCAACAAAAGGTAAGCTCGAATTCCCTCCAATCTCTGGTGAGTTCGTTCATCAATGAACAGGTTCTCGACGATTCTTCAGCCATTGCAGGTGCAAGCGATATTGTCGCCGAGATGATTAACGACAATGCAGCCATTCGTCAATCTGTGCGCGAAAAAGGATTAGCCTTTGGAAAAATCGTATGTGAAAAGACTCGAGGAGCTGAAGACAACCGTAAAGTCTACGCATTATATTATCAATTCGAACTGCCCATTAAACACCTTAAACCACACCAAATTCTAGCGATTAACCGCGGTGAGCAAGAAAAAGTCCTTAAAGTAGCCATCGCCATCCCTGATCGAGACTGGTTGAGAGCAATCCACAGTCAATATTTGCCAGACCGAAAATCCTTATTCTACGATATTTTACAAGCAGCGATTGAAGATGGTGCAAAACGGCTGCTGTTGCCTTCGATTGAGCGTGATATCCGACGGACATTGACTGAAAGCGCAGAATCCCATGCGATTGAAGTCTTTAGCCGAAACCTGCGTGGCCTGTTAACGCAACCGCCTCTTTCGGGTTTGGTAATCTTGGCCATCGATCCCGGCTTTCGTACAGGCTCAAAAATCGCCGTCATTGATCAGACTGGCAAATTACTCGAAACAGTCACAATTTACCCCCATCCGCCCCAAAACAGAAAAGCTGAGGCCTATCAGGCGATTGATCAATTGATCAACCAGCATAGCGTCAGATTGATCGTGATCGGAAACGGCACAGCCTCTCGTGAGACTGAGTCATTTATCGCGGAAATCACGAAAAAAGATCCAAAACTCAACTACTTGATTACCAGTGAGGCGGGAGCAAGTGTTTACAGTGCCAGCAAACTGGCCAGGAAGGAATTCCCTGAGCTTGATGTCAGCATGCGTGGGGCTGTCTCAATTGGCCGTCGGGTTCAGGACCCGTTAGCTGAATTGGTCAAAATCGATCCGAAATCGATCGGCGTCGGTATGTACCAGCATGATGTAAACCAAACACAATTATCACAAGCTTTGGATCAGACCATAGAATCTGTGGTGAATGCTGTTGGAGCAGATGTAAATACTGCTTCCGCCCAACTTCTGACTTATATTGCGGGCATTGGTCCTGCTTTGGCAGAAAAGATCGTTGATTACCGTGATAAATACGGTCCTTTTATTGATCGTACAGCGATCAAAAACATTCCAGGAATGGGCGCCAAATCCTTTGAACAATCGGCTGGTTTCTTGCGGATCAGAGACGGCATCAACCCATTGGATGCCACAGCCATTCACCCGGAGAGTTATTCGATTGCACAATGCATTCTTGACCAGGTCCACCAAAAGGGAATAGGCGATGCCTTGGGCAATCCAGCAGCCATCGAGAATTTTAGCGTTAATACGGATTTGGCAGCCTTGGCCAAATCTCTTCATACGGGTTTACCGACGCTCGAAGATATCCTCGATGAAATTGCCAGGCCTGGAAGAGATCCACGGCAGGATATCCCAAAGCCCATTCTCCGTAAAGACATCCTCAGCATGGATGATCTTACCCAGGGGATGGCATTAAAGGGTACAATTCGGAATGTCGTTGACTTTGGTGCCTTTGTCGATATTGGCGTCAAGGTTGATGGACTTCTCCACCGATCAAAAATCAAGAGTGGCACATCACTCAGGGTGGGAGACATCATAGATGTCTTGGTGTTATCAATTGATCATGAGCGTGAACGGATCGCACTTGAAATGAAAGAGACTGTACATGACCGCATTGAGCAATGAGGGGATTGCAGAATTTAGTTTCCAAAGCAAATATCAAACCAATCATAATAAACCTGGTATTTGGATACTTTCACATACCATCAGACAATGGCCCTGGATCTTATTAGCTATGTTTGGGGCGATCAGTAATGCTGCCCTGGCCAGCGTGGTTCCCATATATATCGGCAGGGCATTCAACGAAATCTTAACCCCTGCACCATCGATGGCGATTATTGGCAGGTTTGCCCTCATCCTTGGTCTATCACAAATTTTGCGCGGTTTTTTACAATTCAGCCGGAATTTTGGTTTTGAAATAATTGCACAGAACATCGAACGGTTCGTCCGCCAGGAATTGTTTGTTAACTTGCTCGGAAAAAGCATGACCTTTCACAACCTGCAATCCGTGGGTGACCTGATGGCACGGGCGACAAATGACGTGCGTGAAGTTAATTACATGTTCAGCCCTGGCTTCAACCTTGTCATTGGATCGCTCAATTTCCTGGTCGTCCCTTTGGTTGTCGGCCCGACTTATCACCCTGACCTGATTGCAGCACCAGCAGCTTTTATTATTTTATACGTCATCGCCCTTTGGCATTACCTCACCATACTTAATCCCATCACGAGGGAAGTCCGCCAAACCTTTGGCGAAATGAACAGCAGGCTGTCTGAAGCCATCGATGGGGTTGAGATCGTAAAAAGCTCTGCACAAGAAGATGCTGAAATCGATCTCTTCAGTGAAAATGCGATCAGCTATCGAGATGCATCCATCGAACAGGGTGATATTGAAAGCCGGTTCCTCCCTTTGCTCTTATTAGGAATCACGATGGGATTAGGCCTGGCCCATGCCCTAATTTTGATGCAGCAAGGTTTGATCGATATTGGGGATGTGATCGGTTATTTTGGCATCCTGTCGTTATTAGGCTTTCCGACATTTGTTTCACTGTTCGCTTACTCTCAAATTTCACTTGGGATTGCCGGTGCAAGGCGGATTCTTGAGTTGCTCAATACGGAAAACAATTTAGATCAAAATCTCGAAGGTTATTCACAACCCATTAAAGGTGAAATTTCATTTGACAATGTCACATTCGGTTATCTCCAAAATGAACCCGTCCTGAACGACATCACGATAAATATTCAACCCGGTCAGACGGTTGCCATTGTCGGTCAGACAGGTTCTGGTAAGACATCGCTTGCCAAATTGATCAACAGGACCTTCGACGTTCAGAGGGGTACGGTTTCAGTCGACGGGGTTGATGTGCGTGATTGGTACCTCGAATCTCTACGCAGCCAAATCTCCATTATCGAACAGGATGTGTTCCTGTTTTCAAAGTCAATTGCTGAGAATATTGCCTTTGGTAAACAGGATGCCACCCAGGAAGAAATCACCGAAGCGGCAAAAGAAGCCCAAGCGCACGATTTTATCATGACCTTCGAAAAGGGCTACGACACCATCATCGGTGAAAGGGGGACCACCCTTTCTGGTGGTCAAAGACAGCGGCTGGCTCTGGCGCGAGCCTTCTTAACCTCTCCGAGAATCCTTATTTTGGATGATTCCACCAGCGCGATTGATTCCGAAACCGAAGACCGCATTCAACAAGCCATCTTCCGGGCAGCTCGAGGCCGAACAACGCTGATTATCACGCACCGCTTATCACAAATTAGATGGGCGGATTTGATTGTTGTTCTACGCCAGGGCAAGGTGGCAGCCATTGGCTCCCATGATGAATTAATGGAAAAATCCAAATCTTATCAGAAAATATTTAGCGAGTAATTATGGGCTTCTTTTCAGGCTTAGCAGCAGAAAAATATGACCGGAAGTATTCCGACAGGAAATTACTGGAACGGATTATTGCGTACTTCAAGCAACAATCTGGGCGACTGATAATTATTGCTGTCACAATTGTTATCCGGGCGCTGATCGAAGCCTTTTCGCCAGTGATCGTCGCCCGAGGGTTAGATCAAGTGACTGAGCAACTGATCACCAACCGCTTTGTCATCATTCTCTCAGGAATTATCCTGGTCCTGGGTATTTTGAGCTGGTTTACCAACATGTTACGCCGGCGATACTCAGCCAGGACGATTGCAGAATTGATCAGGCAATTATCAACAGATGCATTCAAAGCTTCTGTCCAACAGGATCTATCATTTCACGATAACTTTGATTCGGGAAAGATCGTTTCCAGGATCACCTCTGACACGCGCGAATTCGGTCAACTGGTTACTTTGACGACCGATGTACTGATGCAGCTGATCTCTTCAATTACGTTGATGATCATCTTGTTCCAAACTGAATGGCGTTTAGCTATCGCTGTGCTTTTGTTGGTGCCATTGTTATTCTTTTTGGTGATCCGTTATCGCCATATTGCGCGAAAAATCACCCGTGAGGGCATGCGCGCCATGGCGAATGTCAACTCCACGATCAAAGAAACGGTCAGCGGAATTGCCATTGCAAAGAACTTTCGGCAGGAAGAAGCCATCTTTGATGAATTTGATGAAGCCAACCGGACATCCTTCGAGGTAAACGTCAAACGCGGCTTTATCCTGTCTGTGGTCTTCCCCGTCTTGCGAACAGTGGGCGGTATCGCCACTGCGCTGATGGTTTATTTTGGTGCGCTCACTGTCATTGGCGGCCTGGTCACAGCAGGCGCGTGGTATTTGTTCCTGTCCACCCTCGACCAATTCCTGTTCCCGGTGATGAGTTTGTCATCTTTTTGGACCCAGGTTCAAACAGGGTTATCTGCTGCAGAACGGATCTTTGCTTTGATCGATGCGGAACACTCTGTTAAACAAATCGACTCGCTCAAGGCACACGACCTCGAAGGCCGCATCGAAATGAAACATTTGAATTTTAGTTATACACCAGATGAACCGGTGTTAACGGATTTTTCACTGCACATCAAACCCGGTGAAACCATGGCGCTCGTTGGACATACAGGGGCAGGAAAAACATCCATCGGACGTTTGATCGCCCGGTTTTATGAATTCCAGGAAGGTGAGATCCTGATCGACGGGATGGATATCAGAAAATATGACCTGGTTTCACTGCGCAGGCAAATGGGGATCGTTTCACAGGTACCCTTCCTATTTTCAGGTACCATCGAAGAGAACATCCGCTACGGTTGCCCAGTGTGTGACCGCGATGAGATCATCAACATCGGGATGAAAATTGGAGATGGAGAGTGGCTTGAAACCCTTCCCAATGGCCTGGATACACAGGTTGGCGAGCGCGGGTCCCAGCTTTCGATGGGTCAACGTCAGTTGGTGGCTTTAATGCGCGTTCTCATCCAAAGACCTTCCATTTTTATCCTGGATGAGGCCACAGCCAGCATCGATCCATTTACTGAGCACCAAATTGAAACGGCACTAGACCTGATCCTTTCTGAAACAACCAGTATCCTCATCGCACATCGCCTATCCACCGTGCGTTCAGCAGACCGGATTCTTGTGATGCGCATGGGAGAGATCATTGAAGAGGGGAGTCATGATGAATTGCTGTCCTTTGGGAAACATTACGCTGAACTTTACAATACCTATTTCAGACATCAATCGCTGGAATATGTTGAACAAGCTAGAAAATTTAAACAGGCACAAACTGCGAATATTTAATATTTAGAAGCCCTGTGGCATTTTTGGTACAGGGCTTTTTATAATTAGCTCAGATTCTTCTACCCAGTCAGGCATGGTTTTATTAATAATAACCAAGATAGGATTGGTCACACCAAAACGTTGATTTGGGGTTTGAAAGTGATGCTGCAAGTGATGGTTCCCATGGTTCAAAAATCATAGGCGTTCCTGGCGTGGTGTTTTGGTGTTTTTTCGCAGATTGCCTACATTTCATATGAAGAGAAAATTTAATATTTAGTAACCGATTAATAACCAAGGCTTCAACAGCCCGGAAGATAACCAGGATTTCATTCATCCCCCTGAGCGTGATAAATTTCTGCATATTGCTATTCTTTTGACACTTCAAGCCAACTATCGTTCTCGCCTTCCTTGACTTAATGAATGGGTGCTTTTAGAATCAATGTGCGAAAAGTTAGATGTTAATGGGAAGAGACCGCACGCATGATTGCGGCACCGAAGGGGCAAGGTCTGAACGACTGAAACTCTCAGGTAAAGAAGACCCATTAAATAGACGTCCCTGGAAGAGTGACGGGCATAAACGACGCACGCTTGCCAGACAGGGAACCCCAAAGAATGCTGAGAATAAATCAACTAAATAGGAGTCAAAAAAAATGGAAACACCCAAAGCATTAAAGTACACCAAAACTGATGAGTGGATCAAGGTGGATGGTGACGAAGCGACGGTTGGCATCAGCGACTATGCACAGGACCAATTGTCGGATATCGTGTATGTTGAGCTGCTCGTTGATGAAGATGACACTGTAACAAAAGGTGATGGCATCGCCACCATCGAATCGGTTAAAGCAGCCGCAGATGTCAACGCTCCCGTTTCAGGAACCATCTTGGCAATCAATGAGGATCTTGAAGACGCGCCAGAGAAATTAAACAGCGATCCATACCAATCCGGCTGGTTGATCAAAATGAAACTGGATGATCCTTCAGAATTGGATGACCTGATGTCCGCAGAGGACTACGAAGCCTATAACGAAGAACGCGAGGCCTAATGTATACACCTCACACCCCCCAAGAAATTGAGGAGATGCTGAGCTTTATTGGGGTTAAATCCATCGAAGCATTGTTTGAAAAAGTTCCAGCCAAACATCGTTTCCCGCAACTTGATCTACCTGCGGGCTTAACCGAGATGGAGGTCGCTGCAGAATTAAACGAAATCGCATCCGCCAATGCCTCAACGGATGATTTTATTTCTTTCTTAGGCGCAGGCGCTTACAATCACTACATTCCTGCAGCGGTTGACATGATCCTCCAACGTGGTGAATTCTATACTGCGTATACCCCTTATCAGCCAGAAGTCTCCCAAGGCACATTGCAGTCCATCTTTGAGTTCCAATCACTGATGACCGAACTGACCGGGATGGATGTCAGCAATGCCTCACATTACGATGGAGCTACAGCAGCCGCTGAAGCTGCCAATCTTGCCTACCATACCTTCCGTGGGAAAAGGAAAAAAATCCTCGTATCAAGATCGGTAAATCCCCAATATCGCGAGACGATCCGCACCTACATGAACGGAATGGAAAATGTGTCTGTTTTAGGTGATGAAATCGAAAACAGCGAGACCTTCGAATCCTTCATGGATTTGATCGACAAGGATACGGCAGTCGTTGTCGTACAATATCCAGACTTCTTTGGCCGTATCATTGACTATACGAAGTTGGTCGAAAAAGCTCACGAGGCTGGCGCTTTGGTGACCTATGTCTTCAACCCCACCGCACTGGGACTCCTCAAACCTCCTGGGGCGTTCGATGCGGATATCGCAGTGGCAGATGGACAGCCTTTGGGCATCCCGCTCTCCTATGGCGGCCCTTATTTAGGCATCTTCACCGTTAAGGATAAATATGTGCGCAAACTAGCCGGCAGGCTGGTTGGTGAGACTGTGGATGAAGAAGGAACACGTGCCTATGTCCTCACCCTCACTGCCCGTGAACAACACATTCGCCGAGAAAAATCCACTTCAAACATCTGCACCAACCAGGGCTTGATGGCCCTTGCAGCCACCGTTTACCTCTCCCTGCTGGGAAAATCCGGGTTTAAACAAGTAGCAAACCTGTGCTACCAGAAAGCACACTATGCAGCTGAGCAAATTTCTAAACTTCCGGGGTTCGAACTGGCTTTCCCCGACACCCCCTTCTTCCATGAATTTGTGATCAAGACACCCAAGCCTGTTAATGAGATCAATCTCCACCTCGAACATCACTGGATCCTGGGCGGTTATGATCTGAGCCAGGACTACCCAGAGATGGAAAACCACATGTTAATTGCAGTCACAGAAAAAATTTCCCGAGAAGATATCGACGATTTTGTAGCAGCCCTCGAGGAGGTGACCCATGACTGAACAAACCATCTATGAACTTTCACAACCAGGTCGCAAGGGGTTTGCATTCCCTGAGCCCGACGTGCCCTCTACACCTCTACCACAGGAATTTGAACGCGAGTCTGTTCGTCTGCCTGAACTATCTGAACTGGATGTGATCCGTCACTTCACGAACCTATCGCATTTGAACCATTCTGTGGATGGTGGTTTTTACCCATTGGGTTCGTGCACAATGAAGTACAACCCCAAGATCAACGAAGCTGTCGCACGGCTGCCCGGCCTGGCAAATACCCATCCTTTACAACCTATCGTCAGTGTGCAGGGTAATCTATACCTGATGTATCAATTACAAGAATGGCTGCAGGAGATTAGTGGATTCGATAAGGTCTGCCTGACCCCTGCTGCTGGCGCTCAGGGCGAATTGGTCGGCGCGTTGATCATCAAAAAGTACCACCAGGACAACAATGACCCAAAACGGGTCAAAATCCTGATCCCAGATTCTGCCCATGGCACCAACCCTGCCACCTCGTCGATGAGCGGCTTTGATGTAGTCCCATTACCCTCTGATGCGCGCGGGAATGTAGATTTAGAAGCCTTAAAAACCCATTGCGATGATACCTTGGCTGGCCTGATGTTAACCAACCCAAATACCCTGGGCTTGTTTGACGAACATGTCGAACAAGTCGTCCAGTTGGTTCATTCTGCTGGTGGACTGGTTTACGGCGACGGGGCGAATTTAAATGCCCTTTTAGGCATTATCCGGCCTGGTGATGTCGGTTTCGATATCATGCATTTTAACTTGCATAAAACCTTCTCAACGCCTCACGGCGGTGGTGGTCCAGGATCAGGCCCGGTTGGCGTAACACAAGCGCTTGCAGACTATCTCCCCGGACCAATTGTGACCATCATCGAGGATGGCGACGAAGAAAACCCGCCGTTTTATGGATTTTACACACCAGAGAAAACCATCGGGCGGATGAAAGCCTTCTACGGTCATTTTGGTATGCTTGTGCGTGCTTACACTTATATTGCCATGCATGGGCCAGAAGGTTTGAGGGATATTGGCGAAAAAGCTGTCCTAAATGCCAACTACCTGATGAAAAAGGTCAGTGAAGATTACTATTTGCCATATGACCGCACCTGTATGCATGAATTTGTGGTCGAAGGCGCCTGGAAGGATATTCCTGGCGTCCACGCCCTGGATATTGCCAAACGGCTGATGGATTACGGCTTCCATCCCCCTACCAACTACTTCCCGCTGGTCGTCCATGAAGCGTTGATGATCGAACCCACAGAAACCGAATCCAAGCAAACCCTGGATGCATTTGCAGCAGCGATGAAAGCGATTGCCAAAGAGGCGCGTGAGGATCCGGAAATGCTTAATAAGGCACCGTACACCACACCTCTTCGCCGCTGCGATGAGGTGAAAGCTGCGCGAGATCTTGTTTTTTGCTGTTGGGTGCCAGAAGAGTAAACGAGCAGTTTTAAAATTTTGGCGTTAGGAGGATGACCTCCTAACGCCTTTATTGTTTAATCAGCCAAAACCAGGCTAACCGGGCAGTGATCTGAACCCATAACCTCACCATGGATGATAACATCCTCTACGCGATTCATTAGCGCGTCTGAAACCAGGAAATAATCCAAGCGCCAGCCGACATTGCGAGCGCGAGAATTAAATCGATAGGTCCACCAGGTATAAACTTCCTCCTCAGGATACAATTCTCTGAAGGCATCTTTGAACCCATGCTCCAAATAACGATCAATCCATTGACGCTCTTCTGGCAAAAAGCCTGTATTTTTTTCATTTTCCTTCGGGTTTGCTAAATCGATTTCATTGTGGGCGGTATTGAAATCCCCGGTGATGATGATGTTCTTACCCTGTGCATGCAATTCATCACAGATTTCCAATAATGCCTGATAAAAATCTAGTTTAAATGGCACCCGTTCATTTTTCTGACCACCATTTGGAAAATATATGTTGTAGAGGTAGAAATCCGGGTATTGACAGCGGATCACCCGGCCTTCTGTGTCAAATTCGTCAATCCCAATGCCTTTTTCAAAGCTGGTAGGGGCACTTTTAAAGAAAGAGGCTGTCCCGCTGTATCCTTTTCGCTCAGCAGGGTTCCATACGCCTTGATATCCATCGAGTGAGGCCTCGTCGTCACTGATCTGGTCCAGATTGACTTTGATCTCCTGCAGGCACAGCACATCGGGGTCGACGTCCGGAACCCACGCCAGCGCATTTTTTCTTAGAATCGCACGGTAGCCGTTGACATTCCATGTTGTAATTCTCAAAGTTCCACCTTCCATTTTTGTGGGTTATTCATCAAAAAAATTATACCAGCAGGGCCCAATGGCAACACAAGCAGAACAACCGAAAACCAACAAACCACTTTAAATTTAAAAATAAAAGGCAAAATCAAAGAAATCCGATGAAAGAGTAAATGAATTAGTGATTTCCATTCCTGGGATGCCTATGGTAAACTTCTAAGTTGAATCTGTCAGAAATGTAGACAGCAATACCCGCCAACTCAAAGATTCTTGCTTATGCACAAACATTTATTGGTTAAACAACCACACACACTTTTCACAATTAAGCAGTTTTTCGCACTATTGATGATGTCTGTCATGATCGGATTAAACGCTAATCTCGCGATGGCGATGGATGCTCCCCAGACAGCGGGACCCACATACATCGTTCAAAGTGGAGACACCCTCAATGAAATCGCGATCCGTTTTGGTTTGTCTACCGATGAGATCCTCTCAGCTAATGCCATTACGGACCCGAATTCATTATTCGTTGGACAAGCAATCATCATCCCCGGATACGAGGGGATCACGGGTATCCTAACCTCTGAGATACTGCCCCTGAGCACATCATTGACCACGCTCACACGTCAATACCGCCTCAGCCAATCTGACTTGGTCATCCTGAACCGGCTGACCAGCCCTTCAGAGATGATTGCAGGTATAGCAATCATCGTTCCCATTAACGAGTCCCAGAATCAACTGGTCCACATTCCATCGCTCAGGCCTGGCGAATCGACTCTCGAGGCAGCCATTCACACCGGAATCTCACCCTGGATGTTGGTTGAACAAAACCAAAGCAAAACAACCTGGCAATTGCTGGCTGGCGATCCATTATTTGCCAGTATCGATCCGGAATGGTGGGGAAATGGTTCACCTGAAATCGTTGACATCGGGATAAACCAGTTGCCAATTATCCAGGGAGAAACCCTGTTGATAAATGTCACATCTCCTGAACCTCTGGAACTCCGTGGTAGTTTTCTTGGTCAACCCCTGAACTTCTTTACAGACAACGGTGAAACCTACATCAGTTTGCTTGGCATCCATGCCTTGGCTGAGCCAGGCGTTTACCCCTTACTAATCCACGCTGAAAGCGAAGGTGGCGTCAGGTTGAGTTTTGAACAGCTTGTGCTACTTTCACCGGGGTTTTACGCGAACGAGTGGGTGACGATTGAAGACGAAACCTATTTGGATGCAGACAAAATTGCTGAAGAAGACGCCTATCTTAGACCCTTATTGGATCAGGTCACAGCGCAACGTTATTGGGAGAGCCGTTTTCAATTTCCTGTGGACGAACCATGTTTCAACAGCCCATTTGGGTTACGACGCGACTATAACAGTGGATTATTGTTCTATTATCATACTGGACTCGATTTTCGGGTGTGCGCCCAAAATTTAAACATTTATGCACCAGCAGCAGGTGTGGTTGTGGTTGCGGAGGAGTTGTTCACCAAAGGTAATGCCGTATATATCGATCACGGCTGGGGCGTGATCTCTGGTTATGCCCACTTAAGCGAAATTTTGGTCGAGGTTGGTGACTTTGTTCAGCCAGGTGACCTGATTGGCATCATAGGCGACACAGGTCGCTCAGCTGGGCCGCACCTGCACTTTGAGATTAACATATCTGGAACGCCGGTTAACCCGCAAACATGGCTTAACCAAACGTTCCCATGATCCTTAAAACAAAACAAGCACGTTATCTGTGCTTGTCGTTCAATGCTTGTCGTTCAATGCGCTGGGAGGGAGTCGAACCCTCACGCCTATGCGGCACGTGGCCCTCAACCACGCCTGTCTGCCAGTTCCAGCACCAGCGCTTGAGCAGAATAATTATAACCTTGTTGATTCAGTTGTCAAGCTGAAAACCTCAGCGGAGAGAAGGAGTTAAGAATGACAATCGTATTAGACGCCATGGGAAGTGATGATCGCCCTGATCCCGAAGTCCAGGCAGCTGTCACCGCCTCAAATGCGTACGACGTAGATATTATCCTTGTGGGTGATGAGCAGGTTCTATCACAAAAATTAGCTGCCATCCCGGGTGACCAATCCCGGGTATCCGTTGCACATGCGCCGGAAGCGCTGGATATGACCGATCATATCCTCGAAGCCCGCAGCAAAAAACAAAACACAATGCGGGTTGGCATGGAACTGGTCAAAGCAGGTGACGGAGATGCATTCGTGACTGCTGGCAACACGGGGATGGCCATGTATTACGCCAAAAAGGTCTTTGGGGACATCAAAGGGGTGATCCGTCCCTCGCTGTGCGCCGTTTTCCCCGTCAGAAACGGCCACGCTGTTGTGCTGGATATCGGCGCCAACGCAGAATGCCGGCCAGACTTCTTGGTGCAATTCGCGATCATGGGCCAAATTTATGCTCAAACCATGCTCGGCATTGAACAACCCCGGATTGGCTTGCTTTCGAACGGTGAAGAAGAGGGCAAAGGCAACGATCTTGTCAGGCAAACCTATCCCCTGCTGGAACAAGCAGACTTGAATTTCATCGGCAATGTTGAGGGTAAAGAGCTCTTCAACGGCCAGGTGGACGTTGTTGTCACCGATGGTTTCACCGGGAATGTCATGCTCAAGTCAACCGAAGCTGTCGCCAAACTGATCGTTGATATTCTTAAAGAAGAATTGATGGGCTCATTCCGCACAAAGATGGGCGCTTTACTGGCAAAACCCGCCTTTGGCAAGATCAAACAAATGCTTGACCCAGCAGAGATTGGCGCAGCCCCTTTGATGGGTATCGATGGGTTGGTCTTTGTCGGTCATGGACGATCAGATGCTCGGGCAATGGTCAGCGCGGTACGCGGCGCCAAACAAGCTGTTGATAACCAGTTATTACCTGAATTGCGAAAAGCAATCACCTCAAGTTTACAGAAGGAAGAAAAATAATCACAATGAATAAAGTCATCAATGAAAAACTGATCAAACGCAACAAGACAATTGGCAATGTCACCTCAATTGGGGGGATTGCTATCCTGGCAGCCGGCTTGATTCTCAACATCAACCCAGACCCCACCAGGACGATGATCTCTTTTGGGGCATTAATTGTTGGTTTTATTGTCGCCCAGATCAGCACCCACTACGTCACCCGCTTCGGACGCAGTCCCCGCTTCGATGAGGTCGTTGCTGATAACCTCAATAAACTCAACAACGAATACACCTTCTATGCCTACACTGGACCCATTCCAATGCTGCTGGTCGGACCAGCCGGCTTATGGATCCCCGTCCCGGTCTTAGCAGGGGGAGAAATTACCTACGACAAAAAATGGCGTCAGAAGGGCGGTTCCTTATTGTTAAAATTCTTTGGCCAGGAAAACCTTGGTCGGCCCGAAATGGAAGTGGCCTCAAATGAAAAACTGCTGCATAACCTTCTAAATGACCATCTAGAGGAAGGCGAAATGCCACCGGTCAACAGCATCCTCGTATCCTTGCATCCCAAAGCCATCATTGGGGATGTTGAAAATGCACCAACCCCGATCGTCGAGGTGAGTGCTTTACGGCGTTACATCAGGAAGGTTGACCGCAAAACGGATCAGGAGATCCCCAAGGCAACCCTTGATAAGATCATTACACTCCTGGTCGGCAATAAGGTTGATTGATTATTTGGTGTAAGTTGTGTAATCTTTGAGCGCTTGGATCTCATCCGGTCGCAAATAGCGGAAATGACCGGGTTGGAGTTTGCCCAGTTCGATCGGTCCAATTCTAACCCGGCGAATCGCCTGCACTGGCAATCCGATACGGACGCCCGTGCGCCGAATTTGACGATTTTTTCCCTCCCGCAATACAACAGTCAACCACGCCCCTTTTTTAGTATATGATTTGACTTCGACCGTGGCAGGTAGGGTGCGATAGCCATCCTCCAGCACAACCCCTCGCCGCCAAATCTTCAACTGTTCTTCATCTGGACGCCTTGAAACGCGCACTTCATACTCTTTATCGTGCTCATACCTGGGATGGGTTAAGCGATTAGCCAATTCCCCATCGTTAGTCAACAAAACCAATCCCTCACTTTCAAAGTCCAACCGTCCAACCGGGTACAAATGTCGTTCATCTTTGACAAGGTCGAAGATGGTTGGGCGCGGGTCATCCGGTACATTCAAAGAGAGCATGTTACGCGGTTTGTTGAGGGCTATATAGACCTTTTTTTCAGCTTTACGCAGCGGCATCGAATCCAGTCGAATGTCATCAACCGCAGGGTCTGCTTTTGCTCCCAGGGTGATCTTTTTTCCATTGACGGTTACCCGGCCTTCTTCAATGAACTTTTCACAACTTCGTCGAGACCCAAATCCCGCCCGAGATAATATCTTTTGTACCCGATCCTCTGCCATTATGTTTTCAAAACCTCCCGGCTTCCGTTTTCAATCTGGTTTTCTTCAAGCGCGTCAAAATCAATAAAAGGTAGCATCTCCAGTGACTCGAGTCCAAAAAATTGTAAGAATTCTGGTGATGTACCATAATAGATCGGCCGCCCTGGTGTATCGGCTCGACCAAGTTCCTCGATTAACCCTTTTGACAGCAACGTTCGCATGACAGCGTCGCTGTTTACACCCCGGATAACATCGATCTCTGGGCGGGTCACCGGTTGTTTGTAAGCAATGATCGCTAACGTCTCCAGGGCGGCTTGAGATAAGGTGCTGGTTGAATCGAGCTCAAGAAATGACTCGATGGTTTTGCTGATCTCCGGTGCAGTTGTCATCTGTACCCTGGATTTGATCCGCATCAGGCGCAAGCCATGGCCAGCGGATTTGTAGTGATTATCCAAGGCTGACAATTGTAATTCAACCTCCGATTCGGTTGTGTCCAACGCTTTAGCCAGCTGATTGACACTGACAAGTCCTGATGACACAAATAATAAGGCTTCAATTTTCGCTAAGATGTCGTTAAGTTGGTTGTTATCTTCCATTGTCCTGAGTGGCTTCTGATGATTTATTATCTGATTTTAGAGCAGATAGATTATACTCGATTAATTTAAGCCCGATTAATGGCTAAGCTGGTAGAATTGGCTGGTAGGATAAACCAACAGGATAAACCAACAGGATATCCAAAAGACATAAGCTAACAGGAGCAGCAGCATGCACATTTTATTGACCGGGGCCGCTGGGTTCTTAGGTTCACATCTGACCAATCGGCTAATCGCTGAAGGCCATGATGTGATCGGTTTGGACAACTTCATCACAGGAAACAAAGACAACCTGGCACATCTGGCTGGTAATCCGCATTTCAGCTTCATCCGCCACGACGTCTCCAATTTTATATTTGTCCCTGGAGAAATTGATTACGTCCTTCATTTCGCTTCACCTGCCAGCCCAAACCCGGCTTCACCCCTTGGCTATCCAAACCTACCCATTCAGACGCTCAAAGCCGGCGCCTTAGGAACACATAACTCTTTGGGTGTTGCCCGTGCTTATGGGGCAAAATTTCTGCTGGCATCGACCAGTGAGATCTATGGTGACCCCCTCGAACATCCTCAAAAGGAAACCTATCGAGGCAATGTAGATCCAACCGGGACACGGTCAGTGTACGATGAGGCAAAACGATTTGCCGAGGCTTTGACCATGGCTTATCACCGCTTCCACCACATCGATACCCACATTGTTCGCATCTTTAATACTTATGGCCCTCGCATGCGTTTGGATGATGGACGGGTGGTACCCAATTTCTTACAACAAGCCTTGCGGGGGGAGCCGCTCACCATCTACGGTGATGGCATGCAAACACGCAGCTTTTGTTACGTGGACGACCTGATCGAAGGGATTTACCGGTTAATGTTGAGCGACTACCATGAGCCGGTCAATATAGGCAATCCCAACGAAATCAGCATCTGTGAATTTGCAGACCTGGTCAACGAACTGACTGGCAACCAGGCAGGAACGATCATCAAAATGGCGAAGCGATTGGGGAACGACCCCCAGAGGCGACAGCCAGATATCACCCGCGCAAAAACCATTCTCAATTGGGAGCCGAAGGTCAATTTCCGTGAAGGGTTATTAGCGACCCTCCCGTATTTTAAGCAAAAAATGGCACTATGAGTTTTATCGCAGATAAACAAGAACGAATCCGGTTCTTGAAGTTTTCATTTGTTGGCGTGACCGGGACCATTGTCGATTTTGGGGTGATGAACCTGATGAGCCTGGTGTTTCACCTGCCCTTGCTGTGGGCACAGGCGATCTCATTCACGATTGCCGTGGTTAACAACTTCTTGTGGAACCGCTTCTGGACTTATCCCGATTCCAGGTCAAAAAGAGCACCCCGTCAACTGATACAATTCGTAGCGATCAACCTGGCTGGGATTCTCGTCAGAACCCCCCTTATTACCTGGTTGAATAATCTCATTCTAAAATCACTTAACAATGCTGCCATTCGTTTGCCTGTAGAAAATTTTGTTATTAGCCAAAACTTAGCACTTGCTGTCAGCATTTCAATCATCTTGTTCTGGAACTTTTTCGCCAACAGGTACTGGACCTATGGCGATGTGCCTGTTGGTAATGCGAACACTGATTAAACTTAAACAATTAACACGTTAAAAATTTTTAGGAAGTAGAGAGAATCATGCCTTTCAGCCATCAAGAACGTTTAGAAATCACCCTCAGTGGTGAAAAACCTGATCGACCTCCGATTGCCCTGTGGCACCACTTCCCCGTTGACGATCAAAACGCTATTACCCTCGCAGAAGCGACGATCGCTTTTCAAAAGCAATTCGACTTTGACCTCGTCAAAGTGAGTCCGCCTTCATCGTTTTGCTTGAAGGATTGGGGCGCGACGGACGAATGGCGCGGTCACCCCGAGGGGACGCGCACCTACACCCACAGGGTAATAACGCACCCAGAAGATTGGGTCAACCTGCCCGTACTTGATCCACATAAAGGTTTCCTTGGTCAGCAGCTGCGGTGCTTAGCCCTTTTACAAGCAGCATTCTCAGGACAGACCCCGGTCCTCCAGACGATTTTTAATCCCCTCTCGCAGGCTAAGAACCTGGTTGGTCCCACACGGTTATTAGAACACCTGCGAGTATTTCCCGATGCAGTTCATCATGGTTTACAAACCATTCTGGAAACGACGTTACGTTTCATCACTGCCGCCAAAGAATATGGTATTGCTGGGATTTTTTATGCCATTCAGCATGCTTCATATCTCGAAATGACCGAAAATGAGTACACAGCTTTTGGTGTTGCTTATGACCTACCCATCTTAGGATCTGTTGCTGACTTGTGGGTGAACATGGCGCATATTCATGGTGAAAGTATTATGTTTGACTTAATTGCCAAATACCCGGTACAAATCCTGAATTGGCACGACAGGGAAACTTCACCTACATTAGAAATGGGATTGGAGAAATTTCCTGGCGCGGTCTGCGGTGGGATCAGCCGAATAGAGAGCATGGTGCTGGGTACGCCAAACACCATTCATAATGACGTAAGACAAGCCATAGGAATGACCGGCGGTAAACGAATGATCTTGGGGACAGGATGCGTATTACCGCTTACAACCCCTTTTGGTAACATTATGGCTGCGCGAAAAGCTGTGGAGAGAGAGCGTTAGATGCGAGTCATCTCAGGAAGTGCCAAAGGGATAAAATTAGCCAGTGTGCCGGGTAAATCAACACGTCCAATCACAGACCAGGTTAAAGAAGCACTTTTCAACATTATCGGACCTGATGTTGCTGGTAAGTTCTTTTTAGATCTCTTTGGCGGAACCGGGGCAGTGGGCATTGAAGCCCTTTCTCGAGGAGCCGAACATGTTGTCTTTTTAGATACCAACTACCAAGCATATAAAGTCATACAAAAGAACCTGGAAAGCACGAACCTTTCAGACTTTGCAACGGTTCTTAAAAAAGATGCTTTCGTTTTTTTGAGAGAAAAACCAACCCAAATATTTGAGTTTATCTATATCGCTCCCCCTCAATACAAATCGATTTGGGAAAAAGCTATGCAATTACTGGATGAAAATCCGGGATGGTCAGCAGCTGGAGAAGTGGTGATCGTTCAGATTCATCCTAAAGAGTTTGTTGAAGATAAAACCTATGCGAATTTTAGGATATTTGACCGACGCTCATACGGGGATACACTATTGGTGTTCTATGAGCATATCTCACCTGAAACTGATTCGTAGATTTCCCGCACCATCATAAGTATATTTGGCAATGATCATCGGCGATGATGGTCCGTGCACCGCGATTTTTGGAAGTAACACCGGCAAATCTTCAACCAAATCCAGAGAATCCAAGTCTTCCAAATTAACCCAGGATAACATTCCCTCATCTGATGGTGTTAAGGATGTGCCATGATATGCTCCTTTGAAAACGAAAATCGCCACCCCCACCTGAGGCGCCACATCCACCATAATTTGCCCACACAAATCCATTGAAAGATCTAAAATCCCAGTTTCTTCAAATAATTCCCTGTGTGCTGCCTCAAGGATATCCTCACCTGCTTCAATATGACCGCCAATACCGTTATAAAGTCCTGCCCACAGCCGTTTTTGTGCCGACCCCTTGAGCAATAACACCCGGTTATGGTGGTCAAATAGGAAAATCAATACACGTGGCACAACCTGGTATCGCACATGATCCATGCCCTGGTCTGATTTAGGTGTCATCCGACCTCCATCAAAAAAGCCCATGATGTCGATCCTATCATGGGCTTCATATGAGCGAAATTAGGTTAAAAACATGGGTACACCCAAAAAGTCTTTGACTTTTGGCTTGTAATTTTCTTTGTCGTAATAAGCTTCAACATCAACTTGTTTTTTCCCGGTCAATACGATTTCAATCGGGATTGTGGTATAGCGACCGCCCTGGAGGGCTACCATCTTGCCATAATCGTCTCGTTGAACCAGCTGCATGGCTAGGTTGCCAAAGGACATGGCCACCATCCTATCCAGAGAATCCGGCGCACCTGATCGCATGACATAGGAAAATTTTTGGTACATAATGTGTTGATCCGTCATCTTCTTGATGTTTTCGGAAATAATTTCGCCAATACCACCTAATTTACGATGGCCGTAAGCATCCGCAGGACCGTATTCGATGACTTCACCACCGATCATCCTGGCACCTTCAGAAACGGTCACAATGGCGTAGTTAGATGGGTTTTTTCGCTTATCTTCAAGTAAAAATTGGGCCAATTTCTCCATCTCAAAAGGTACCTCAGAGATAATCGCACGGTCCACATAAGCCAGATAGGCGCTGATTAAACTGGTCTCACCTGAGTTCCTTCCAAACAGCTCAAACACACCAATCCGTTCATGCGAGCCAACTGATGTGCGCAATTGGGTGATTAGATCGACAGATCGTGTGACGGCGGTCGAAAAACCAATACAGTAATCGGTGCCAAATACATCATTATCCATTGTTTTAGGTATCGCCACCACAGGAA
Organism: Candidatus Brevefilum sp.; assembly: GCA_019428905.1. GTDB lineage: Bacteria > Chloroflexota > Anaerolineae > Anaerolineales > Anaerolineaceae > Brevifilum. Next base: position 80,115 of record JAHYJN010000001.1, read on the forward strand.
ATCCCTCACGGCTCAAACGAACACTGTAGCTGAGGGTATCATCACCACCAATGGTGACCATCGCATCGATACCAAGATGATCTAACACCTGCAAGACATGGTCGGTGTAATCCATCGTCCCCTTTTCGTCGATCACGGTTCCAGAACCAGATTTTGCCAAGAATTCAGGAACGTCATGCGCCCTTACTTTCTGAGGGTTTGTCCTTGATGTATGCAAAAATGTCCCGCCTGTTCGATCAATTAAGCGGACATCGTTGCGGTTAAGCTTCATTAAGTACTTATCATGCGTTGATGGGTCGTCAATGTCATACCACAGTAAACCACCCCAACCACGGCGAAAACCTAACACTTCGTAACCAGCGTCCAAGGCATTTAATACCACTTCCTTCATCGCAGGGTTCAAACCAGGAACATCACCCCCGCCTGTAAGCACACCAATTCTTTTCTTCATATATACTTCTCCTTCAAATTAACCGAATAATGACACAGCCAATCATAAGTTATAAAATCAAATTTGAGCGTAAATCTTGTGATTTAGGCGCAAATCTTTCCAAGTATAGCACAAAATTTTCTGATCTAAAATCGAAGTCCACTGATTAATACGTGTCATAAGGCAACCTGGGAATTCTCAAAGCCCACCATCGAATCCAAACCATTCCCATTAATACAAGCAATGGATATCCAAAAGTGAGCCATGGTTTATATGTGGGCTGAGTGAAGTCAAATGCTGTTTCAACCAAAAACCAGGAACCTCCCCCAATCAAAATCAACACGAACCAAGATAACAAATTTCCTACCAGCCCCCATCTTTCTGCCCAGGAACGAAAAACCATAAACAATGCCGGTATTAATAAAAGCAACAAAAAGATTCTAGGTTGAACGTGTAAAAGATAGGCCAAAATAAAAACAACGAACGTTTTATATAAAAATGCTCGCCCGGATTGACCCAGGATTGTAATTGTGAGCATGATGCTGTAAACAATCATGGCACCATGTAAGAATATTGATAACGGTGACGCAATTCCAGGCAACAGCCCAGCCAGGTTCATCAAAGGTGTACTCACCCAACCCCAACCCTGGTAGGTATCTAACATAACTGCTGCCCATTCGGTAAACCATGAAGGCATTACCAACCATGATATCACCAGTAAAAAGATAACCCCTGAAAAATAACCGCTCACTAAAGACCAGCGCCTCATAGATATCCCCCAGATTAATAATACGATCAGGATCAGTCCAGAAGTTGGAAAAACACTGAAGGTTAACGATAACAACAATCCAGCAGTCGTGTCCTGTCCGTTTATCACCAGGTAAACACCAGCCAGAATTAATACAATAATGATTGGCGCTAATTGCCCCGTCAAAATCGCACTTGCGCCAGGCAGCCAAAATACCATCAGTAAAATGGCACCAAACTGCTCAAATGGTGAACCTTTCCAGCCTGAAAGTTGAATCGAGAAAAAACCGATCATTCCAACACAGATAGCTAAAATCGTCATCCAAATCACACGCGCTGTAGCGTAGGACATCAGGCTGAAAGGAAGGTAAAATACCAATGACAATAGCGGCTCACGAAAAACCGGTGTGTCTGGCAAACTGGCAAGAAATGGCGTCTCATCTATCACTGACGCAGATTGTTGAATAATCAACGGCGCATATGGGCTTTCTCCATCTAGCAACCACGAACGACCTGCTGCCCATGGCAGGACAAAATCATCCGTGAAAGGAACGTGGGACATCACAAATGCGGACAGCAATCCAACCCCAATGATTGACAGAAAAATAATGATCACGACCAAGTATTGAGAAGCGGCTGTTCTTCGATATCTTTTCATCATAATTGAAATCCGATGGGATTTTACCCGTCAAAAGAAATCTGGTCAATTTACTAAATCCCAATGTAGCAAACTAAAACTAAAAATATGATAGAAGGAGAGATAAAGAGAGTATGAAAACTCTTGCATGTAAACCAACGAAAACCTGGTCCATACCATCCTTTAAACCAATTCGCGTTAGTTGTTGATTTTTTTAAGAAAAAATAGTATTCTCAAGATCATAAATGACAAAGACCTTATCCAGATTACGTAATAACGACATACATTTACTTTCGATCGGGTTTTACCTTTTGAGCTTGACCCTTTCGAATAGAGGGAGTCTATGACTACAGATACAGTAACAAATGGAAAGTCGATGAGTGTGAAAAGTTTATCTCCAATATCACAATTAATCCAAATTGGCAGAAAGAAATCCTTTGTCACCATAAACGACATCCTTGAGTTTTTCCCCGATGCAGAGCAAGATGTTGAACAATTGGAAGAAGCTTTTGCAGCCTTAAGCAGCGTCGGTATTCCCTACATTGAGGATGCAGATTTGCTGAGAGATCCGACTGATGAGGAGATCAAGCGAGCAAAAGAAGAACAAGAACTGGAAGAAAAGGAAGAAGAGGAAGAAGAAAAGGCCGCTGACGACCTGGCAAATATCGATACAGACGATACCATCGGATTGTATCTAAAGGAAGTCAGCCGTGTACCATTATTGACCGCTCAAGAAGAAGTGGAGCTTGCCCAACGAATTGAGAGCGGTCGTATGGCCCGCGAAGAATTAGCCCGCGGCAATATTTCAGCCCGGCGGCGAATCGAATTGCGCCACTTGATTGAAGACGGCTGGGCTGCCAGGGAACATTTGATCACAGCCAACTCACGCTTGGTGATCAGTGTTGCCAAGAAATACATGGGGCGCGGCGTACCTTTTCTGGATTTGATCCAGGAAGGGAATATCGGACTGATCCGCGCGACCAAGAAATTTGAATACCGCCGGGGTCACAAATTCAGCACCTATGCTACCTGGTGGATCAGGCAGGCGGTCACCCGGGCGATAGCAGACCAGGGTCGTACGATCCGGGTACCGGTGCACATGGGTGACCAGATCAATAAACTCCTGCGCATCCAACACCAATTAACCCAACGATTGGGTCGTGAGCCGACTGTTGAAGAATTGGCAGAAACGCTTGAGGTGCCACCCAAGAAGGTTGAAAACATGATCCAGGTTGCCAGGCGACCTTTATCTCTGGAGACACCGACAGATGACGAAGAAGACTCCATGCTCGGGGATTTCATCGAGGACGATGAAGCCCCACCGCCAGACGATACGGCTACCTATAACCTGCTGAAAGAACATCTCGTGTCTGTCCTTGATTCACTCCCTCCCAGGGAAGTGCGGATATTGCAGCTGCGTTACGGTCTATTAGACGGTCAATCATATACCCTGGAAGAGGTGGGACGTAAGATGGGCGTCACTCGCGAACGAGTCCGACAAATCGAAGCCCAAGCGCTGAGTCGCCTGCGTCACCCCTCGGTCAAGCGCCGATTGAGAGATTACCTGGGTGAATAAATCTTTTCGAGCGACAAAACCGTCCCAATCAGGGGCGGTTTTTTCTTGACCAAGTGGCGATTCAAGCGTATGATAGGTAGTAGAAAAGCTGTGACCAATTCAATCTCTAGGGTTAGGATGCATGATGGACAATTATGATGAAAACAAAAACAATCCGAATGAGAAACCAGAAGGTGAGCCTGAGGAAATTCCATACTGGTTACAAGGTTTTGATGATGATTTCCAAGAGAAAACCACACCCATCGAGTCAGACTCCAACGATGATGGTATGTGGATCAATGAATCAGATAATGCACCCACTGATGAGGACGTAATACCCGATCTCGAAGACCCTGATGAATCATCCTACCCTCAAACTGATATCATGGATGAGTTGGAGGCAGATGATTCAGACGAGAGTGAGCATGAGATAGAAATTGAAGAGATATCCGAAGAAGCATCTACGATCGCGAATAATTCGACCGATGCATGGAACGATCGAGAAATCACCGATGAGATCGAAATTGATACTTCTCCTGGCGAAGCAGAAGCCGAACTGATTGAACCTGATCTTGATGAGCCCCCCTCCCCTGAAGGATTTGTTGACATTTCTGACCTTGATTTACCAGAGCCACCACAGCTTGAAAATGATGTCGTCTTTGATGTGGAAGCGAAAGAAGGCGAACTCCCCGAATGGTTGCAAGAGATGATTTCTGAACCAGAAGAAATAGAAATCAAAGATACTGAAATGACTCAAGGTTCAGAAGAAGAAGAAGATGATGATGATGGAGAAGAAGAAAAAGAAGAAGAAGAAGAAATTAAAGAACGTATAGATGCGTTAGATGTCAACTGGGAAAAAGAACATCTTCCAGACGAAATCACAGAAGAAGATCACGAGCGCGATGAGGACATCTTTGAAATGGATAGCACCGAAGTCCACGAGGATCTCGATGCGGTTATGACAATTTCAGACGAAGATACAACGCCGGTTTCTACATTAAAAACTGAGGAAATTTTGCCAGAGGATGAAGAACCGGAACCGATTGAAATCGAAGGTGATGAACAGGAAATTGAAGTTCGTGAGATAAGTGAAGTGGATGATCCGCTTGATGAGCTAAAATCCTATCTTGACCAGGGAGAAATCCACCAGGCGTTGAAAATCATCAACGATCTCGATGAAGAAACCACGGATATTAAAGAAATTACCCCGCTGCTTCGAGAAGCGGCAGAAATCCACGCCCAAGAGAACAGCGAAGTATGGGAAGCCATCGGGGATTTAGCGCTGGAACACGATAAACCCCAGGACGCACTTGAAGCCTATACGAAAGCAATAAAATTACTGATTGAAAGCAGCGAGGTCAATCATGAAATTAATTAACGTTTACTCGGCTGCTGGTCTTCTTGAGGCGGACATGCTCAAAGCTTTCCTTGAATCCCAGGGAATCGATGTGTATCTCAGCCAGGAAAGCGTTGGACGGACGCTTGGGTTGTCTGCGGGCACACTGGGCAGAGTCGATGTGATGGTACCTGAACCCCAAGCTGATGAAGCAATGATGCTATTAACCGAAATGGATGATGGTGAGTTTTCCAATTATGAGTACCCTGAGGACATGGACGGATCAGATTTGGCTGAATCAGATATTTGATTCAGCTTGACGTTCAAAATGGTTGCCGGTATAATCTTCAGGCTGTGTTGGAATTATCAGAATAATTAAGGAGTGAAAGATGACCCCTCTACCAAAGCGAAGAGTTTCTTCAGGTCGACGAGACCGACGACGTGCACATGATGCTCTGAAAGCACGCAATACGGTGGTTTGCCCAAACTGCGGCGAAACACGCCTGCCGCATCGAGTTTGCGCCAATTGTGGGCATTATCAAGGACGCGAAATTCTTGATGTATCTGAACGCGAATAATTTTTATTAACAATAACCAACGAACAAAGAAGCTGGGTGGCCTAACCACCCAGCTTTTATATTACAAAATCTGTTCTTCATCATCTTCTATACCATCATCTGCACCATCGACTTCTGGCAATGAGACAAAGTATGGCTCAAATTGGTAGACCAACCTGCGTGGAATTAGGCCTAACATCCGTGTACCATGTTCATTGTTCGTCACTTGATGAACCTGGCCTTTTTCGTGAAACAACGAAAGTAAATGCCCCTGATCGTAAGGAATTTGCACGTCTAATTCAATAAAGGTTTCAAACAAAACTTCTTCAAGACCGGCTAACAATTCAACCAATCCCTCACCTGTCAGGGCAGAAATTGGGTATGTATTGGGGAACTCATCCAACACACCGATCGCAGTTTGTGGGTCTAACAACCTATCGATCTTATTAAACGCTGTAATTATCGGAATATCACCAGCACCGATATCCACCAATGTTTCCTGGACAGACTTAGCCTGGGCGCTGGCGTTGATGTGTGTAATATCGACAACGTGCAGTAATACATCCGCTTCTGAAATTTCTTCGAGGGTTGCCCTGAAAGCAGCCACAAGCTCAGTTGGCAGCTTTTGGATAAAACCAACCGTATCGGTAAACAAAACAGGATGACCGCCTGGCAATTCTACTCGGCGTGTCGTTGGATCTAATGTAGCAAACAGCTGATCAGCGACATAAACATCCGCATCGGACAACCGATTGAGCAGTGTTGATTTACCAGCATTGGTGTAACCTACCAATGATATCACCGGGATGCGTGTTTTCTTTCTTCGCTCACGATACCGAGAACGGTGTGCTCGCACCTTTTCTAGCTCGCTCTTCAAGAACTCGATTCTGTTCGATATCATCCGGCGGTCGACCTCTAATTGCGTTTCACCGGGACCCCGCAAACCGACACCCCCCACCCCACCTGCGCGACCGCCACCACCACCTGCCTGTCGGGCAAGATGTGTCCAGGCTCGCGTCAATCTGGGTAAGCGATATTCATATTGTGCCAGCTCGACCTGCAAGCTGCCTTCACTCGTATGGGCATGCTGGGCGAAGATGTCAAGTATCAGGGCTGTGCGATCAATCACCTGGTAATTTTCACCAAGCTCTTTTTCTAATTCGCGTTGGTGTCTGGGAGATAGTTCATTATCAAAGATCACCAGGTCGGCATCAAACTCCTGGGCAAGCATCTTTACTTCTTCAACTTTTCCAGAACCAATGAATGTTTTAGAGTTAGGCCTGTTTAAATTTTGTGTAACATGTCCAACAACATCAACGCCTGCAGTTTCGGCCAACAGTTCCAGCTCTTGTAGAGAATCCTCAAGCGGGAGCAATTCTTCTTGGTTGTGGACACTGACAGCCACTAAGAGCGCTTTTTGCCTGGGTGCTTCAGTTTTAATAAGTTTCGTTTTTGCCATGGATCGGTTAAACTTTCTCCTTCATCCATTTATTCATGCGTCGCATGGCTTCAATTAACCTTACCTCGGGGGTGACCAGCGAAATTCGCACATAACCCGCACCTGAGTTGCCATAAACAACTCCGGGTGTAATACTGACCCCGGTTTGTCGTAGTAAAGCATCACAAAACGCGATGCCATCATTCCACCCCGCAGGTAAACCCGCCCAGACATAAAGGGATGCCTTGGGCATCTCAATGGAAAAGCCAAGCTGCTTCATCGTTTTCACGACGATATCCCTGCGACTCTGGTAGACCAAATTCCTGTTTTGAATCCATGATTGGTCACCCAAGAGCGCTGTCTTCGCAGCTTCCATGATGGGCGTAAAATGCGAGGAGTCGAGCTGGCTTTTGTATAAACGCAGCAACCGGATTATTTCTGTATTCCCCGCTGCTACCCCCACTCGCCAGCCTGCCATGTTGTAGGTCTTTGAGAGAGAATTGAACTCAACTGCGACCTCCTTAGCGCCAGCAACCTGCAAGATGCTCGGGGCAACATATCGATCAAAGCAAACGTCTACATAGGGTGCGTCGTGGGCAACTACAATCTCAAACTTCCTTGCAAAGTCAATCACTTCTTCAAAAAACGAAAGCGGTGCCACTGCCCCAGTTGGGTTATTGGGATAATTCAGCCACATCAACTTCGCTTGCCTTGCCACATCTTCAGGAATCTGATCGAGGTCAGGTAAAAAGCTGTTTTCAGCCAATAGCGGCATGGGGTAGGTCTCCCCATGACTGATAACTGCGCCGGCTCGGTACACCGGATAACACGGATCAGGCAGTAAGACAAGGTCATCGGCGTTAATCAATACCTGGCTGAGGTTGAAAATCCCCTCTTTTGATCCAATTAATCCCAGCACTTCTCTATCAGGATCAAGTTCAACATTAAAACGGTTTTGATAATATTGGGCGAATGCAGACCGGAGCTCAAAAGTGCCGCCGGGTTTGCCATAACCGTGCATATCAGGTCGGCGAGCGTTTTCAATCAGCGATTCAATGATAAATTCCTCTGGCGGGAGGTCTGGCGACCCCATATCCAAGCGGACAATATCCATACCTGATTGTGTCAATAGAGCAATGGTTTTCTCAAGGTCCGCAAAAAAGTAGGGCTTTACTTGTGAAATTCGTTGTGCTGGTTTGATTTCCATCTAGGCTCTTTACCTCTTCTGGTTTTGGTGAGTGTACCCATATTATAAATCATCTCACCATCAGGCATACTGGATAAATGCCCCCATAAACACGATAATCATCCTGTAACTGGAAATAATCTGTCGTCACCCGTTGATCTCGAATTTTTGAAACTCTCAAGATCTGTTAAGGCTCGTTCGCAATAGAGTTCGAAACGTTCCCTTTTTGAACGACGTTTATCATCGCCAGGTTTGGGTAGCAGGCCAAAGATCGCTTTCATCGGCTGAAAATCCTTGAGGTCTGCATGGGTGATGTAGTTAATTAATGCGCCTGTCATTGTGGTAACAGGCAAAACAACCGGAGTCTTTTCTGTAATGTAACAAGCAGCATTGATCCCAGCGATCAAGCCCGAGGCAATATTCCCAGCGTAACCCTCAATACCTGCCAGTTGGCCAGCGACAAACAAACCGGGGCGCTGATTGAAGGCTAGGCTTTCGTTCAGCAGCTTCGGTGCCGCAATAAAAGCATTCCGATGCATTTGCCCGTATCGTTCAAAACTCGCGTTTTCCAATCCCGGAATCATTCTAAAGACACGTGCTTGCTCTGAGAAAGTCAGATTGGTTTGAAAACCGACCAGGTTATACAGATCACCGGCCAGGTTATCCTGGCGCAGTTGTACGACTGCGTAAGGCCGCCGACCTGTTCTGGGGTCAAACAACCCAACAGGACGTAAAGGGCCAAAAGCTAACGCCTTTTCGCCCTGCTCCGCAATCACTTCAACCGGTTGACAGCCCTGGAAATAAGCTTCCTTTCCAGCATCCACACCAGTTACGATCTCGTTTTCAAACTTGCGCAGGGGGATGCGGTGAGCCGTGATTAATGCTTCGCGAAAGGCATCATAACCGTTTTTATCAAAAGGACAATTGATGTAATCGCCCTCATCCCCTTGGCCAATTTGATAACGGTTGCCACGAAAAGCGATGTTCAAATCAACCGATTCAAAATCCACAATCGGTGCAATGGCATCGTAAAAAAACAGGTGATCTTCACCGGTAAAGGTTTGCAATGCATGAGACAAAGAAGGTGAGGTTAAAGGGCCCGTTGCCAGTACCGCCGGGCTGTTTGGTATCGCCTGGACTTCTTCACGATAAATGGTTATATTGGGATGTGTTGCAAGCTGTTGCTCCACACAGTTTGAAAATCGCTCACGATCGACAGCCAGTGCACCACCTGCTGGTAAGGAACTTGCATCTGCACATGCAATGAGCAGTGAACCTAACTGCCGCAATTCTGCCTTCAACAAGCCAGAAGCCCGGTTAGGTAAATTCGAACCAAGGGAATTAGAACACACCAATTCAGCTAAGTTCCCGGTTCGATGTGCTCCGGTTGTTTGATTGGGTCGCATCTCAAATAGTTCGACTTCGATGCCGCGTTCCGCTGCCTGCCAGGCGGCTTCACAACCAGCCAAGCCGCCGCCAATCACCGATAATTTCATATACACCTCGTGATTTAGATCACAAGGATTCTACCACCCCTCTTATCGAAAGATGGTAAATCTTTCGATTCTTATTGTGGCACATATCTTGCAACATTTAGCATTACCATTTATAATCAGGTCAGGAGAACGGATCATGAAGCTCACCCCAACCCAAGGTCATTACCAAACACAAAGCCCGATGACGTCGGCGCATATTGCCCAAACCATGACCTTGCTCTACATGACAGCGACCGAATTGCTTCAAACCATCGATGTAGAACTTTCTAAAAACCCAGCGTTGGAGTTGATCAATGAGCGCAGGTGTCCAATGTGCGGTCGGAAGCTCCCTCCTCAAGGACCCTGTTCTATTTGCAGCCAACCAAAAACGCTGGATCCTGGTGAAACCATCATTTTTATCTCTCCTAGGGATGATTTTTTCACCTATCAAGGCAGTTCGTCATCATCACTGGAAGATTATCCTGAGGACCCGTTTGCATCCATCCAATTAGATTTACCAACTTATGTCCTACAGCAAGTCGCGCCAGACCTTGAAGTCAATGAGCGAGAAATTGCAGCCATGATCCTGACCAACCTGAACGAAGATGGATTCCTGACCATTGAAATTCGTGAGATCTGCCGATTTCTGCATACCCTCCCCAGTAAAGTTGAGGTCGTACTCAAGAAAATCCAACGATGTGATCCTTTAGGGGTTTCAGCTCGCTCCGTTAAGGAAGCTTTACTCGCCCAGGTAGAATTTCTTTCAGAGACGACGGGTATACCTGAGTTTGTCAGACGGGCAATCAAAGATGAGTTTGAGCTTCTCTCAAGACACCAGTACTCGGAATTAGCAAAAAGGTTGGGCACAACAGTCCAGAAGGTCAAACTGGTCTCGCACTTCATCAGTGAAAACCTTAATCCATTTCCAGCCAGGGCAAATTGGGGCACCATTCGTAACCCAAATGACAGCACACCAAATGTCTTTCACCAGCCAGATATTTTGATCAATTACTTGAACAACAAACCTGGTAACCCATTGGTGATCGAGATTATTACCCCTTCACGCGGCACGCTGAGGATCAATCCCCTGTTTAAACACGCGGTTAAAGATCAAATCGGAGAAAAACAGGAGGAATGGAAAAAAGATATCGAAAAAGCATCTTTGTTAATCAAATGCATCCAACAACGCAACAATACCATGCGACAGCTGATGGAAAAACTGGTCGCGACACAAAAATCATTTATAATTCATGGCGACACCTATTTAGAGCCCCTCACCCGAGCACAAGTTGCTGAGGAGCTGGGTGTGCATGAATCAACAATTTCTCGGGCTGTAGCCAATAAAACCGTGCAACTGCCAAATCGGAAAATTATCCCAATGGCTATGTTTTTTGACCGGAGCTTATCCGCCAGAGCCATCCTCCGGAATATCATTGCCAATGAAAATTATGCATTAAACGATACTGAAATCCAAGAGGAATTAGAAAACCTGGGGATTTCCGTCGCTCGCCGGACAGTTGCGAAATATCGAGCAATGGAAGGCATTTTACCTGCACACCTGAGACGAATTGAGAAATTTGCCACCACCTGAGAAAAATGTGACCCAAAATTTACCGGATAATTTCAATCATTTTGCTTTCACCCCAGCGGATGGAATCCAAACGATTCTGACGTTGTTTAATTTAATTCCAGATCCGACAGTTATTTATCAACGTGATAAGGACAGCATTCTCGCAGCCAATAACGCCTTTTTCCTTCTCACCAATCTTGGTGAAAATGACTTTCTCAATCAATCTGTTAAAACCATATTACCTAACATCACCGACACCGACCCGATTAGCGGACATGATAAAAAGGCCCTATTACGACATAAAAAGCAGCCCCTGATCCCGGTCACTGTTCGTATTTTCCCGCTGAACCCCTTATCAGAGACGCTGATCCTCCTGCTAAAGCCAGAGGAAAGCAAACTGGTCAGTAAACCCCTGGCAGCTGAACAAGAAGCCTCACTGGCGAGGTTGACCACGCTCATGCAAACAAGGACAGGTGAAAATATCGATGTGGTCATAAAGCAAGTTCTAGAAAGAACAGAAGAGATTCTGGGTACCGAATGGGTCTGCCTTTACAAAGCTACCGGATCGACCCCGCCATTGGTTCATCACATCTCAAATCATGAAGAACTGACCGCAGAACTACCCTCACATTTATCCAATGAAGATCTTATTTACCACCAGGAACCTGAGGTGTGGACACCCGACTATCCAACATTGAGCCATCTCCATCGGCAGGCTGTACTAGCTGAATTTCAACATTTAGTCATCGTGCCACTTGAGTTAAACAAGGCCAAATTTGGACTCTTGGTTGCTGGTTCTAAAACAAGCGCTCCCCATGCACATACGCTAGCACTTGCAAAATTGATCGCTGTTTATACGGCAGGCATACTGGAAGATCACAATAGCCAGCTAAATCTTCGCAAACTAACGCAAAAGATCAGGCAGGTGGTGAAGATTCAGAACGAAATCATCACCAATCTTGAAGAAGGTGTGATCATCCTTGCGCCAGATCTAACTATTGCTGAAATCAACCCGGCAGCAGAAACGATTCTCGGCTATGCCACAGTTGAAGCCCTCAGGCAACCCATCGATTCGATCCTGATCGGATCAGAATCCCTAGGTGCTGCATTTAAATCTGCCCAACAGGGGATCCCCACCCTGACCGGGGGCGATTTGACCCTGCATCATCGGTCAGGCAGGTCTTTCTCAGCCCAGGTGATGGTGTCTCCGGTGATGAATAATGGGCAACTCTTTTCGATCATCATATTGATAAGAGATTTAAGTCAACAAGAACAAAGCCAAGCAGTAAACAAACAGCTGGAACAACGCGCCATCCTCGGTGAGGTGACCGCGATTTTCGCTCATGAGGTGCGCAACCCGCTCAACGCCATCATGCTTTCGCTGCAAGTGATGGAAGATAACCTTGACAAAGACGACCCGAACCATAAATGGATTGACAACATGCGTGATGAGTGCAATAAGCTGATGTACTTGATGGAAAGCGTGTTGTCTTTTGCCAAACCCCTGGAATATAAAATGGCCGGAGTCGATTTAGACTTCTTGCTTTCCCGCATTCTGGAAAGATGGCATCCCAGGCTAATGCGTCTGAATATTTCACCCTATTACGAGTCAGAAGTTGAAAACCCGGTCATTGAAGGTGATCTGCGAGCGCTTGAACAGGTGTTCACCAATCTGATCAGCAATTCTGTTAATGCAATGAGTGAAAAAGGCGGTTCCCTTGGGATCAAGATCACAGAGACCGATGATGAACGGGATCGGAATTTTCTCCAGGTTTCCCTAACCGACACAGGTCATGGCATTCCAGATGAAATCAAAGCCCACATGTTCAAACCCTTCGTGACTGGGTCAAAGCGTGGAACCGGCCTGGGTTTGGCCATCACTCAACGCATCATCAACGCCCACAAAGGTAAAATTGAAGTGGACAGTTACCCGGGTGGAACAATTTTTCGAATCTTCCTGCACAAAAAGAAAGGGCTCTAAAATAATGAGCGCTACGATCCTAGTTGTCGATGATGTCGATACCGCACGTGAAGCAATCGCAGATAGTTTGCGAAAAGACGGCAAAGAAGTCCTGGAAGCGGGCACCCTCAAAGAGGCGCGTACATTCTTGGAAATGAATAAAGCCGATATCTGCGTTTTAGATATCTTATTACCGGATGGAAATGGACTGTCCTTATTGGATGAAGTGATCCACATGGCAACCCAACCGAAATTCATAATTATTACAGCCCACGGGCAAATTGATTACGCGGTTGAAGCCATGAAAAAAGGGGCATTGGATTTCATCACCAAACCGATCGATATGAAAACGCTAAAATCCTCCATCGCCCGGGCAGAGGATCTGGTCGCCATGCGCCGTGAGCTGGATCACTTACGCCACTCTCAGGCAGCAACCGCCAAATTTGTGGTCGGTAATCATCCCAGGATGCAAGCCTTGATTGACCTTGCACAACGTGCGGCAGAAGCATCGGTTTCTGTGCTCATCACCGGAGAATCGGGTACCGGTAAAGAAATTATGGCAAATTTCATCCATCAAGTGGGCTTTCGCAGCCAAAAACCCTTCATCGCTATCAATTGCGCAGCCATTGCCAACACCCTGCTTGAATCAGAATTGTTTGGACATGAGGCGAATGCGTTCACAGGGGCATCCAATAAACGAAAAAATGGGTTAATGGAAGTTGCAGATGGCGGCATCCTCTTTTTAGATGAAATCTCCTCCATGCCGCTGGATATGCAGGCCAAGCTATTGCGAGCAATTGAAGAACATGCTTTTCGCCGGGTTGGCGGCACAACCTTGATCCGGATTGATGTGCAGATCATTGCCGCATCGAACCAGGATCTGAAAGAGATGATCAAAAAAGGCGAATTTCGTGAAGACCTGTATTACCGTCTTAAAGTTGTCGATTTAGACATTCCCCCCTTGCGTAAAAGACGTGACGATATTCCCGAACTGGTAGGATTGTTATTACGCCAAAGCAATATGAGCATTGGCAGCAATATCCAGGATGTGACGCCGCGTGCAATGGAAGCCCTGATGCAATACGATTGGCCAGGCAATATCAGGGAACTGCGTAACGCCCTGGAACGTGCCATCATTTTCTGCGATGACCCCGCCATAGACATCCACCACCTACCAGTAGAGATCAAAGATCAGCTTTCAGCCTGATCTTTGCCCCCAGATTATTAATTTGGCATAGAACTTGCTACAACACCTCCAGAGATTCTTATCAGGAGGTGTTTTTATGTTTACATCCGCTTTTGATTTTCAAATGACCATGGCAACGGTCACATTCTTTTTGGGTTTGGTTGTCTTGGCTATCAGCATCTTCATCCTTGTCCGCCAGGCGATCGGCCGTGATATTAATACCATTGCCAAACAAACAGCCATTCTTGCAGAAAAAGGGATCACAGAGAATATTGCCGGCTTGGTGGGAAATGCCTCCGCCTTGATCAATGCTTTACATGATCTCTCAAAAACCAATACTGGCATTGGCGTGTTCCTGGTTTTCCTCGGCATCGCACTTCTCACCACAGCGTATTTCATTTCGAGGAATCTTGGCCTTACATATTAGTCTAAATCCACCCCCACTTACGGATTGGAATTGAACATGTCCCTTGAGACGCTGCTCGATTTAATCAGAAAAAACTATTCATCAGCACAAGGCCAGACCCTGGTCCGCAGTTTTCAACAAGATCCATTGGTGTGGCAATTCATCCAGGATGCTGAGGTTAGCAGACCCTATTTTGAATCAGTATCAGATGATATTGGCGCATTTCACCCCGGGCAGATGGCCTCCTGGCTGGTCGAACAATCCACGGGACTTTCACTTCCTGATGTCAAGCAAAACAACTTGCCAAACCAGGTGAAAACTCGCGCTGCCCAAGCTTTCCAAACAACTTTTAACACCGGCCTACCTCCGGCTGATCTCTTAACCGCTGGTTTACTGGCCTTGACCCTGCATGAACGCCGCGTGATCAAGAAAGGCTGGCAAGGGCTATCGGATGAAATATTTATTCACCGAAATCAAAACGCTCTCCAACTGAACTATCGCATCTGGCGAACCCCATTTGCCTGCTTATTCCATTTATGTGATGATTTTGATGCCTTGAATGCAGAATTCCTGGGATCTAAATCAATGCTGATTGTGAAGACCTATCTGCCAATCTTCATCCACACCCTTTTAGCCAATCCTATCGACCCCACACAGGTATTGGAGCAAATGTTCTCTGCTTTTAAGCACCTGACCATTGATCTGCAATTAGAAAGTCTCCAATGGCTGAGGGAATTCCGCCAGGATAAATTACAAGTGAGGTTGGCGAACCAGTTGATTCAGACCAAGGCCAACAGGGACTTCTTCGCCCGGGTTTTCTCAGATATTGAGGCTTATGAAGCGGTCAATCAAGAAGTTGATCCTTTAGAAAAGCAAGTACGTTACGGACTTACTGAAGACCTCAATCGGTTGGCAGCCTTTTACTTTTTCAATGGCAACAACCAAAAAGCGCTCGATACCTACCAGAAATCAAGCGATTTACTTGAATTTTTAAAAGCACAGACTCGTTTTCAATCCCTGGCAGGCGATCCCCATCATGTCACTTCATCAAATTGGTTAGATATTATAAATTTACTGCCCCACTCCAAATTAGCTCGCCTGTATTGCGCGCGTTCATTAATCCAAGAAAAACAGTATGAGGAAGCACAAAAGCATCTTGGAGAATTACCAGAATCAGCCGAAAAACACTTCCTTCAAAACCAAATTAATCCCATTGATCCAACAACCCTGGAGAACCTGGTTAAAGCACAAGCACCTTCCCAGAAGGCTAGAAGTGAAAAAACGCAAGGTGGTCCAAGTTATTTCGTCCATCAGGCAAAATTAATTTCGGAAGGCGATCTTTTCGAAATCATTCGGAACTACGATGATCAACGAGTAAGCCTGCAGTGGATTGAAAAATACTTGCAAACAAACATCAACGATCGCCAAGCCATGGTCTTAGCCCGAGATCTATACGAAAGAGCAGGACGGATCAAACGAGCCATCGAGCTCACCGCCTGTTTGGAGCGTCTGGAACCTGAAAACATTTCTCATAAACGGGATCTCGCCCGCCTGTTTACGCGAGCAGAATGGTGGCAAGAAGCTTTCAGCTTCCTGCAAAATCTGGCCAAATCAGAGTCAACTCCCGAAGTTGAGGATTTAGAGCGTTTTGCAGAAGCCGCATTAAGGACAGAACATGTGGACATGGCCATGTCTATTTGCCATAACCTCATCAAACGTGACCCGCTTAATAAAAAAGCCCTCATTTTGCTGGGTGAAATTTACATGCAAAAAGGTGATGTCCTTAAAGCTATTCAGCACATGGAAGCCGTCGTCGAGATGATCCCTGGTGAGCCAGATGGCTGGCTGACACTCGCCTGGCTTTGGCAGGAGAACGACCAAACCGATCGCAGCCTAGAGACGCTAAAGAAAGGGGTTGAAACAGCGCCAGACCAACCAAAATTATTACGTGCACTGGGTAAAGCCCATTTATTGGCAGGCGCATTTTCAGAGGCGTTGAAGCCCTTGTTGAAAGCATATAAGGCTGAACCTGATCACCTCGAAGGGAAACTAGATTTAGCTCGAACCCATTTTCAGCTTGGACATCCTCAAAAAGCCTATGATCTCCTTGAATCACTGATTGATAACTACCAGGAATATCCCGACGCAGCCAGGCTTTTAGGGCATGTTCTGATCTCGCTTGACAAAAAAGAGATCGCAGAACCCGTGATGCTTTTCGCTGCTGCCCATTTTCCTGCAGATCTCAACACCATTTTATCTGCCGCACGATTGGTGCTTGACCGGGTTGAATCATCGCCGGAGGATGATAACCGAGCGCAGCTTGACCAGATCGAAAACATTCTTCACCAAACCGCTGCGGAGCATCCACAACACAGCCAGATCAAACTGCACCTAGCAGACCTTGACCGACTAAGCGGCCATCACCAAAAAGCGTTCGATACTTACACGCAGCTTTCAAAAAGCAGTGAGAGCGAAAAACAGGTGGCAGATTGGCGTCTCAATTACGGTTTGGGCCAGGCAGCTTTCAGGTTGGGCAATCAGGAAGTTGGATTGGCAGCTTTGCAAACTGCTTTAAGCGCACAGCCTTCCAACCTGATCGTCCGCCATGCCCTGGCTGATGCCTTCCAAGCCTCTGATTTACCCGGAAAAGCAGACGCAATGGCGATGTCGGCCTTGAAAATCGCACCCCACGATTTGAACAACATCTTGTGGTACGCAAAGTATAAAACAAAAACCAATCAACCCACTGAAGCTGTCCGTGCCTTGAAAGAAGCCTTGCAAATCAACCCAGACCAGATTGAACTCGAATTATGGTTGGCCAAATCCTTGATCTCTGCTGGTTCGATGGAAGAAGCCCATCAAACCATCTCAGGGTTTATTTCATCATCCGAACCCAGTGCGGACCTTCTTCACCAAGCAGCTTACGTCTGCGTCCATCTGAATGACCTTGTCCTATCCGCACAAGCTTTAGAAAAATCCCTTGAGAAAACAACCAGCTTCAACCCGACGCGATTGATGGACTTGGCAGTGATCTATACCTTAAGCGAAGACCATAAAAAAGCACTGGATCTCTTTGAGGTTGACCAGGCTTACCTCATCAAACATCCAGAAATTGGTATGTTGAAATCAGACCTGCTGTGCAATCTGGGTCATTATGACCTGGCGCGACAAACGCTGCAGACCATCGAACATGAGGTCGAAGCGGCTGAAAATGGCGAAATAAAAGCCGATGAAAAACACATCTCACCATTGCTATATACCCAGGACTTTTCGCCGAAGGGTTTCCAATTGCGATTTGCGCTCGTAGAACGGGCTCTCGGTGCTTTTGGAGAAGCCCAAAAGCACTTCACCCGTGCCCAAAAGATGGACCAAAACGACATCAAGCTGAGGAATTTACAGATTGAAACAGCTATGATGAACCTCGAATTCATTCCTGCATTAGCCTTCGTTGAAGAAGTCCAATCATCAGGCTTGTTGAGCGGACAAAAAACGCAAGATGCACTGGATTTGGTCTGTACACAGGTTGAAATACTGCTTTACCTGGATGAAAAAGCCAGCGCACAAAAGCAGCTATCACAATTATCCACAGCCGATACCACTTACCCGCGATACCTGGCGATCTCCAGTCGCATTGCAGCTCAAGAAGGTGAGATCGATCTTGCTGAAGAACGCCTGCAGCAGGCCATTCAAGCATATCAGCAAACATTTAGCGACCAGCAAGCTCACTCCTTACCAACCTTATTCAGGAAGCTGATCAACCTGAACAGCATTTCAGAAGCCAGCTTAGCCCTAGCTGACCACGGTTCAGCGATACAAGCCTGGAAAGAAATCATCAAAATCCTGGATACACAACCCTTATTCAGCTGGCGGTTATTATCCGCCTTGGTGACAACGGCAGAATTTCAGAGGGTTTCAGAGAAATTATCCATTACCGCTCACAGCCCTGGTAAAGCTTACTTATCAGAAGATCATCACCAAATGGCTGAGCAATTACTGCATGACCTTCAAAACCAACTCCCACAAGATCAAATTGTGTGTACCCAAGCCCGCATCATCTCGGCATTCACCGGCAAATGGCCGCTGCATTTGAATATTGACGCGTGCTTGCAAGGGGCTGAAGAAGCGGCTGCCGTCTTAATGGGGGGCGTGGACCAAGGTTTCGTCGAAGATATCTTGGAAGCCTACCCGGATGATATCCGTGTACTGCAAGCTTACGGCCTGCATGCACTGGCCCACAACAATCGAGAAATCGCAGTGCCTTTTGTGGAAAAAGCTCTCACTTTGGAGACTGCTAACCCAATCAACCACGCCTTATTGGCACATCTCAACCTGCATCAACCCGAACAAGCGGTAAAGTCCATCGAAACGGCTTTGCGGTTTTGGCCTGAGGAATCCGAATGGCATGCCATGGCGGCCGACCTTTATGCCAAGCTTGGAAAAGGTGAAACAGCCGAAGAGCATATTAAATTTGCCCTGCAAAAGCAGCCAGAAAATGCTGCTTACTGGCAAATCAGTGCCATGCTCAATGCGGAAGCCAACCATCTTGAACAGGCCAAACTCGATCTTGAGAAAAGCACGGCCTATCAACCCGATGATCCGAAAGCCTGGACTAAAATGGCCGAGATCAATCGTCGCATGGGTGACGTACCGCAAGCTCTTAACAACATCCGCCAGGCCAGTCTTTTGGATCCCGATGATCAAGACCTCGTCAACCTTGAAATGCAGCTGTTATTTGACCAAAAGAATTTTGATGATCTCGAGTTACGCGCAAAGGATACGCTCTTAAAAGATCAGGGCAATGAAACAGCCACTATCTTCCTAGCAAAAGCGATGGCTAACCAGGGAAAGTTTGACCAAGCCCTGAACGTTCTGAAAAAAGCATCTGATCAACAACCAGCCAACGTACAGCTAGCTTTAGAACGGATCAAAATCAAGAAGGACCAGGTTGGGATCGAACCAGTATTACCCGAGCTGGTTTCCCTGGCTGAAGGCGAACCCAATCATCCAGAAGTGCTGACCACATTGACCGATTGGCTGATTCAATCTAACCGCCTGGAAGAAGCCGAAGAAGTTGCGCAAACGATCTTAAGAATTATGCCAGAGGAAGCCCAAGTGTATGTGATGCTCGGACGTTTGCAACGGATGAAAGGCAAGCTAGACCAGGCCATCGCTCATTTGTCCGAAGCCATCACACTTGAGCCGACCTTCGTCGATGCCTACATTGAGTTAGGTAAGACTCACCAGGAACGTCGTGACCTTGAACGGGCAATCGACACCTTCCAAAAAGGTTCACAGGCAAATCAATCAGACCCAAGACCCTATTATTATGCAGGTCTGGCGCTTAAAGATCGCAAAGATTATTCGGGCGCTGAAATGATGCTCAAACAAGCAAAGAAGTATGCACCAGACGATGTAAATATTATCCGCCAGCTGGGTGCGGTGACAGCTCTAAATTTAATCAATAATTTACGAGAGGCAAACTAACGATGTCCCAATTTAATCAACCCTTAAATGCTTTACATGCCTTAGATCGCTATCGT
This sequence comes from Candidatus Brevefilum sp., assembly GCA_019428905.1. Classification (GTDB taxonomy): domain Bacteria; phylum Chloroflexota; class Anaerolineae; order Anaerolineales; family Anaerolineaceae; genus Brevifilum. The sequence continues at coordinate 100,138 of JAHYJN010000001.1, forward strand.
TTCCTGATGATACTGAATGCAGCCAACATATGCGAAGAGTATCAATTCGCCAAACAAGCATCTATGCTGTGGTTGGTCAATTATCCTGGCGATTTATACGTCAAATATCACCAGGCAATGGCCTATGCGCATCTCGATCAAAAACAGCAGGCAATTTCAATCCTTGCTGAATTGGTTGATTTGGATCCGACTTTTGTGGAAGCCAACCATGCATTAAGCCAGCTCTCAGAACGCAGCGATGAAAAACATCTATCTGCCAGCGTCACCCGGTACCTTGAAGGTAAAAGGTTACCGGACAATGACTCTGAGCAATGGCTGACGGCACTTTGGGAAGCTCGGTCTGCGTTTAGCCGGGGAGATCTGGAGCAATCCATCTCATACCTGCATCAGACCTTGATCCACAATCCTGGGACGGCCATTCCGGCCATACTCCATCTTCAAGCGGTTTATAAGATGGACAACCAGGAGATGCTCAACAACCTGAGTGAAATTTACCACCAGCAGTGGCCAAAATGCCTCCAAATTAATGTCATCAGGGCTTTGGTTGAAATTGAACTTGGGCAAGAAGCCGTTGCCGTAGAGCGACTGCATTGGGTTGCCGCCCATGACAGCGCCGGCCAGGTGATCCAGCAGTTGATGGGGACAGGTCACCGCTTCAAAGATCTCTGGCCAGATCGCTTCGAAATTCATTTTGATCTGCCAATTCCTGCCTCCATCACAGCATACCTGGGTTGGAATCAGCTTAAAACTGGCCAGGTGACAGCGCCAACCTTTACACGCAGTCATACAGAAAAACCAGCAGAAAGCGTAACTGCATCTGATGCGACGCAAAAAATCCGTGTTGCGCTGTCCACCCCACCGCTTCCAAAAACGATTGAAGAAACCCCACCTAAAGTGGAAGTGGAAATTACGGAGCCAGAACCACAAGAAGATAAGTGGGCTTCTCAAGAAGATTTCGATGAGATCCAACAAGTTTTTAACAAAATTGCCAAACGGATCAAAAAACCTGAACTCGAACGCACAGACAATCGTTTCCCTGTATACGTAGTAATGTCTGCTAAGCAACAACTTGAAAAGGTGTACGGTCCTAACACTGCGGCAATCATCGATGAAAACTTAACCAAGCTGGTCAATTTGATTCAAAACTTGCCGGATTGGGGTGCCACCTTATTCTACCCCGATGATCCCCAGCAGCTCTCGCCAATGGGAATAAAACCCGTCTTTGGGACGGACCCCTATCAAATCAAATTAGCCCTCGCCGACCTTGACCAGGCCTTGGCTAAGAATGGTGAAATGATCGGCGCTTTGCTGATCGTGGGCGGGCCTGAGATCGTCCCCTTCCATCACTTACCAAACCCAACCTTTGATAATGATCTGGATGTCCCTTCAGACAACCCCTATGCCTGCATCGATGAAAATTATTTCATCTCTCAATGGCCTGTCGGCCGGCTGCCTGGCGAATCCGGATCGGATTCTGGCTTACTCCTTGAACAGATCAGGGGATTGATCGGACAGTATGAACAACGTTCAAAATACAGTAAACCTCTGATGATAAATGTTGCATCTCTGATTCACTGGGTTACACAATTCTTCGCCAACTTTGGAAACAACCTGACCCAAAAGACAAATTTCGGGTATTCAGCTGAAATCTGGCAACGTGCCTCAACACAAGTGTATAAAACCGTAGGAAAAGTGAAGGATTTGCACTTGTCACCACCGATCAACGCCAACAGCTTGAGCATTAACCACAATCAGGGCTTGCGTGCCGGGTATTTCAACTTGCATGGCATCAAAGATGGCCCCCACTGGTACGGCCAGAAGGATTTCAGTTCTGAATCCAACGGTCCAGATTACCCGATCGCATTAAGCCCGACGATGTTTGATGAGGAACATCCCGCACCAAAACTGGTGTTGAGTGAAGCCTGTTATGGCGCTTATGTTTATGATAAACGTTATGACGAAGCAATTTCACTGAAATGTCTTGACGCTGGAACGACTACTTTCATTGGATCTACCTGTATTGCTTACGGATCGATCACGCCCCCATTGATCGCGGCAGATTACTTGGCTGAAAAATTCTGGCAAAAGGTCCTCGAGGGCTTACCCGCAGGTTATGCATTAATGGATGCGAAACTCAGCCTGGCTGAGGAGATGACCAAAATCCAGGGCTTCCTCGATGGTGAAGACCAAAAAACCCTGCTTTCTTTCGTCCTGTATGGCGATCCGCTTGCACTGCATGATGGTTTGGGTTCCATGCCCAAGCCGCTCTTCCGCTTCAAGAGCTATCCAAGTGTCAAAGCGATTAGTGACTCTGACATGATTCTGGCCTCTGATGCCTCGGATTTACCGAAACAAGTCAATAAACAGGTTAAGAAGGTCGTGGAAAAATACTTGCCTGGATTAGAAAATGCCCAGATGCAATTCAAGAAATCAGCTGGCTCCATGGCATCCAGCAAGGATCTTGAGAATGGATCTTCCCCTGCAAACGAGCCAGAACGGTATGTTGTGACTTTGCGTAAATCTTACGATCAGAATCCAGATTTCGTTCATCATCATTTTGCCCGCATGACATTTGACAAAAAAGGAAAATTAGTGAAATTCACAACCTCTCGGTAGTTCAATTGTGGTTTCTCAATAACCCTCCTGAGTACTTCTCTAAAACCACAATTTGAGATAAGATGCCCCACCCCCTCTGGGGCATCTTGCTTTAATTCGCCCAACGGTAACATTTACAAGAATTGACATATAAAATGGGTGATTTTTGGCACTAATCCCCAATTAACCCTGTGATAAAATTGGATTACATCAAGCAACATCTTCGAGTTTCCCCATCTACAGCCTAGCCAGGGTGAGGAAACCGATAGGGTAAGGTTGGAAACGTCCTTGCCTCCCGTATTTGGAAAGGAGATGTGCTGAAACACAACGGGCATTAAACCAATGCCGTCTGTGTTTTTAGCGCTCCTTTCCACAAAGGAGCTGTTTTATTTTGAACACAGAACCATCATCAACCAAGGCTTTTTATTTCTCAACCCGTGATCTATTGATCATGGCTGTCCTGGCTGCCTTGGGTGGGGTTACCAGCACTTATGTCAACACCATTGGGGATGCTACCCAGGCTGCTTTAGGATTTCCGGGAGCTACGCAATGGGCGGCAGGACTTCACACGATCTGGATTGTCTTGGCGATGGGGATCTTACGGAAAACCGGTTCAGGAACCGTGATGGGCATCCTCAAAGGCGCAGTTGAGTTGATGAGTGGAAATTCCCACGGCGTCATCATTCTTTTAATCAACTTGGTCGCTGGTCTGCTGGCCGATTTTGGATTCTTTATTTTTCGAGATAAACGCTCCATTGCACCCTATTTGGTTGCAGGCGCGTTATCGGCGGGTTCAAATGTGATCATCTTTCAGCTGTTTGCGACGCTGCCAGCCAATATCCTGGCCATGACCGCCATCTTAATTCTTACACTTGTGGCAGCGATTTCTGGTTTGATCTTTTCGGGATTCGCACCTTATTATTTGGTCAATGCACTGGTCAAAGCGAATGTGGTCAAACTTTCTGAAAAACCAACCCAATCCCGGAAAGTCGGTTGGGCTATTCTATCAGCCGTTTTGGTCTTAGCAGTTTTGCTGACATTATTTCTGCGAACTTCCCTCAGAGGAACCCCAACCATCACCATTTCTGGTGACGTTGCAAATTCATTCGAATTTCCCAGTCCAAATTATTCGCCTGATCTGGTTACACGCGAAATGGATTACCGTGGTCTGCCTACAAAGTACACCGGGTACCCTTTGTGGGATATAGTGAATCACGCTCAACCTGTGCCAGCAGCTGATACATTGCTGATCGAAGCTGCGGATGGTTATTCATTTTTAATCAGCTTTGAAGAACTTAAAACCAATCCAAACATTTTGCTCGTCCAACAAGGCCAAGGAAAAAATGCGGCTTTTGACATCGTTGGGCCAGGAAGCAGTAAAGCATGGGTCCGAAACATTGTTGAATTGACTGTATCGATATCTCAGGGCTTGACCATCCAAACAATGGATGGTGAATTCTTGAACTTTGACCCGGATGACTGGCTGCTTGAGATGGACAGCACCCAGGTGATGCTGCCATCTGGCAGTCAAAAACTGCAGGGTGTGCCCCTCTGGAAAATCGTTGAGCCGATCATTGGAGATCGAGAAGAAACGCTGATCCATCTGGAAACAGATGTGGAAACTCGCCTTTACCAATGGAATGAAATTAAGAATGATGACCAATTACGGGTATTTACAATCATCGAAGAATCAGGGTTGAGTTTTGCTTTGGGAACGATGGCAGGTGAGCTCTATCTCTACCCGCTGGTCGCTATTGAGGTCAAATAACACATGGCGTGGGTTGAGGTCAAGGACTTTTCCTATACCTATCCCGGCGAGGAAACACCCACTTTGAGGGATATCAACCTGACCATTGAGCAGGGTGAGTTTGTGGTTATTGCTGGGCCTTCAGGGGGTGGAAAATCAACCCTGGGTAAAGCCCTGGCTGGTTTCCTGTTCCAGGACGAACATCCCGAGTTTTCAGGCAAGATTGTGGTCAATCACACGGATATGACACAGGTGCCGCTGTATTTGTCGAGTGAACGGGTTGCCTACGTCCAACAAAACCCGGAAGACCAGTTTTGTACCCTCTCGGTGCTAGATGAAATTGCCTTCGCCCTGGAAAACGCCTGTCTCGATCCCGATGAAATCGACTGGCGCATTGATCAAGCCCTAGGGATTGTCAAAGGCCTCAACCTAAGGGATCGGCAATTAGCCACACTTTCTGGGGGTGAGAAACAAAAAGTGGCGATTGCTTCCATGCTGGCGCTTTCGCCAGATGTGTTGATCCTAGATGAGCCGACTTCAAACCTCGATCCAAATGCCACCCAGCACGTCTTTGAGACGCTTTACACGATCAGGGAGATAACCGGGCTGACAGTGATCATCATTGAGCATAAATTATCCCAATTAATGACACTGAATCCCAAAATTTTCTGGTTATCTGACGGTTCACTCACAGCTAATAACTTCGGGCAAGAAATTCATCCTGAGCCTGTGGTGGGATTCAAGGCCAAACCCCGCCCCAAGATAAAGACCCCTAAGCATGATCAACCCCTAGTAGAAGTCTCAAATCTATCCGTCCGGATCAATGGGAAGGAAATCCTTCACGACATCAGCCTGGAGGTATACCCGGGAGAATTTGTCGCCATCATGGGACCCAATGGCAGCGGAAAATCCACCCTGCTGCAGACCATCATGGGGTTTCACACACCCGAACATGGAAGGTTAATTGGCTTTGAGAAAGACCTGACCCAGGCAAAAACAAGCGAGCTGGTAAATGATATTGGCTATATCTTTCAAAATCCTGATCACCAGCTGTTCACCCAATCCGTCTGGCAAGAAGCCACCCTGACCCTGCAAAACCTGGAGCTGATGACGGACGAAAATATCTCAAACGCAAAGCAGCTGTTAGAAGGTAGTGGTTTAGCAGAACGGATAAACACTCACCCCCAGCGCTTAAGTTACGGTGAAAAACGCCGGCTCAACCTGGCCGCTGTGATCCTGCACAACCCCAGGCTCCTGTTGTTAGACGAGATACTAATCGGACAGGATATGCTCAACGCGCACAAATGGATGAAAATATTGAAATCCTATACAGCTGATGGGCATACCGTCTTGCTGGTTAATCATCATGCCGCGCTAACCCAGACCTATTGTGACCGGATCGTCTTTCTCGATGCAGGGGAAAAAATGCTCGACGCACCTGTTTCTACAGCGTTCACTGAACTTGGAATTTTAGGTTTCCAGGCTTTTCTTCCCCAGCTCCAGGAGGATTACCAGCATGCGTAAGCTTTCCTTCCAACCGGGGAGCAGTATCGCGCATCAACTTTATCCCCTAACCAAATTTACATGGTTATTGGTTGCCACGGTCTTGTTATTTGTCATCCAGGATGGCCGGTTGCTGATGACGACAGCTGGGTTGAGTGCACTGGTCTTATTTTCTATCAACCGCAATCTATGGGGCATGCGTGGATTCAGACTTGTCCTCTTGACCGGGTTGACATTGTTTATCCTGTACCTGATCTTTGATAAATCCGGACAGGTTTTGTTCGACCCGGGCTACCACATTCTGGCCGTCACCTCCGGCGGCCTGATGATGGGACTGCGATTTAGCGGACGATTTCTTTCAATTGTACTTCTGAGCTATATTTTCATCCTGACAACCGATCCCAGCGATTTGGCGTACGCCTTGATGAAAGTCGGTTTGCCTTATCGTTATGGGTTCATGCTGGTAACCGCTTTACGGTTAGCGCCCGTGATGGAGGAAGAAGGCCAAACTATTTATCGGGCTCAATTGGTGCGCGGCATTCGCTATGACCGTGGAAACCTGCGCAAACTAGTGTTGATCATCCAGCAATTCATGACCCCACTACTGATCAGCGCGCTTCGCCGGGCTGACAAGTTGGTGTTTAGCATGGAAGGGCGTGGATTTGGAAAACAGCCGTTACGAACCTTTCGCAGGCGTCCATCGCCAACTTATCTGGACCTCATCACAACGATTGGCTTAATCCTCTACTTTACAGGGTTGATCTTTTTGAATCACAGGAGCTTTTCATGAAAGACCTAATTCGTAAGCCACTTTTCATATTTTTGATCGTTTTCATTTTGATTTTATGCGGCGTTTTGATCGCTTTAGTGGTAGCCACCAAGCCAATGCCCGTTGCACTGATCCAGGAATATGGCATCGGTCGGCTGTGGGAAGAAGGCAAAATGATGAACGAGTGCGCAGAATGCCACAAAGCCGTTGATTTTCATGATTGCGCCACTTGCCATGATGATCATGGCGCAGTTGAGCTGGCTGGCCTTAAGTTTTATGAGGTGGTCGAGTTGACCGGCGATGTCCCTGAACACAGATTTGTGCGGGTAAATGAGGTTCTTCCCAATCAAACGAGTGTGGGGACGCATATTCTGCTTTTTGATTTCCTCTCCCAACAAGGCGTGGACGATTTTGAATCGGTTACCTTCATTACCAATGATGGCGGTTTGACAACGATCGAAGCCCAATACTTAGATGAGACAGCCATGCTGGTGCCCTATGTTGATGGCGTCCGGTTTGTGACAGAATCCGTCCATGTCTCAACCTGGCTCAAAGGGATCAAACAAATCATCGTCGTTGGCATAGAAAAACCGCTCACCATCGACGGTGAAGGGACATCGATAGGACGCCTGCTGCTGGGTGATACGGTCCGCCTGACGGTTGAGGGTTCTGATACCATGCTAACGGATGAGGATGGAAGAACTGGGATGGCATTTGTCGGAAATTGGGTTGAGGGCGCCCGTTTGCTGCCCTTGTTAAAAACGTCCACTCCTGCAACCCTTATTATTACAGACCGAAGCGGAAGCCAGGTCGAACTTGCGGGAGAGGAGATCGAGCATGCGATCTTAGCCGTAGTTCGAAAAGAAGTCACCCTCGTTTTACCCGACCGCGGCCGCAGTGCTTGGCCAACCGACGTTATTCAAATCGAATCGAAATAGTTAATTCAAGATGAAAAAATCCCTTTCCTTCATAACTGTCGCTGTTTTCTGTCTCCTGATGACCGCATGTCAATCTGGCTGGCAGATTGACCTCCACGAAAATGGCACACCCATTGGATTAATTGATCATGACCTGGTTAACTTTTATATCGAAAAGGTGAGTGACGGGGCTGAAAACATTCAACTTGCGCACCTCCTTTTTCATCAAGGCTTCACATTAATTGATGAAATTCAGCTAATCATGGACGGTAAAATTCACCAAGCATTTGATTGGGAGAATATTGCAGAGAAGTCTCAGATTAACAACAAAGGCGAAGTAATCATTAATGGCGTGGCATATTCCCCGGTCACACTCAACATCAGCCCTTCTCCGCTTGCTGCAGAAATTAATTTAAGTATCATGGACCTGGCGCCCACCATGGCCAAGGTTTTGGGACTGCCCGAATTACCCGATGCCTACGGCCAACCGCAATCAGAAATCAGAGCGCAACATGGTGTTTTGATCCTGTTGGATGGATTGCAATACCAGAAACTGATCACATTGATCAACCAAGGTGCGCTGCCATTTTTTGGTGAAATCAATACCATTCACAAGGGACTGACCGTTTATCCATCCATCACCACTGCATCAACAGGTGCATTGCTGACAGGCGCCCCACCTTATGTCAATGGTGTAGTTGGATATGGCTACCGTTCTACCGAATCAAAAACGCTGTTTGATTTGGCCGTCGAAATGGGACGTTCAGTTACAGCGGTTGAAGGTTACAGCCTGGCTTTTGGGCTGCAAAATGCAGAAGTGATCTTAAGCGGTGACCGGGACGGCGACGGTTTCACCGATGATAATGTGCTGCGCAACAGCCTCAGGGTGATCGGTGAGGAGATGCCGGACCTGCTCTTCATCCATTTTCACGATGTGGATGACATGGGGCACAGCTACGGACCTGACTCACCCGAGTATGAAGCTGCCATCATCCGTGTGGATGGCTATCTCGCTCAAATCTACCACGCATTACCAGAAAACACCTTTATCACGATCTTTGCAGACCATGGTATGCAAAATGACTCATTATCAAGCGGCGGAAACCATGGGCAATTAACAAAATCCGCTATGATCATCCCCATTATTTTTATGGAGAAATAGGAGAAAATATGAAGAAAGTGAATAAATCAGGATTTACGATCGTTTGTTTTGCCATGTTGATCGTCCTATCTTCAGCGCTGACAGCCTGCAGCAGCGCGCCAAATGTCGAATGGGAACTCTCAATTACTGGGGCTGTCAGCAACCCAACCGTTTTCACTTACCGTGAGCTTGTGGATCTACCCCAGGTTGAGTTGAATGAAGTTTTGATGGAAAAGTCACGTGGAGAAGATGAAATTCGCTCGTTCAGCGGCGTTGACCTTGCTTTGTTATTAGAACAAGCAGGTGTTCAGGATAACTTCTCTTCAATTACGGCAAAAGCTGCGGACGGCTACGCCATTGAAATTACACCGGATGAAATGGTGGGCGGGATTATCGCGCTCAAAGATCATGAAGATTGGATCGCCAAATCAGACCCTAAAGCCGGACCCATTCGACTTGTCTTTCCAGCCACACCAGCTAATCGCTGGGTCTTTCAAGTCAATGAAATTGTTGTTAACCCTTAACCACTATCAATAAGAAAAGAGGAAAATGATGAAAATACGCCGATTGTTGATCCCCCTGTTTCTACTGATGATCTTGATCTCAGCATGTGCACCAGAACAGGCAGCTGTTGAGGAAGCTGTCCTGACTGTGGGTGACAGAGGTTTTTCACTGAGCGAGCTAGAAGCCTTAGGCACCATCTCCGTTGACTACACGAATAAAGACGGCGAAACAACCACCTACTCAGGTGCCCCACTGGCCTCTTTATTAGAGACTGCCGGAATGACGGGATCTGGAACTATAGTTTTTACTGCTGCCGATGGTTTTCAGGCTGATATGGCCTTAGAAGAAGCCCTGGGTTGCGCTGATTGCATCGTCGCCATTGACAATGGCTCTTTACGGATGGTTATGCCTGAAATGTCAGGGAAACTGCAAGTTAAAGATGTGATCGAAATTAGTTTAGAGTAAACGAAACATCTAGCCATCAGATCAGGCTGTCAAAAATTGTCAGCCTGATCTGATCCCATCTAAAAATGCCAATTTTCACACCCTCTAGACGCTGGCAGCCACCCTTTTTTCCTTTTAAAAAACGCCGCCTTTCACAACGGGTTGAAGAATCCTTTGAGCGGTCGTTGAAAGGTGTCCTTTGGGGATGCCGCATGTGCGGGAACTGCCTACTCCAGGAGACAGCGTTTATTTGCCCGATGGCCTGTCCCAAGGGGCTCCGCAACGGTCCTTGCGGCGGATCAACGCCAGATCACTGCTGTGTCGATGAGTCGCGACCATGTATTTGGTTCGCGATCTTCACGCGCGCCGATAAAATGGGTCGGTTAGGGAAATTGCTGGAAATTCTCCCGCCTCTCGATTGGGACAAGGCCGGCACCTCGGCATTAAGAGATGTCTACGAAGAATTCCTTGCTGATGGCATAGGGAAGACCTTTTCGACATTCGTCCAATCCTCGAACGAAGTGCGCAAACAGCAATGGGACGGTTTCTTTAGCGAAATCCGACAACCTGACTGGTGGGCGGGAGACTCACAACCTCACCCCCCTTCTGCCCACAAACCCGTCTCCAAGCTTGAACGCATTCTCTCTTCCGGTGAATTTGCCCTGACCTGCGAGGTTGTCCCCCCTATCTCTGGGGATTTTTTTGCCTTTGATTCAAATATACAGAAATTGGTAGAGGTTGTTGATGCTGTCAATGTCACCGATGGCGCGTGTGCGCTGCCCCGCACCTCATCTTTTGTATGCAGCCTGCGAGTGACTGAACATGGCATTGAGCCGATACTACAAATGGCAGCACGCGATCGCACACGCATCAGCTTCCAGGCAGATCTTTTAGGGGCATCATCTTCAGGCATCCGAAATCTGTTGCTCATAACCGGCGATCATCCTAACAAAGGCGCTCAACCCTTCAGCAAAATGGACATCTGGGATTTTGACAGCATACAGGCCCTGTGGATCGCCAGAAAACTGCGGGATGAGGGATTGATGCTGGATGGCCGGCAGGTCGAGAATCAACCAAGCTATTTTCTCGGCGCTGCTGCTGCGCCTTTTGCATCGCAGCCAAAATACCAGGCGATCCGGGCTGAGAAAAAGGTCAATGCTGGGGCACAATTCCTCCAAACGAACTTGGTTTTTGACATACCAAGGTTTCGGGATTACCTGGAAGCGCTGGACCAACGAAACCTACTAAATCGAGTTCACCTGCTTGCAGGTATTGCACCCATCAGGAGTCTAAAAATGTTGGATTACTTGCAGCAGCTGCCCGGTGTGCAAATTCCAGAAACAATTATCCAACGGCTGCATAACACCAAGGATATCCACCAGGAATCGCACCAAGTTAATTTGGAATTAATCGAAAAAGTGCGATCCTTGCCAGGTGTGCAGGGAATTCACTTTATGGCCAACAGTAATTTTGGTAACCTCAGACGTTTGATCACTGAAAGCGGCCTCAGACAACCACACCCTTCGAAATCATAAGTTGGGCTTGGGTCTGACGTGTGTTGCAAACTTTAGGCACGGCACAACACTGCTTTACACTAGCACCTCTCTTGATTTGGGTGTTCACTTTTAAGCCGTAAACGGTTCACTTTTTAAGTTTAAACGGTTCAATTTTCAACTTTAGATGACAATCCCCAAAATAGTCATTGACACATCACCTCGCACCCATTAGAATAAAGATCACAACCAAATGCCATAAAGGGTGCACCTCTTGCCCGGATGCAAGGTGCACAAGGGGGGAAGCTGGTGAAAGTCCAGCGCTGTCCCGCAACGGTAACACCTACGGTGAAGCCCGATAACCCGCCCTTTATGACCCAAATCACTTCGTGGAAAGGCATGTTGGGTACCGGCAATCATCAACCCTTTGCCGGCCTGATCCTGCCGCCCTGTTGGGCGGTTTCGGCTTAACGACCTTTTCACGCCTTAGGTCGTTTTTGTTTGTCGAGGAGCTGCAAGCATGAAATCTATCAAAAAGTTGGTCCTGTTTTCCCCGCTGATCATCACATTGTTCTTATCCCCCCTGTTTATATCCATCTCAGGTGTTGAAAGGGTTTTTGCTGAGACCCCAACCTCTGAAATCGATGCTGCAATCTTCAACGCGATTGACTACTTACAAACTGAGCAAAACGATGACGGTGGTTTGCGCTGGGTGGATGAGACTTCCAGCGTTCCGACCACGATCCGCGTTGTTCTGGCCCTGACTGCTGCAGGTTTACCCCAGGAAAGGTTGACCAGCCAACAGAGCAAGCACCCCATGGATTTCCTTTCTGAAAAAGGACCCGCATGGATCTACCAGCAAGAAACCGACCAACCTGCACTCAATCTAGCCCGGGCAGGACAATTATTAACAGCTGTTTCTGCCGCCAACCATGACCCCTATACCTTTGGGGAAGAAGCCATTAATTTAGTCCACCTGGTGAAGAGCCACTATGATCCCAATACCGGTATTTTCGGGGATGCATCACCGCAAAATGTAACCGACCAGGTCTGGGCGCTGTTGGGCTTGGCGGCCGCCTATGCTCCAATCCCACCTGAGGCTGTGAACTGGCTTGCGGCAGCGCAATTACCCGATGGCAGTTGGGACGATGGTTTTGGCAGTTACCTGGATACAACACCTTTGGGCCTGATGGCGATGATCGCGTCAGATTATCGAACAACCGACGACTCTTCCATAACGCTGGCAATGGATTTTCTTAAAACCCAGCAGCAGCCAAATGGCGGCTGGCAGACACAGTGGGACACCTCCACCAATGCTAATACGACCGGCATCATCCTGCAAGGAATCATCGCTGCAGGCCAAAATCCCTCTGACCCAGAATGGACAGATGAAGATGCAGCGCCTTATGAAGCATTGCTTAATTTGCAGCGGGAAGATGGTGCCATTGGGGGTGACTTCACCAATGCGTATTCCACAGCTGATGCCATCCTGGGACTGGCAGGTCAACCGCTGTATGACCTGGGGCACCTGCGTAAAATCGGTCGGGCTTTCGAGTTTATCTTCGCTGCTCAAGAGCCTGACGGCGGTTGGGGATCTGCTGGTCAAACGATCGATGTGATCCTGGCTGTTAATGCAGTTGGATGGAATCCAAATAGCATCGTCTCGGGTGGTGCTTCACCAGTGGCCTACCTCACAGAAAATATTGGGCTTTATCTTGAAACTGGACCGGACGCGATCGGCAAAGCCATCTTGGGCGTGGTCGCTGCTGGGCAGAACCCCGCCAATTTCAACGGCACCGATCTGGTCACCGTCCTCCTCGACACTTTTGACTCCCAGGTTGGGGCATTTGGGAGTCCTGAGAACACCTGGCACCAGGCATTGGCCGTCTTGGGCTTATCAGCGGCAAACGCGTCGATCCCTGAAGGCGCACTCCAAACATTACTGGACCTACAACAACCTGATGGCGGCTGGGAATACGCGCCAGGGTTCGGAACCTGGCCGGATAACACGGCCTTAGCGCTGCAGGCATTGCTTGCGGCAGGCCTCTCAGCAGATGATGATGCGGTTCAAGCAGGGATTGAATATATGCAAACCCACCAATTAGAAGATGGCGGATGGGGTGACTCAAGCACAACAGCGTATGTCATCATGGCCCTGAACGCATTGGAAATTGCCCCCTCACTCTGGCAGACCAATTCAGGGGAAACACCGCTCCACAACCTGTTTACGTACCAAAAACCCTCCGGGGTATTCATCTTCTCGCAGGACTTCCCCGATGAAAGCCTGATGTCAACCACAACGGCAGTCCTGGCAGCTACAGGCGGTAGTTATGTGGTTCAACCGATAGAGGCTCAAGGGTTTCATAGTGCTGGGTTGGTGATTCTAACGGACCAGGGAGGAATCACCACAGCTTGTGTACCCTTTGATGGCGAATCCATCTCCGGGTTGGCCTTACTAGATGCCTCTGGCATCCCCTACCAAGTGAGTGATGGCTTTATGAATAGCATTTTAGAGGTAACCAATCCCCAGAATGGAACCATGTATTGGTCCTACTGGCATTGGGATGGCCGTGAATGGGTCTTTAACAATACCGGCGCCGGTGACTCCCGCGTTTTTCCGGGGAGCATTGAAGCCTGGTATTTCACCAGCTGGGAGATGTTTCCTTCAATGCCCCCAGAATTTGTGCCCAACTTAAGCGCAATTTGCGGCCGCCCAACCCCAAAGAATTATGCCATCCAGCCGAATCTCCACTTTTATGACCTCAATCCTTACCCAGAGAACAGGGCAAATGTTACAACTTGGGAAAATGGGATAATTCAAGAAGAAAGTCTCTCGACTCCCCTTGCCGAAAATGACCCACAAGCGGAACCACCGCTATTGCCGATCATCATCATTGGCGTTGCCGGGTTGGGCGTGCTGGTTGTTATTATATGGATCTTGACCAGGAAAAAATGATTCGTTATCGTCTGCTCGGACTGCTGACAGATGCATTTGTCTTCGCTCTGGGCTTCTTCAGCCTGATTTCACCTTTCATTTTGCCCCAGGCCATGAGCCTGAGCTCGCAAACAGCAGCCTTCCCGATCATGGTCAGCCTGATCATCATGTTGTGCCTGCTAATCATGGTTTTTGAAGCCCAATCATCACTGTTGGACAGCAAAATGATCGCCTTCCTGGCCGTACTAACTGCAATTAATGCCGGCCTGCGGTTCCTTGAAAACGCCATCCCAGGACCAGGTGGTTTCAGCCCAACTTTCTTTTTGATCATCCTTGCAGGTTATTTCTTTGGCAGCCGCATTGGTTTTTTAATAGGCGCTATGACCTTGTTTGTCTCCGGATTGATCACCGGCGGCATTGGCCCCTGGCTGCCCGGGCAGATGATCACAGCTGGCTGGGTAGGACAAAGTGCGGTGTTGGTCAGCCTTCTGGTCAAGCAGTTAGAATGGAAAGACAAACCGGGTGAGATCATCCTGCTGGCTGTCTTTGGTGCCTTGTGGGGGTTGTTCTATGGTTTGATTATGAACCTTTGGTTCTGGCCTTTCTTAGGAGTTGGCATCGGGCAGACATTCACCCAAACAGCGACCGCCCTGGAAAATTTTCAGCGCTATCTGGTTTATTACCTAACAACCTCTCTCATATGGGATACCACGCGGACCATCGGGAATGTATTGATGATTACCTTCATGGCTAAACCCGTCTTGAAAATCTTCGGACGGTTTCAACAGCGATTTTCCTTCTTTACACAGGAAGACAGGGTTCAACCATGAATGCTATCGTGTGGATTCTATGGTTGACTGCAACCATGACCTTCACCCTCACCACCCGTAACCCACTATACATCATGATCGTACTTGGTGGCTTATTCGGCTTGGGTAACAGGTTAGCAAAAGAAAGAAACATGACCCCCTGGGTTTTGCCAAACCTGAGATTTTTATTGACAATGATCTTGTTGTCCACACTGATCAATGGCCTCTTTTCGCACGTTGGCAACACTGCATTATTCAGCATTCCCCAATCTTGGCCCCTGATCGGTGGTGATATCACCTTGGAGAGCCTAATTTACGGCGTCATTAATGGCCTGGTGATCGGCACACTCTACATCTTGTTCAATACCATTAACCTAGCCTTATCCACCAAACAAATCACCCGCCTGATCCCACACGCCTTTCACCCAATCGCAGTGGTGATCACGATCGCATTAACCTTCTTCCCGTCCATTCAACAACGTGCCCGTGAAATCAAAGAAGCCCAAATGATCCGCGGCAACCCCATGAAAAAAATTTCCGATTGGATCCCGATCATGATTCCCCTGTTAGTATCCAGCCTGGAAAACGCAATCCTGCTGGCTGAATCCATGACTGCCCGGGGGTTCCACAAACAGACGGAGCTTCAGTCACCGCGTGCCCTGGTCAGTTTGATCCTGGCAGCCTTTATGATCTTTTCGGGTTGGATCCTTCAAATGTATCGCTTTCCCAGCCTGTTTTTCATTTCGCTTTATATTTTAGGAACCAGCCTGGTCACCATCACATTGCTCACTATCGGGAAACAAGCCAATGTCACGCGCTACCATCAAGAAACTTGGACAAAAACCAGTATGTTTTCAGCGGCTCTGATCGGGATTTACATAGCTGGTTTTGCCTTCCTAGCGCTGATAGGCCGCTTGTCCACTTTGGGATTTTCGCCCTATCCTCGATTACATTTACCCGCCATACAGACCCTAGGCCTTATCTTCAGCCTGATTCCTTTATTGCCCATCTTGGTTTTGCATCATGATTAACTTCAACGCCTTATCATTCCAATACCCACAATCCTCGCATAAAGTCCTGGATAATGTCTCATTCGAAATCCCGCCCGGTACATTGACCCTGGTAACCGGCGCTTCGGGCAGTGGAAAATCAACGTTGTTGAGATGCATCAACGGGTTAGTGCCGCACTTTTCAGGTGGGACGATAACCGGTCAGATCCGTGTGTTTGGCTTCGACCCGATCCGTGAAGGGGTCGAGGTCCTGGCGAAAATCGTGGGTTTCGTGTTCCAGGAACCTGAAGCTCAATTTGTATTCGATGTCGTCGAAGATGAAATTGCATTTTCACTCGAAAACTTGGGGGTGAGCAGGGCGGAAATGGACCGGCGCATTGCTGAAGTGCTGCGGCAGTTACAGCTGCAGAAGCTTCGATACAAGCAGATCAATCAAATCTCAGGCGGTGAACAGCAAAAAGTTGCCATCGCTGGTGCATTGGTCACGCATCCCAAAGTGCTGATTTTGGATGAACCAACCTCACAGCTTGATCCCACAGCAGCTGATGAGGTGTTAAGAATGATCTTAGACCTGAAATCCCAACTAAACTTGACGGTCTTGATCGCTGAACACCGCTTGGAACGGTTGCTGCCGTATGTCGACAGGATGCTCAACCTGACCCCAGAGCAAACTGTTACATTCGGTTTACCAGCTGAAGTCTTATCCACGATGGAGCAAGTTCCCCCCATCATCGAAATTGCTCGAAAGCTAGGGCTGTCCCCCCTGCCGTTGGCACCAGAAACATTCCCGAATGACTCTTTAGATTACATACCCTTAGTAAGCAGGCAGGCTCAGCCAACCCCGATCGACAAACCCGAAACCCTGCTGTCCGTCCAGCAGCTCTCAACCAACCTAGGGGACAAACAAATT
The DNA here is from genome assembly GCA_019428905.1 of Candidatus Brevefilum sp. Lineage (GTDB taxonomy): Bacteria > Chloroflexota > Anaerolineae > Anaerolineales > Anaerolineaceae > Brevifilum. Next base: position 116,915 of record JAHYJN010000001.1, read on the forward strand.
CTAGAGAAAATCAATTTAGATATCCACAAAGGTGAAGTCCTGGTGTTGATGGGGCCAAATGGCGCTGGGAAAACGACCTTTTTACGATCAATTCTACAGATGATCCCGTCCTCTGGAACGATCATCTATGGTAAAGTTCATCTGGAAAACATGAGCTTTCCGCAGATTATCCAGCACATCGCTTACCTCCCCCAAAACCCGAATGACCTGTTGTTTGCTGAATCCATCATCGATGAACTTAAAATAACCCTGGAAAACCACAACCGAGATATTAATCAAGTAAATTTTCGTAAGTTCCTTGATCTTTTTGGGTTAGGGGATCAGGGAGATCGCTACCCGCGTGATCTATCGGTTGGTGAACGGCAGCGGACCGCATTGGCAGCCATCACCGTCCACGACCCGGAAATCATTTTCCTGGATGAGCCCACGCGTGGCTTGGACTACCAGGCAAAGAAGGCTTTATCCCATCTGTTCCACCAGTGGCGCCAGGGGGGAAAATCCATCGTACTTGTCACCCATGATGTTGAATTTGCAGCTCATTTAGCAGATCGGGTCGCCATCCTTGAAGACGGAAAACTGGTCTTCACCGGTAAACCTGTCACCGCTTTCACAACTTTTCCTCCCTACCAAACTCAAACTGCAAAGCTATTTCCTGGCAGAGGGTGGATCATACCCGAGGATGTTGTTTCCAACACGGCTTAAAAAACATGATCATCCGGGGCTGTGGTAAAATATTTCCTGTTCAACCATCCAAAACTGGACGATTGCTTTATTGATAATACTCACAATGAATAATTACATCTTTCACTATGGAGGAAATGCATCCGTGAGTATAAATAAAGTGCGTCAATGTAATGAAATGACCGTGTGGATTTGATTTTAATCAACACAAAATTGGTAAAAAGCAAGATGTCATTGGTACATGCTTTCTTCTTATCAAACCATTAGGCCCAAAACAGGAGAGAACTCATATGTACGGATACAGTGGAAAGATATTACATATCGACTTGAATGAACGTAAGCATTGGGTCGAAGAAAAGCCGGAGGAATGGTACAAAATCTATATCGGCGGTGTTTCGATGGCCACCCGGCTGTGTTGGGAAAATATCGAAGTGGGTTGTGATGCCTACGACCCCGGTAACCCGATTTGTTTTGCCAATGGAATCTTCGCCGGCACACCGGTGCCCGTTGGTGGCAAATACGGTCTGGCCTCAAAATCACCGCTGACAGGTGTCATCGGAGACAGCCTCTCTGGCAGCTGGTTCACGATCGCCCTTAAACGCGCCCAATGGGATGGCGTCGTTATCCATGGCGCAAGCGAGAATTGGATTCACATTCTCATCGACGATGACCGTGTGGAATACCTACCCGCAGATAAGCTGCTTGGTTTAGGAACCCATGAAACCGAAGAAAAGATTCGGGAAATCTTCGGCGATGATCAGGTTCGGTCAGCGACCATCGGACCAGCCGGTGAAAACATGGTCCGTTACGCCAATGTGACCAATGATGGCCGCCAGGCGGGACGCACCGGACATGGTTCTGTATGGGCAAGCAAAAAAATCAAAGCTGTCTCGGTGCGCGGTACCCACGGTGTTACAGTAGCGGACCCTGATTCACTGCTAAAAATGTCCTTTGATATAACCGAAGCTGCGCAGGGACCTCACACGGTAAAATACCGCGTTTATGGCACCTCAACCAACGTCCTGAACGCCAACAAACATGGCTTTTTGCCGACCAACAATTTCCGAGAAGGCACATTCGATTTTGCAGAATTGGTCAGCGGCGAATATCTCGATGAACACCACAAAGTTAAAGTGATCGCTTGTGCTCAATGCCCGATTGCCTGCGAACAAATGTCCATGGTCAAAACAGGGCCTTATGCAGGGTCCATGACAGGGATCGAATACGAATGCCTGCAGGCAGTTTCATCGAACTGCGGCATTGGAGATATGACAGCGGCAATTCGCATGGTAGATATTTCAGACCGCAGCGGGATGGATACAATGAGTATGGGGGTTTCGATCTCATTTGCAATGGAATGTTTCGAAACTGGCGTGCTTAAGAAAGAAGATTTCAAATGCAAAAAGTATCCTGAAGGTTTTGAACCCTACTTCGGCAACGGCGAGGCAGGGGTCACCTTAGCTGAGATGATTCGCGACAAAGAAGGCATTGGTGCAATCTTAGCAGAAGGGACACGGATCGCAGCCAAGCTCATTGATGAGGAGCACAACTCAGAAACCTGGAAGTTCGCCATGAACATCAAGGGCCTGGAATGTCCTGGCTACGATGCCAGGTCCTTAAAGACCTTTGCCATGGGGTTGGCAGTCGGCACCCGCGGCGGATGCCATAACCGCTCAGCAGCCTACGACCCAGACATCCAGGGTGAAACAAACCGATTCACGGTTGATGAAACCCGCGGTGTCGTCGCTGCACGGTCAGAAGAATATGCTGCTGTTTATGACACCCTCCCCATGTGTAAATTCATCCGTCGCTGCTTTACCGGAAAAGCCGATCGGGCTGGTGCCTGGCCGTCCATCGCCAATTTAATCAATGCTACCACCGGTTGGAACTTCGATTACGATGAAGTTGACCTGATCGGTGTCAGAGCCCATACCATTAAGAAAGCCTTCAACATCCGTGAGGGATGGAAACCCGAAGATGATGATATCCCTTATCGCTGGAAACATGACCCGATGACCAAGGGACCAGGTGCTGGTCATGTGGTCACCGATGAAGAATTAGCTTACATGAAAGGGCTGTATTACAAAGCCAAAGGCTGGACTGAAGATGGTTACATCCCCAAACAATTGCTGATTGACCTCGGTATGGATGATGTCGCTGAAGAAATCGGTGTATAAGGAGAAATAAATAATGGTTGCTTCCACTTCAAAGTTTAAATATGTCGTATGTGATCCTGAGCTATGTATTGGCTGCCAATTGTGCGAATACATTTGTTCCTACACCAAGACGGGTGAATTCAACTCCTATCGCAGCCGCATCCGCACCGTGCGGGTCGACGAGGTATTGATCACCGCTGTCGCCTGCCGGACCTGTGAAAATGCCCCCTGTGTGATTGCCTGTACCCGTGACGCGCTTTCACAAGACCAGGAAACGGGCATCATCCGCATCGACCCAACAAAATGCGACGGTTGTGCCTGGTGCATCGAAGCCTGTGACTTTGGCGCCATTTCGATTAATCACCTCACAAAGCTAGCTGAATTTTGTAACCAATGTGAAGATGTCGAAGAAGGCCCCCAATGCGTCAAGATTTGTCCCAAAGATGCACTGGAATATACGACACCGGATCAACGTGCACAACGCACCCGCCATAAACTGATCAAAACCAGCCTTGAATTCCCGCAAAAAGCAAAGGATCCTCGATGAGCGATCTGCCTAACGAAACAAACAACAACGAAGAAGAATTACGGATTGGCGTCTACATCTGCCATTGCGGCAGCAATATCGCCGGTGTGATTGACCCTGAAGAGGTTGTGAAATTTGCTGAAGGGCTGCCAGATGTTGTCCGTGCCACCGATACCCTATATGCCTGCGCTGACTCAGGCCAACGCCTGATTAAAGAGGATATCGAAAAATTTAAACTGAACCGGGTGGTCGTCTCCGCCTGCTCAGTCCGCATGCACGAACCAACCTTTCGCGGGGCTGTTGCTGAAGCAGGGTTAAATCCCTTCTTGATGGAAATGGCGAATATTCGCGAGCAATGCACCTGGGCCCACGGTCACGACCGTGAAGGCGCCTTGCAGAAATCGATGGACCTGACCGCTGCGGCAGTCGCTAAAACCCGCTTCCTGACCACGTTGGACATGATTGATGTCCCAGTAACCAAAAAGGCTTTGGTCATTGGCGGTGGGGTAGCAGGTATCACGGCTTCATTAGACTTAGCCGAACAAGGCATTGAAACAATCCTGGTTGAAAAGGAACCGACGATTGGGGGGGTGATGTCACAGCTCAACAAGACCTTCCCTACCATGGACTGTAGCATATGAATACTCGCACCCAAAATGGTTGACGCGGCGCGTCAACCGAAAATTGATGTGCGAACTTACACCGAAGTTGAATCAGTTGAAGGCTTCGTCGGAAATTTCAAGGTCACCCTGCGAGAAAAAGCCAAGCATGTCCTGGCTGACCGCTGTAATGGCTGTGGCGATTGTGCCCGCGTCTGCCCGATTGAGGTTCCTAATTATTACGAAATGAACCTGGCACCCCGTAAAGCCGTTTATATTCCAATGAGCCAATCGGTGCCCCTGGTTTACACTGTTGATCTTGATGCTTGCATCCATTGTTATAAATGCGTTGAAGCCTGCGGTCCCCTGAAAGCGATCGATTTTAGCCAGGAGGATAAATACGTTCAAGAAGATATCGGCGCGATCGTCGTCGCCACCGGTTTTGGGCACTTCGACCCGAGCGTGATGGAAGAATACGGCTATGGCCGCTTTCCGAATGTGATCACCTCCATGGAAATGGAACGCCTGAACAACTCTGCGGGTCTAACTGCTGGCAATCTCATCCGTCCCAGCGACCGCAAAAACCCACAGAAATTAGCGTTTATTAATTGCGTTGGATCACGTGATAAACGCTATAACCCTGGGTGTTCAAATTTCTGCTGCATGTACTCGATCAAAAACGCCGTTTTGCTCAAACAAATGTACCCAAATGTGGATATCACCATTTACTATATGGATATTCGAACGCCTTCTAAAGGATACGAAGAGTTCTACGACCGGGCCAGGGAAATGGGCATTCACTTCGTCCAAGGACGCCCAAGCTTAATCACAGAGGATGAAGAAACCCACAACTTGTTTGTCCATTCAGAGGATATCAGCCTCGGGCGAGTGATCGAAAAAGAATATGACATGGTCATGCTCAACCAGGCAGCTGTTCCGCAACCGGATCAAAATCACATGAGTTCGGTGTTGAATGTTGTTCAAAGCCCGGGTGGATGGTTCATGGAATACCACCCCAAACTGCGCCCAATCGACAGTCCAACCGATGGCATTTTCTTTGCCGGTGCCTGCCAGGGGCCGAAAGACATCCCTGCCAGTGTCGCTGCCGGTTCAGCCGCCGCCTCTCGCGCCAGCCGCATCCTGCACTCGGAAAAATGGGAGATTGAACCGATCGTTGCCGTTGTTTGGCCCGATCGTTGTTCTGCCACAACCAAAGGTCGTGCCTGCGGCTTGTGCGTCAAAGCCTGCCCCTATGGCGCGGTTGTGATTGATGGGGATAAAGCCGCCGAGATCATCACCGCTAAATGCCACGGCTGCGGCGGATGCGTTGCTGAATGCCCTGAGGATGCCATCACACAAATGCACTACACGGACGCGCAAATTCTCTCTCAAATCCGTGCATTATTAGCTGATAAACCTGAGGAAAAGATCCTCGCCTTCCGCTGCCAATGGTGTTCTTACGGCGGCGCGGACCTGGCGGGCACCAGCCACTTTGAATACACCGCAAATGAGCGTGGATTACGCGTCATGTGCTCAGCTCGCATGGACTCGGATTTCATCTACGAAGCCTATCGGCTGGGTGCCGGTGCCGTATTGTACTCCGGCTGCCACCCTCAGGACTGCCACTATATTACCGGACAGAAGGTCGGGGCCAAACGCGCTGACCGCTTGAAGAAGATGTTTGAGCGCATGAATATGACCGATGGACGCTTCAGGGTGGAGTGGATCAGTGCAGCCGAAGGTGATAAATATGCTCGTGTTCTGAATGAGATGCAAATGACTCTGGATAATATGTCTCCTGAAGAGCTGCGTGATGAAATTGAGCGCCTCAAACCTGACATGGAAAAACGCTTGAAGCGCTTCCCGGGTGTTCCGGGTGTGTCAGAAGCGATGGACTATTCCGACACCCTCGTTGATGCGATCCTCAAAGCGAAGGAGACCTCATGAGCCATCCTGCTGCTGTTCGAACCTTTGCAGATGAAGTCAAAGCCATCCCGGGTGGTGAACACCTGGAGCTGTGCTATTCCTGCGGCACGTGTGTTAGTAAATGCATGATCCAACAAAAAGTTGAGCCGGATTATAACCCCCGCCGCCTGCTGCGCATGGTGATGATGGACATGAAAGAGGAAGCCTTCGAAAGCCCAACCACCTGGATGTGCTCAGAATGCGACCTGTGCTACCAGGCCTGCCCGCAAGAAATCCATATTTCACAAGTGATCGCTGCTGTCAAACAATTGGCCGTAGATGCCGGGTACACCTCGCCTTTGACGCCTGTCCAGGTAGACGAAGCGCTATGTTCCGGCTGTGGGATCTGTTCGATGGTCTGCCCATATCAAGCGCCTTCGCTATTTGAAAAAGTAGTCGATGGTGAAATAGATCGGTTTGCCCAGGTTGACTCGAACAAATGCATGGGCTGCGGCACCTGTGTGGGCGCCTGCCCGCTCGGCGCAATTTCGCGCGAAGGCGTCAGCAACTCAGAAATTCAGTCCCAAATCCCCTCCCCAGATCAGACCATCCCGGATATTATCACCTTCGTCTGCGATTGGTCGCTGCGGGAAGGTGCTGATGTTGAATTATTAGAAAGTTACCCCGCCGACCAGGTAAATGTGGTTCACATCCCCTGTACGGGACGGATCGATCCGCAGCACGCGTTGATGGCCCTCGATTCCGGCGTGAAGGGCGTCTTGGTCTGCGGCTGCAAACCCGGTGAATGCCATTTCAAACGCGGTAACCATGTGGCGAAATGCAAACTGGGCTTGTTGGATACCATGTTCAAACAAATCCAATCGCCCCACAAAGAAATCCGCTTTGTTCAAATTGGCACGCAGGAGCGAGGTCGCATCCGCCACGAAATTGACGAAATATTAACCGCAGTTAGCCCTGCAAAGGAGGCGAAATAATGGCCGCAGAAGCAAAACCGAAACTCGCCTTTTACTGGGCTGGCAGCTGCGGAGGGTGTGAAATCACCATCACGGAGCTGGGCATGCGCCTGGTCGATGTCTCCGAACTGGCTGACATCGTCTTCTGGCCAGCGGCAATGGACTTCAAGTACGACGATGTCCGGGGTTTGGCTGACCAGGAAATTGACCTGTGTTTCTTCAATGGCGCGATTCGCAATGCTGAAAACGAAGAGTTTGCCCACCTGCTGCGCCGGAAATCAAAAATCATGGTCGCCTTTGGCTCCTGTTCCCACCTGGGCGGCATCCCGGGGCTGGCCAATATGTACGACATCGAAGCCTTATGCGAGCGGGTGTTTGACACCTCACCCTCCCTGGATAACAGTCGTGGCATCCGGCCGCAAACGATCACCAAAGTGCCTGAAGGTGAGATCAAACTCCCCCCCCTGCATCAATCCGTCAAACATTTGGCGGAGATCACGGACGTTGATTACTTCATGCCCGGCTGCCCGCCAGTGGTTGACCAGGTTTGGAAGGTGTTCCAGGCTGCCCTCAACGGGGAGCTGCCCCCGAAGGGCTCGGTGATCGGTGCTGATGAGAAAAGTGTGTGCGATGTATGCCCCCGTGAAAAGGGTGAACCTGGTTTCAGGATCTCTGAATTCAAACGTCCGCACGAAGTTGACCTTGACCCAGATAAGTGTTTCCTAACCCAGGGCGTCATTTGCTGCGGACCCGTGACCCGGGCTGGATGCGGCACACCCTGCTTGAATGGGAATATGCCCTGTCGCGGCTGTTATGGTCCCGCCGAAGGTATTATCGACCAAGGGGCAAAACTTGCCAGCTTTATCGGTGGGCTGATCGACACAGATGACCCAGAGAAATTGCAATCTATCTTAGATTCGATTGTTGACCCAGCGGGCACCTTCTACCGCTTCGGGTTAGCCCATTCGATTATAAGCAAGATGAAATATGAGTAAGGAAACCTTAATGAATCAAAAGATCAGTATCGATCCCATCACACGCTTGGAAGGACATGGCCGGATCGATTTATTCCTGGATGAGGACGGTGGTTTGTCAAACGCCTATCTGATCGTCCCGGAATTGCGCGGCTTTGAAAAATTTTGCGAGGGGCGCCCGGTAGAGGAGATGCCTCGCATCACCCAGCGTATCTGCGGCGTGTGCCCGATCGCCCATCATATGGCTGCCGCTAAAGCAGGTGATGCCGTCTATCATGTTGAAATCCCACCCACAGCCAAGAAATTGCGCGAGCTGATGTATTCTGCCTTTTTCGTCGCTGACCATGCCACCCACTTCTACATTTTAGGCGGTCCAGACTTCGTTGTGGGACCTGACGCGCCCAAAGCGGACCGCAACATCCTCGGTGTTGTGCGCAAGGTGGGCAAGGAATTTGGCGCGAAAGTCATGCAGCTGCTCAAAGACAACCACGAGATCACAGCCATGATCGGCGGCCGCTATATTCACTCCGTCAGCGCCATCGTGGGGGGCGTCAGCAAACCGATCACCGAAGCAGACCGCCTGGCGATCCTTGAACGGTCACTACGCTCGGTGGAATTCGCTAAAGAGTCCCTGGCTTTATTTGATGATATCGTCTTGGGAAATCCCGCCTATGTAGAGATGATCACCAGCGATGCTTATGCACATCAAACCTATTACATGGGCCTGGTGGATGAGAACAACCATGTCAATTTTTACGATGGCAAAGTGCGGGTTGTCTCACCCAAAGGCAAAGAATTGGTCAAATACGGACCCGATGAATACCTGGATGTGATCGCAGAACACATCGAACCCTGGACCTACCTCAAATTCCCCTATCTCAAACAGATCGGCTGGAAAGGGTTCGTGGACGGTGAGGACAGCGGCGTCTATCGCGCCTCTCCGCTTTCCCGCTTGAACGCAGCCGATGGTATGGCGACACCAGAAGCACAGAAAATGTATGAGCGGTTCTTTGACACCCTGGGTGGCAAACCGGTCCACTCAACACTCGCCACCCATTGGGCACGGCTGATTGAAATTTTATATGCAGCAGAGCGCGCCGTAGAACTGGCATCCGATGAAACCATCACGGATCCCCATGTTCATACCATCCCCACCGAAACCCCAACCGAGGGCATTGCCATTGTTGAAGCCCCACGCGGCACCCTCACCCATCATTACAAAACGGATGCGCGCGGGCTGATCCAGGCGGTCAACCTGATCGTTGGCACGACCAACAACTATGCCGCCATCGATATGTCGATCGTCAAAGCTGCAAAAAACCTGATCAAAGCCGGGCAGAAAATCTCCGATGGTGCGTTGAATAAAATTGAGATGGCCTTCCGAGCCTACGACCCCTGCTTGGGCTGTGCAACTCATTCCCAACCAGGCGAAACACCCCTCAAGATCAAGCTTTTTGACCACAATCACAACCTCATCGAAGAGATCCGCAGGGATTAGGAGCACACACCATGAGCGAGCGTGGAAAAACAATCAAAAAACGAACTGAACACACCATGACCCTTGAGCGGCCGATGGTCACCCGCCATTACCTGATGACCTGGGACCTCGACCGCTGCGTCGGCTGCCAGATGGGCCCCAGCGTCTGTCCAAAGAACGCCCTGACCCATGTTGATGGTGAAATCGTGGATGGCCGCATGGTCATCAAGCCCTCGGTGGATGTCGACCCAGAGCTGTGCGTTTTGTGCGGTATCTGTGTGGAAATCTGCACCGTGCATGCCATTTCAATCACGGTCAACGATCAACCCGAAAACCCGGTGCTGAAATATGATGCTTTCCCTGAAGTGCGCGGACACCTAAACTTTGATAAGGAATCTTTCGATTTTTCACTCAAGGACCTGGTAATCGGCAATTGCCCAACCAACATCATCAGCTATGACCCGGAAAAAGACACCATGGTCATCAAGTACGAAGATTGCATTCGCTGCAGGCAGTGTGAAGTCGCCAGCAATGGCGCTTTCAAAGTTACCCAACGCTGGCAGGGCAGTGTGGAATTGCACCGAGAGCGATGCGTGGAAGGCTGCCTGGCCTGTGCCGATGTCTGCCCGACTCGGGCATTACATATCAACGACCAAAGCGAGCTGGTCTTGGCCGATTATTACTGCATCAAATGCGGCGCCTGTATGCATGCCTGCCCCATCAAACCCGAATTTAGCGAAGAAGAATTCACCTTCGAATCCCAGGGGCTGACTTTAACCCGCTCCTTCCAAAAATTGGTCAACCCGGAGGAACTGGCGATCAAAGTCGAACGCTGGCGGACCCAGCCCACAGATATTAAAAGCGCCGCCTGGATTGAAGCCCTGCGTAAGCTGGCCGACGACAAAGCCAGTGCGGTTGAGATTGACCGGAAGCGAGCCCTGAGACGTAAGGACTTAATCGTTGCACTGCGAGGGCACACCTTGCCTCAGTTTACTAAAGACAAAGAGTAGTATTTAATCGAATATCACCAAACGTACCAATTAATAAGAAACCAAGAAGCAAATTCTTTGAAAAAACATAACCTTGGTTATGTTTTTTCGTTTAAGTCAAAACCCACCAAGGAGCGGTTGTGTTCTCAATCGCCAACAGACTCAGATCATATCTTCGATTCTTGTGGCACCTCAATCTGGTTTTTGCTGAAATCGACCTGGAACCAAGAATTTCCTCACAATTCTAAACCCCAACAATTTACGGCAGCCTGCCCCAATCGATATAGCTTTTGGTGTAAGGATCCACCTGGATGGGGATCGCTGTCTTCGTCCCCGTGATGAGATCAAAAATAAAAAATTGTTCCAGGCCTCCATCGTTCTGGCTAAAAATAAGTTGTGTCCCATCGGGAGACCAGGTCGCAAATTCAGCAAATGCACATTCCACCACCGATTCCTGGCTGCCATCCGACTTAATCAATCTTACACACCGATCGGTCTCGGTGAACTCGTCATCCGCAAAGCTCATGGTCGTGAAAGCAATCCACTCCCCATCAGGCGACCAGCGAACATCTAGGGGTGCTGTATTTGCTGCTGAGAAAACTTCAATCAGCTCACTGTAATCCGTATTGGTTACAAACAGTGCGCTTTCAACATAGCCAAACATCTGCTGGCGCGCGACCGCCATCTGCTGGCTGTCCGGGGAAAAATCAAAACTGCCAACGTCCACGCCCGCAGGCGGAGTGATCACGCTCAAGGTGGGTAAATGCCACAGGCTGGCAGGACCACATTCTGAATAGCACCCACAGCTGTTGATGCTGGCCCATTCGCCATTAGGAGAGATGGCTTGGATGAAACGCAATCCGCCCCCAATATTGGCAATCAGAGTAGCATTGCTTAACTCCTGCACATCCAGCCTCATAATGTCAAAGTTGAGCAATTCCTGGTCATCCAGGTCTTCTATCGCCGGACATTCCATCTCCCCCTGGACAGCATAAAATTGTGTTCCTGCTCCCTGCCAGGCGAAGAATTGTCCATAAGGACTGATATCCAGACTGGTATCCGTTTCAAAATCCTGGATCAAGGACCTATCTCCCAGGCTATAAGCCAGGTAACGTCCATCGGGCGAGAATTGTGCACGGCCATAATAATTAGAAAATTCATCTCCTACACCAACCAGAGACACCTGGATCATTTCGTCAGTATCAACCAGGTAGCGCCAGACTTGAGCATCGAAGCGGTAAGCAATTTGGCCTGAATTGCTCTCATTGCTAGGCGTAACAGTTGCTGCCATCGTTTTTGTCACAATTAGCTCGGTTGGCTGGATCACTTCGGCAGTCGCTTTTACATCTTCGAGCGGTGTAGGCTGGGTACTGATCACTTCAAGAGTTTCCGTAGGCAGCCTTTGTGCTATGTTTGGTAAACCACAAGCGACAGTCACAGCAATGAGAAAAGCCATCAACACATAAATGGAAGTAGATTTCATGTTCATTGGTCTCCTGACCCTTAATTTGTGTACTGCTTATTATAAAAGATTTGACAATTTAGAATATATTGGCATCTACAAATGTGACAGTGTAAACCAACATGTCCCATCTTGAAAAGGCAGAAGGTTGGACAGTGAGTGTGTTACGCATGATAATAGGCTTCGCAGTGGAAGGTATACTGTCAAACGGGTGCCTGGATGTTGCACGTTCCATCCTTCACAAATTTACCAGGCTTACATCTATTATTTTTTAGCTCTTTGAAATTCTAAATTCAATCTAAAGCCAAGAATAATTGCCACATTTGTGTTAATTACTTTTTTAGCTGACCAAATGGCGGATTTGGTTCAGGACCCCCGCCTAAAAGAGAAATACGATTATATAATCAAGGGATATCAATCGCAACGCTAACACCGCCAGGTTGCGTCTAAACCACCTTAGAAAGGGCTCTACATGCCTTTGGACATTTGTTTCCTACCCATCCCAAAGCAATTAATCCCAAAACCTGGATTTTTCGAACAAAAGCCAGGTGGATTCGTCCAAATCAATCACAGCCACCCCCAGCGCTTGCTGTTCGCCGCCGAACAAATCAAAGCGATCTTTACAACACATCTAAGATGGCCTTATCAGCTCACAGCCAGTTCATCCGTGCCAGAAGGACTGATCGCGGTACAGTTAAAAATAGACCCTGAGATCTTAACCAAACCCCAGGCATACCATTTATCCATTACACCCAATAGAATCAGCATCACCGGGTCAGATGAGGCTGGTGTATTCTATGGGGTGGGCACACTGCGACAAATCGTCGCCCAAACCGGCGACCATCCCCTGCCGTGCCTGGAGATCGAAGACTGGCCTGATTTCCTGGCACGCGGGGTGATGCTCGACATCAGCCGGGACAAGGTCTACCGCATGGAGACCCTCTTGATGCTGGTTGATGAATTCGCTTCATGGAAAATCAATCAACTGCAGCTCTACACTGAGCACACATTTGCCTATGCCGGCCACGAAATGGTCTGGAGGGATGCCTCACCGATTACCCCAGAAGAGATCCTAATCCTTGACCGCTACTGCCAAGAGCGCTACATCGAATTGGTGCCCAACCAAAACTCCCTGGGGCACCTAACACGCTGGCTGAAACATCCCCTATACCAGCATCTGGCTGAATCAACCGAACCAGTGGCAAACCCCTGGGGCGGTTTGCAAATTGAACCGTACAGCCTATCCCCGGTTTTACCCGAAAGTTTGGCGTTCATCACCAGTCTATACGACCAGCTTTTGCCCAATTTTTCAAGCAAAATGGTCAACGTCGGCTGTGATGAGACCTTTGACATCGGCGCGGGCAAATCCAAAGCGGCGGTCGCACAGCTTGGCCAGGGAAAGGTGTACCTCGATTTTCTAATCGCGCTTTACCAGGATGTCAAGCGCCGGGGGTACACCATGCAGTTTTGGGGCGATATCGTACTTGAGCACCCGGAACTGATCCCCCATTTACCCACAGACGCGATCGCCCTCAATTGGGGGTATGAAGGCGACCACCCCTTTGAAGCGGAAACCAAAGCTTTCCGAAAGGCTGGCGTTCCCTTTTATGTGTGCCCCGGCACCTCATCCTGGAACAGTATCGCCGGTCGCACACAGAATATGCTAAATAATATACGAAATGCTGCTTATTTTGGCCTTGAAAACAGCGCACTTGGCTGCCTCACCACCGATTGGGGCGACAATGGTCACTGGCAGCAGCTCCCGATCAGCTACCCAGGCTTCGCTGCAGGCGCAAGCCTGGCGTGGAACACGGATGCAGCACTCAATCCAACAAACCTGGCAGACTCCCTCAACCGGGTTGCCTTCCTTGATAAGTCAGAAAACATCGGCCAATTGCTGCTCGATATAGGGGATTTATACCAGGCCTGGGGGTTAAACCTCCCCAACAGCTCGCCCCTGTTCTGGCTGCTGCAGCTGGACAACGACCAGGTTACGCCCTATTTACCTGGAAATCCAACACAAATCGAAGTAAGTTTAGGTTTTCTTGAAGCAGCAGAACATAAACTGCCGCAGTTAGAGCTTCAGCGTCCGGATGCAGACCTGATCATCGATGAGCTCGCCTTGACCATCAAGCTGCTGCAACATGCCTGCAAACGCGCCAAAATCATCCAGGATGCTGAGAAAATACCTAATTCAGAGCTTATGCTACGCGAAATTGATGATATTAAGACTAGGTTTGCGGCCATTTGGCTGCGGCGTAACCGCCCGGGCGGCTTGCCAGACAGCTTAAGCCGATTTGACACCCTGATCAAAGCGTATGAGAGCGACTGTGGAACCAATTAAAATCATTTTCGTCTGCCTGGGGAATTATTGCCGCTCGCCGATGGCTGAGGCCATCTTCAACACGCTGGCTGAAGCAGATGGCCGTGCGCATCTGTTCCAGGTGTCTTCTGCCGGAACCAAAGATTGGGATGTCGGCTTGCGACCCGATCCCCGCACCCAAAAACTGCTGTGGGAACACGGCTACCCGCTCTCCCCTCACAAACGCGCCCAGATGATCACACAGGGAGAAATTCAACAGGCGGATCATCTGATTGCGATGACGCAGCGTGTGGCGGATGAATTAGGCAATGGTGAAAATGTGAGCCTGCTGCTTGACTATGCTGAGGATCTGCCTTCAAAAGATATCCCGGATCCCTACCCTACCAACACCTTTCCCGAAGCCTTCAGCCTGATCGAACAGGGCGTCCAGGCATTTTATGCACACCTGGTCCGCACATACCACCTCAACCAGAAATAAGCCTTGCTTCGTCAGCAATATTGAATTAAGAACTCACAACCCGGTAAATCTCAAATCAGGCGGTGATCGCCATAGCTGGCACCGCTCAAAAAGTGGAAGGCCCAGGTTCGGTCTCCTGCTTCCGGTGGTTTTTCCTGGGGATAAAAAACGATCACCTTGGTCAGGGCTTTCAAACGACCAAAATCCTGATAGCCCTTCGTGGCTGGGATCAGGTTGCGCCAGGTTCCCGTGTTGATGTAGTACCTTTCATCACCATTGTTAGCGGATAACAACATCAATTCCGCAAAATGGGAGTGCCCGCTGATCACACATTTGCAGCCAGAATCTTTATCTAATATCAATTCTTCTCGCCTTGCCCATTCCGCTTGGGACTGAAGTTTGATCGTCGTAGAGACACGGTTCATGATCATCTTCACCATCCAGTACGGCACGCCCTTTCTAAGCAGCCCTGAGCGAATGATGGCCATCAGCAACCACCGCGCCACACCGCCTATGGCGGCGGATTGTTTTAGGGTATTTAGAAATTGAGCATTGATGCTCAAGTTGTTGATGATGGTTGTAAAGCACGGTTTCATCAATTCCCAGGTGCGTTTTTCATCTACACCAGGCGTCGAAAATAGGAAAGACAACCAGGCAGTTGCTGGCCTGACATCGTCAAATTCCATCAAACGCTGGTAGAGAGCCAGCAGGGTTTCATCATTAAGGATCGCCTCTTCGCCATAAGTCCTCACAAACAGCCAGGGCAGCGAAGCGCCAAATTCGATCGTGGTGATATCCCCCAAACTCGAAAGACCATAAACTGATTCTGGAATGAAGGTTGGGATCGAATCAAAGGCTAAAACATCCTTCGAAAAGTTCGTGCGATCGTATTCATGGCCGTGCCGAACCAAGCAGAAGGGCTTACCAAGTTGATCTTTGAGAACCAATTGATGATTGAAAAGCGTATCGCCTCCGGGTAATCCAAACATCTCGCGCACGGTTGATCGGATTTTGGGCGTGGCGTTAACCAACCGGTCATGGTTTCCTAAAATCAGGTATAAATCAACAGGTACATTGAAATGCTGATGAATATTCTTTAATAATTTCAGGGTGTCTGCGACTGCTTTATCTTCCCCAATCGCCTGTAAAATCTTCAAAATTGTCGCTTCTGCTGCTGATCCTGGTTGGACAGCATCATTATCGATATAGGGTCGATCTTCTCCCTCCAGCCAAATGGCTGAGCGTGAGATTTCCAAAATATCTCCGGCTAAAACCAGGTCGACTTTCTTGATCTCGTTTGCGAGGGCAAATTGGTTGACCTCAGTAAAGTAGGACTGGTAATTTTCTGGCCGTAAGTTCCGGCTAAACCGGTGAAGACCAATTTGGGATGACTTCGTTTCTGAAAAATGCAAATCCGAAAGGACAATTAACATCAACACTCCATTATTCTGATCGTCGCTGTTAAAATATTATCCCCCATGAGAAAAAATTAGCCAAAACCACCATGGATAAACAGATAAATCGATACCCGGTCTGAGAAGATCGGCCTTAAACAGTCCGTTGTCCTTTCTTATCCGCCTGACAATGCATTTTTAAACGCTTGTACAACTTGCGGAAGATGCTCATCCTTGATCCAATAATGACACACCAAGCGAAAATGCCTGGGTCCGGTGATCCCTACCAACACACCCTCATTCTTCAATTTAGCAGCGCAATCTTGGGCAGATGTATTCATTGAAGAGTCGATTTCGATGTACACCATGTTCGTGTTTGGTGAGCCTTTATCCAAGCTGACACCTTCAACTGAGCGTAAACCCTCAGCAAGTTGGGCCGCATGCTGATGGTCTTCAACCAGCCGATCCACCATTTCCTCCAACGCCACAATTCCCGCGGCTGCCAACACACCCGCCTGGCGCATCCCCCCACCCAGTTGCTTACGAATGCGATGGGCTTCCTCAATAAACCCACGTGACCCGCATAACACCGAGCCAACCGGCGCGCACAACCCTTTGCTCAAGCAAAATGTGACCGAATCAACCATATCGACCAGCGCGGATGCAGGAACGCCCTGGTCCACAGCCGCGTTGAAGATGCGCGCCCCATCTAAATGGATCGCCAAGCTATTTTCCCGGGCAACTTGTGCAGCTTCTAGCATATAATGTCGGGATAGTGACACCCCACCGCAGCGGTTATGCGTATTTTCAAGGATCAACAGCTTTGATCGTGGAAAGTGGGGGTCGTCTGCACGCACAGCGCGCTGAATGTCGCTAATGATTAAAGTACCGTCTGCTTGGTTGGGGATCGTAAATGGATGGACCCCGCCCAGGGCTGAAATCCCACCAGCTTCGTAGAGATAAGTGTGGGCTAAGTTGCCCATGATCACTTCATCCCCCCTGCCGCAATGGGCCAGTACGGCTGCCAGGTTCCCCATCGTACCCGAAGGAACAAACAAAGCAGCTTCCTTACCTAACCGTTCAGCGGCCAGCGCTTGCAGCCGGTTAACGGTTGGATCTTCACCATACACATCATCGCCGAGCTGAGCCCTCCCCATGGCGGTACGCATGTTTTCTGTCGGAAGCGTCACCGTGTCCGACCGCAGGTCAATCCAGTTCATTGTGCAAGCTCCTCCCGATTGTGAAGGTCTGTTAAAACGATTTGTAATTCCTCAGGCAGCGGAGCTTCAAAGGTGCGCGCGGTGCGGTCACCTGGCAGCCTAAGGGTCAAAGTTTTCGCATGTAAAAAGAACCGATCCATGGCGATGCTGGGGTTACGCCGGCCGTACAGCGTGTCTCCCACCACCGGCACACCGATGTAATTCAGGTGCAACCGTATCTGGTGCGTGCGGCCTGTGACCGGGTGAACTTCCAAGTAGGTGTGTTTGGTAAACTTTTCCAGCGTGTAATATTCGCTGACAGCTGGTCGTCCCTGTCCCCGCAACCCGACCGACATGCGGGTGCGGGACCGGGTGTCACGCACAACAGGCGCCTCGATCCGGCCGGTCGGCGTTGGTGGGTGGCCATCGACCAATGCCAGGTAAGTTTTGTGCACATCACGTGACTTAAATTCCCTCACCAGCCAGCGGTAAGCCTTATCGGACTTAGCAAAAATTATCACACCAGAGGTCTCTTTATCCAACCGGTGGACCACACCCGGCCGATCAAGCTCTCCAACCTGACGAATGGGCGGAAAATAGGCCAGCAGGGCATTCACCAATGTTCCACCGCTGTTGCCTGCACCAGGGTGAACCACCATCCCCGCCGGCTTATCAACGACGATCACATGGTCGTCTTCATAAAGAATTGCAAATGGGATAGCTTCCGGGATTAACCCATCCAGGTTTTCTTCAATGACCAAAATTTCCAAAACCCCACCCGGTTTTGCCTTCACGCCTGCTTTTTCAACCACCAAACCGTCCAATCTGACATTTCCGGCTTCGATCATACGTTGGACATGAGAGCGAGAGATATCCGGCAGTTGATCTGCCAGGAACTTATCGACCCGAACCTCTTCGTTGGATTGGTTGGTGAAAAAGAACGTGGTCTGTTTCATGATTGACGATTGCCTAAAGTCTCTGGAGAATCTTGCAGCACCTGATCGCCAGCGGCAGCAGCTGCCTTTTCTTTGCGCTCCAACAGCCACAGATTCAATAGGAGGATCCCGACACCTACCGTGATACTGGCATCAGCGATATTGAAAACCGGGAAAGTACCAACGGCGATAAAATCAGTCACCGGGCCAAACAGAAGGCGGTCGATTAAATTCCCAAGTGCCCCCCCCATTTGCATCGCGATCGCAATCCGCATCCAGATATACTCGCGTGGAATTTTTGGGTAATAAAGGACAATGATCAGCGTGACGATCACCGCCAGAATGCCAAAGATCAACCCACCACCCTGAAACATACCAAAAGCAGCCCCGGTGTTCAACCAATGCACAATGCGGAAAAACGGCAGCGCCGCAATCGGCGTCCAACTGGACCCAAATGGAAGATTGATGCGCACAATATACTTCGTGATTTGATCAAGTACGATCACCACGCTAACGACCAGCACCAGTAATCCATATGTCTTGATGAGTTTCTTCAAATTATTCTCCAGTAAACTCAAATTTTCTCAATACAAATTCGCACAGTCTCACCGTCAAATTGATCTTGCAGCAGCGGCAGATCCTCAGGGGTCACCCCGAGAATCAAATCCACGGCTAACGTTTCTTCTTTGATGTAATCGCTGAATGCCTGGATTGCTGTGTTCAACTGCTCAGAAGCCGTGTAGTACAAGCGAATTCGATCAGCAATGTCTAGATCTGCATCCTTACGGAGTGATTGTACCCGCCGGACAAATTCGCGAACAAGGCCTTCGTGTACTAATTCTGGCGACAACTCCGTCACCAGGGCGGCCAGGTAAGGACCTTCTGAGGCAACCGCAAAGCCCGCTTTCGACTCTGCCCGGACTTCAACTTCATCAGGCGTGATTTGATGGACCTCCCCATCCACCAGCACCGATAAGGCCTGTCCATTGAGCAGTTGCCGAGCGGATTGGTCTGGGGGTAATTCCATCAGGGCTTGCCTCACCTGTGGGTACTGTGCTTTAAAACGTTGCCCAAGTTGTTTGGGCAGCGGATTCAGGCTGAAACTGACCGCATCGCTGGCACTCCCCAGCATACTCACGGCTTTAACATTCAACTCATCTTTGAGTAAATCGGCATAATCTAGAACGACGCTTTGTTCTTCCAAGTTGCCGACCACAAATGCAGCTTCTCCGAGCGGCTGACGCACCTTGAGGTTTTCTGAATTTCGGGCAGCATGCCCCAAGGACGCCAGTTTCATTACCACAGCCATTTCCCGGTTTAACTTTTCATCGATGCGCTGTGGGTCAAATTTAGGCCAGTCAGCCAGGTGCACCGATTGTGGGGCATCCGGATCAACGCTCAACACCAAGTTGCGATAAAAGGCTTCAGCCAGGAAGGGCATCGTCGGTGCCAGTAAGAAGGCCAGGGTCTTGAGAGCCTCGTACAGTGTGGCATAAGCTGCGGCTTTATCCGAATCGGATTCGGTTTTCCAGAAGCGGCGGCGGGAGCGTCGTAAGTACCAGTTTGACAGCTGGTCAACGAATTTTTCAATTGGGCGGGTTGCCCCAAGAACATTGTAGCTTTCGTAAGCCTCCGTCACTTCTTGGGTGAGCGAGTGGAGCGATGAAAGCAGCCAGCGATCAAGATCACTGTATTCAGGCTTGACATCTTGAGATGGCGTCCACTGATCAAGGTTGGCATAAGTCACAAAAAAGGCATAGGTGTTCCACAAGGTGAGGGTGAAGTTGCGTACCACTTCACCAACCAGGTCTTCTGAAAA
This sequence comes from Candidatus Brevefilum sp., assembly GCA_019428905.1. GTDB lineage: Bacteria > Chloroflexota > Anaerolineae > Anaerolineales > Anaerolineaceae > Brevifilum. The sequence goes on from JAHYJN010000001.1 coordinate 136,785, forward strand.
CCGGCGCTCTTGACCGGGTGGGCTGGCCGTGTACAGGTACCAGCGCAAGGCATCCGCGCCATGTTGGTTGATCACATCCCAGGGCTCAACCACGTTACCTTTGGATTTCGACATTTTGTACCCATCTTTATCGAGGATCAACCCCAAACAGATCACATTTTCGAAACAATGGCTGTCAAACACCAGGGTGCTGATGGCGTGCAAGGTGTAAAACCAGCCGCGGGTTTGATCGACAGCTTCACAAATAAAATCTGCTGGGAATTGCTTCTCGAAGGTTTGTTGATTTTCAAAGGGATAATGCCACTGTCCAACCGGCATCGAGCCGGAATCAAACCACACATCAATCAACTCAGGTACGCGCTTCATCCGGCCTGTGCATTCTGGGCAATCAAAGTGGACGTTATCCACATACGGACGGTGCAGATCGAGGTCGCTCAAATCACGACCGGCATAGGCACTCAATTCCTCAACAGATCCAATACAAACCTGGTGATGGCAGGTCTCACATTCCCAAACTGGCAATGGCGTACCCCAGTAACGTTCACGACCCAAGGCCCAATCAACGTTGTTCTCAAGCCAGTTGCCAAACCGGCCGTGCTTGATGTACTCCGGATACCAGTTGATGTTTTCGTTTAACGCCACCAGACGATGTTTAAGCTCGCTGGTGCGGATGTACCAGGTTGGACGGGCATAATACAACAAAGGGGTGCCACAGCGCCAACAGAAGGGATAGGTATGGGTATACGTGCCAACTTTGAACATCAAGCCGCGCTGCTGCAGCTCATCAATGATCAACGGGTCGGCATCTTTAACCCACATCCCCGCCCACGGTTGAACATCACTGGTAAATCGGCCGCTATCATTGACGGTCATCAAAATCGGCAGGTCAAATTCGATTGACATCTGCATATCATCAGCGCCAAATGCCGGTGCCAGATGGACCAGGCCGGTTCCGTCTTCAATCGTGACGAAATCTGCCATGACCACATAATGGGCATCTTTTTCAACCGGCATAAAAGTAAATAAAGGTCGGTAGTGTTTTCCTTTGAGCTGTTTTCCCTTAAAGGTTTTTACGACCTTGTATTCTGTATCCGCCAAGACGGTTTCCAGTAAAGACTTAGCAAGGATCAGGTACTCGTAATCCTGCCCATTACCCAAAGCGACTTTCACATAATCGATATCTGGATGGGCGGCCACAGCCACGTTTCCGGGCAGCGTCCAGGGTGTGGTCGTCCACACAAGTAACGAGGTATTTTCTTCATCGACCAAAGGCATACGCACAAAGATTGAGGGATCTGTCGCCTGGTCGTAGCCTAATGCGACCTCATGATCAGAAAGCGGGGTGCCGCAACGGGGACAATAGGGAACAACCTTAAATCCCTGATAAAGCAATCCCTTATCCCAGATGGACTTGAGCAGCCACCACACTGATTCGATGTACTCGTTCTTATAGGTGATGTAGGCATCGTCCAAATCCACCCAGAAGCCGATGCGATCGGTCAGCTTTTCCCAATCTTTGATATAGGTGAACACGGATTCTTTGCACAACTCATTGAATTTAGCGACACCGTAATCCTCAATCTGCTGTTTATTGGTAAACCCCAAACGCTTTTCGACCTCAATTTCCACGGGCAATCCGTGGGTATCCCACCCACCCCGGCGAGAAATATGGAAGCCTTGCATGGCCTTATAACGCGGGAACATATCCTTGAACACCCGCGCCAAAACATGGTGCACGCCCGGCCGTCCATTAGCGGTTGGTGGACCTTCATAAAAAACATACTCGGGTCCGCCCCGGCGCTTCTCCATCGATTGGTGGAAAATGTCATTTTGCTGCCAGAATCGCAGTACTTCTGACTCTAGTAATTTAATGTTCAATCGTGATGTCACAGGTTCGAACATAGGTCCTCCAAAACTCATTATTTTTAAACAAAAACTCATCCCATTTCAGGGACGAGTAAGTTACCCGCGGTACCACCCTGGTTCTCACATCGCAGTGAACACCTCGGCCGGTTGCATCAACCTTTGATAAAACCGCACTTTGATAACAGAGGGTGACTCTGGCGCACTTACTTGCCCTGTTAGGAGGTTCAGATTGCGGCTCCGGAAGGATTTTCTCTGATCTTGTCTTCCCGGCTCTCACCTGCCCGGGATCGCTGTCAGCCAGTGGATCAAATACTCGTTTCCATCAAAGCCTATTATGATTGATCATAACACACTAATTATCCCACAGATACCGCCATCGGTCAATCAAAACCCTTGTTTCGGTTAAGCGAAGGACCTGCAAAGGCAACAATATCTTCCCAACCGAGGGCATTTGAATGATTCATCCTGATGCTATAGGGGAATCACAACTGAACGAAAATACGGTAGCAATCTGCTATTATGTTGAATTATTGCGAATATGTTCTATTATTTTTCCGGATGGTTTAAGTTTCACCTTGACATCGGTTTCATTTACCAATATTATTAGACCAGTTTGGGCACCAATATTGCACACTTTAGATTGAACACAGGCCAAACATCGAAAGATGACAAAGTAACTTACAATGGAAATCATTCAACATTTATGGGCCAGTAAAGACAAACTAATAACCAAACACAATGCGATCCGATTAGCCTTGATGCTTCTCATGATTGGTTTTGCTGTCATGATCAGCATCAATTACAGCATGGCAGATGTCCAAGCTTATATCGAAGACAACCCCAGTCAAGCAATCCTCATCAGCCTGATCGTTTATATCTCTTTTGGTCTCACCTTTTTACCATCCATCCCGTTAACCTTATTTATCGCAGTTTTGATTGGCCCCCTCCAGGCAGCCATCGTTGCGACCATTGGGAATACAGTTGCGGCACTACTCGAATACCAGGTCGGTAAAACCATTGGTGACGTGGTTGATTTTGAAGAAATCAAAGCAAAGCTCCCGTTGGGATTAGGAAAACTGCCGATTAATTCCCCTTATTTTTTACTGGCAGCCCGCAGCATTCCTGCCGGCACCCGTGGATTCAGCGTGGTATGCGGCGCATATCAGGTACCCCTGCTTTCTTATACATGGACCACATTTACGATGTTCTTTATCAGCTCGATGATTTTCGCTTATGGCGGATCGTTGGTGACATCGTTTATTTAGAATGATCTTGAATACAACATGGGGGTAAGTAAATAATTCTCAGGCACTAAAACAAAATCATCTCACAAATTTGATCATCCCCCTGATGAAGGTATTCGTATCATACCAACTTGGCAGTCATCTTCATTACTCAAATGACGGACCTACCGGTTCACTACGCACAAAGACCTCCCTTTGTGGCGTCACCAGCTCTAAATTGTTGGCTTTGAACTTATCATAAATGGCAAAATTTAGTTTGCTCGTCAGCAACCCTCGGCGGTGAATCAGGGAATTGCTCCAGGCGCGCAGTTCGAAATGCATGCCGTTTTCACCAAACCAGAACAATCGCACCCCCGGCGCTGGATCTTTCAGCACCTCTGGTTCTTCATTGGCTGCTTCTAACAACAATTGCTCAACAAGGTAGGGATCACTGCTCAGCGCAACAGTGACCGGGATGATAAACCGCCGTTTATCATCCGTATGGCTCCAGTTGATAATGTTTTCGGTAACAAATTTTTGATTGGGAATGATAATAGAAACATTATCATTGGTCAGGATGGTTGCACTGCGTACACCAAGGTGGATGACCTTTCCATGCACGTTACCCACTTCAATTCGATCACCGACTTTGATCGGTCGTTCAAATAAAATGATTAACCCGCTCACGAAATTATTGACAATATTCTGCAACCCAAAACCAACGCCAATGCCCAGGGTTCCAGCCAAAACGTTGAGGATCGTCAAATCAATCCCCGACATCTGCAAAATGACGATCAGCCCAACGATTAACAGCATGTACCGAACAATAATTCCCGTGGCTTCACGGTTTCCAATTTCCATACCTGCGCGGGTCAGCAATTTATCAACAATCCAACGTTGAATCATTTTTGTCAGGTAAACGAACACAACAATTCCGATAACCAGGAATAATAAAGTCGACAGCGTAACGTTTGTTTCACCGATCTTAACCAATGAGGTTTGCATAATTTTAGATATTTGGTCCATCAGCTCAGAAAACATTTGCTTTTATCCTCGAGATTATGGTGAATTGTAACGGCTCAAGCAGCCATGTTGATGCAGGATCTATTGCACGCTGAGTAGTTACGATAATTCTTATTGAAATTTTACCATTATCCATCCGGTTGCCTGATGTGGCGATCCATTGATCATCAAACGAGAAAAAAGAGGCTATTCCCACCAGATGGCGAGCTTAAAACCTGGGACGATCTGGAGAAAACAAAAAAGCCCACGAAGGGCTTTTAGTTTTGGGGTGCCTGATGGGGGTCGAACCCACGGCCTCCTCATCCACAGTGAGGCGCTCCACCATTGAGCTACAGGCACCATATTGACGTCCATGATTTTATCACATCACATCGGGCTTGGCAAGAATTTTTTGATCTGCTCGATCAAGGACTCTTTCTCTACTGTGATCTGTTCACGGTTCTTAAGATCTTTGACAGTGACCTTTCCTTGAGTTAGCTCGTCGGGGCCGACCACAATAGCAACGGGGATACCTAACTTATCAGCAAATTTGAACTGCTTTCCAAGCTTATCGACATCGGGATACACCACCACCCGCATCCCGGCCGCCCTGATCTCAGCTGCCAACCGCATCGATGCTGGCAGGGTTTCCACATCGAAAACCGTCATGATGACCTGGGGTTGGTCCCCCAACCCAGCAGGGATCACACCCGCATCCCGCAGCACGAGTTCGATCACCACATCACCCATGGCAAACCCCACACCGGGTAAAGCATTGCCCCCCACATCGGCCACCAGGTTATCATACCGTCCCCCGCCGAGGATCGCCCGGGACTGGGCCCCGATCTCAAATGCCTCAAAAACTGTACCGGTGTAATAATCCAACCCCCTGATCACTTTCGGGTTGTACTCAACATAATCTTCAACGCCAAGGGTTTTGATCAAGGCAAAAAATTCAACCAATTCTTCCGATTCACGCCATAGCGCATCGTTTTTTAGCAGCTCTGACAATCCATCGACCTGGATACCAGTCAACCCGCTATCCTCAGCAAAAGTTCGCCATTCTTTTTCTGATAATTTATCGAGCTTATCAACCACCCGAAAAACAGCTGGCCGTAGATCCTTTTCGATTTCCAATTGTGAAAAAGCCTGGTCCATTAAACGCCGGTTATTGACAAAAATACGCACCTGGCCGGCAGAGAGGCCGACTTCTTTAAAAAAGGTCGCTGCAACGGCAACAATTTCTGCATCTGCCGCCACCGACTCCGTGCCTACCAGGTCGATATTCCATTGATAGAACTCCCGGGTACGGCCGCGTTGGGGTTTCTCATAGCGCCAGAATGGCCCAATCGACCACCAACGCAGGGGAAATGCCAGCTCATACTGTTGTTGCGCAACCATGCGGGCTAAGGTCGGCGTCAACTCTGGGCGCAGGGTTAACAGGTCATCCCCTGGTGAAGAAAATACAAACGCCTGTTCTTTGACCAGCTCCTCACCCGATTTAGCGGCATACAAATCGATGAACTCCAGGCACGGACCTTCATATTCCTGGTAACCAAATTGCGTGGACACCGTGCGGATCTTATCAAACATCCATCGCCGTACAGCCATGTTTTCCGGGTAGAAGTCCCGGGTGCCTTTTACACTGCGGATAATATCAACCATCAGTTCCTCTTATTTAAATCAAATTAACCAGTTACCGTGCTTGTAATTGCTCAGACGGCCCTGGTGCTGAAGGCGCCCTTGCGCCCTGAGTAGTTACGCAAGCTCTATTTTACCCCGTCTTCAAAGAATGCCCCGGATGAGGTAAAGTTAACCCGGTTTTTAAGATACAATACATTGGAAAAATAAATAGAGGAAAAAGGACACCATGAAATTAACCCAATTGATTAAGTTGACAAATGGCAAACTGCTCACAAATCAACCTGTTGATTATATCGAAGTCGCTGGTGCCATGGGCGCTGATCTGATGAGCGATGTGCTGGCTTCGATCCAACCCGATGCAGTTTTATTGACCGGTCTCTGCAATCCCCAGGTGATTCGCACAGCCATTATTGCCGATATTCGCGCGATTGTTTTTGTCCGTGGAAAAAACCCGACCAAAGAAGCAATTCAACTAGCTAATGAAGAAGAGATCCCAATGCTCACTACAAAACTCGGCCTGTTTGAAGCTTGCGGCATCCTTTATCAGGCTGGTCTGCCCAGTTTTGAGAAAGAATCCCACAAAGACTGATCTACGTGAGAAATGAGACTTAATGGCGAAAAAACAACCTGTGATTTCAGATGAATACGCAGAAAACATCACCCGGGTCGAAGAACTGGCTTATGAACTTCGCATCCACGAGGTGATGACGGAGAATGTCTATTGCCTTGACCCAGATATACACATGGAAAGAGCTTTAGATGTCTTCCAGGAACAGCGCTTTTCTGGTGCACCCGTTACGGAAGCAGGAAAATTAATCGGGATCCTCAGCATTGAAGACCTGATCCGTGCCTTGCGGAAGAGCGACCTGGAAGCCCCGGTGCGGGATTACATGACCACTTCCCCGGTTACCCTCAAAGAACACGATCCTGTCATCGAAGCTTTAAAAACCTTTGCCAGGACAAAATTTGGCCGCATGCCGGTGCTGGATGAAGAAGACAATTTAGTAGGGATCATCACCAAAGGGGATATCTCGAATGGCCTGTTGGATGCTTTACAGCGGGATTATCATGCTGAAGAGCTAATCCGCTATCGTGCCAGCCATTTATTTGAAGATATCGTTTCCTCCCGTACCAGCTTGATCTTACGTTACGACATTCGTAAGGGCGATTTTATTCACGGCGGCAATGCCTCGAGCAAAATCAAACGCGCCTTATTGCGCTTAGGCGCTTCACCGCAAATTGCCCGTCGCTGCGGCATCGCTGTATATGAATCTGAAATGAACCTGATCATCCACACCACCCACGGCGGGACACTGCGAGTTGAAATCGAGCCGCATAAGATCACCATGGAGGCATATGATGATGGTCCTGGTATTGAGGATGTTGAACTGGCAATGAAAGCCGGGTATTCGACCGCCACCAACGAAGTGCGCGAAATGGGGTTTGGCGCTGGCATGGGGTTGGTGAATATTAAGCGCTGCGTCGACGAAATGCGCCTGGTCTCAACAAAGGATCGCGGCACAAACTTGTATATGATCATGTATTTAAACGATACGGAGCATTCAAAAACAAGTGACTAAGGAACAAAACTGAAATCACAAGAAATGAGAACACAATGAACTTGAACGAAATCATTCAAAAGTTAAATCTAAAAGTCCTGACTGAACCGCAAGATTTTTCGTCCACACCTGTTAAAAGCGGTTATTGCTCGGACCTCCTTAGCTGTGTGATGACCGGCGCCGAGCCTGAGGGCGTTTGGGTTACGTTGATGGCCCACAGCAACATCATCGCAGTGGCCGCCCTGTTGGATTTATCCGCCATCATCATCACGGAAGACGCCCAACCTGACCCGGACACCATTGAGAAAGCCAATCAAAAAGGGGTCACGCTGCTTTCAACACCGGTGCCAAATTTCACAGCAGTCGGACAGTTGTGGGAGCTTGGGCTGCGCGCCACACAAGATTGACCCACAAGCGAGACGTGCATTGAAAACCTATCGGGCAGAACTGCATATTCACACCGTCCTTTCTCCATGCGGCGATGTGGAGATGATCCCGCCTTTAATTGTTGAAACCGCATTAAATCACGGCATAAACCTGATTGCGATCACCGATCACAATGCTGGTGACAACGTCCCAGCAGTGATCAAAGCAGCCGAAGGGCTGGACTTGGTTGTGCTGCCCGGGATGGAACTCCAAACCCAGGAAGACGTGCATACCCTGTGCCTGTTTGATACCATTGACCAACTCAATACGTTTCAATCCCTGGTCGACGCAAACCTCCCAGACATCAAGAATAATGTTGATTACTTCGGCGAACAATTTGTCGTAGACCATTCCGGTGAATTTATCCGACGCAAAGAACAACTCCTGATCAATTCTACCCGTTTAAGTTTTGAAAGAGCTTTTCAAGCAGTGACCGATTTAGGTGGTCTGTTCATTCCTGCCCATGTCAACCGACAGGTGTTTGGCCTGCTCTATCACCTAGGTTTTGTTCCGCCAGACCTGGCAATCGAAGCCCTTGAGCTTTCTCGTCACATCACACCCGATCAAGCACGCCTTGAATTTCCCCAAATCCACGGGTATCCGCTGATCCAAAGCGGTGATGTTCATTATTTGGATGACTTTTTAGGCGTCAATCAATTTATAATAGAGGAACCGACCATAGCTGAAATAAAAATGGCATTAAAAGGTGAAAAAGGTCGTCAATTTTCAATCCGAACTCGTTTTTGACGATTCTCCACCTTAAAAATGACATTTGTGTATTGACCAACCAACAAAGGAGGATTAGACTCATTTGTGGTTTATTTCACAATCGCTAATATTGCACGCAAGAGTTGTGATCAATGAATTGGAGAAAGCATATCAATGTTAAAGACACTTGAGAAAATTCCAGCACAAGATCCTCTGAATGACCCTGAACAAAAAGCAATAATTGATCGTATCTTACTCGAGAACAAAGGCCTGCCTGGTGCCACGATGGTGGTCCTGAATTCATTGCAGGAGGCAATCGGTCACATTTCCCCACCCATGCAAGTTTATGTAGCCGAACAGTTGGGCGAACCGGTCAGCCGGATTCATGGTGTTGTCTCATTTTATTCTTTTTTCACAACCACACCCCGCGGAAAACACACCATCAAATTTTGTATGGGGACAGCGTGCTATGTGAGCGGCATTGAGCAGGTCATTGAAAAAGCAAAGCAGATTTTGGAAATCGAACCAGGTCAAACCACAGAAGACGGTTTGATCACGCTGGAATTATGCAGGTGTGTTGGAGCTTGCAGCCAGGCCCCAGTGATTGTTGTCGATGAAGAAGTCGAAGGCCGTGTAAAACCCAATCGGTTCCCCAAAACTATTCAGGATATCAAAACCAAGGAAGAATAAATTGCGAGAACTCGCCCTCCATATCCTGGATATTGCTGAAAACAGCATTTCAGCCGGTGCAGACCAGATAAAAATCTCGGTTAATGAGGATTTTCTTAATGATCTGCTCACGATTACAGTCGAGGATAATGGGAAAGGCATGGATGCGGAGACCCTTGAAAAGATCACCGATCCATTTATCACCTCAAGGACGACTCGTCAAGTCGGCCTTGGAATCCCATTCTTCAAAGCAGCCGCTGAGGCTTGCGATGGTACTTTCCAAATCGAATCGGAAGTCGGTGCAGGAACAAAAGTGGCGTCGGTTTTCAAACACAGTCACATTGACCGCATGCCACTTGGAGATATTACTGGCACCTTACAAACATTGATCATCGGCACCCCGGAAGTCAACTGGGTCTTTGAATACGTGGTTGATCAAAACTGTTTTGTTTTCGACGACCAACCCATTAAAGAAACCCTGGATGGGGTTCCCCTTTCCGAACCCGCAGTGATGAAATTCATCCGCGAAATGATCAACGAAGGTATTCAAGATGTCCGGCAGAAGGTATCGAGTACAATTTGAATTGGATCTTAATCTTACAGGAGTAAAACTATGGCAACCGTGAAATCGTTAGATGACCTCAAAAGAATTCGAGAAGAAGCCCTCAAAAAGCAACAAATGAAAGAAACTTCCGGTAAAACCGAAGTGATTGTTGGCATGGGCACTGTGGGCATAGCTGCCGGGGCGCGTGAAACACTCAAAACGATCATGGATATGATCGAGAATGAAAACCTGAGTGACATCATTGTCCGCCAGACGGGCAATATTGGCCTTGACTCATTTGAACCTATCGTCCAGGTTGTACTTCCCGGGGAAGAAAAAGTGACCTACGGTAAAGTCAACCCTGAAATGGCCCGACAGATCATTAAAGAACACATTATCGGTGGAAAGATCATTACAGAATATCAGATAATGGGCTAACCCATTTTATTAAACGCTGGAAGGTAATTTATGGCTTACTTTCGTTCACATGTCCTGGTTTCTGTTGACCCAAAGTGTATTGAAAAGGGCGCCTTCGAATTGATGGGTGCCTTACAAGACGAACTGGTCAAACAGGGATTGGTTGATGAAGTTGAGGTTTTAGAAACCTCGCGTATTGGTGACCCTGAGACATCCGCACCTGACCTGATCGTATACCCGGAAGGTGTTCACTATGCGAATTTAACAATCGAAGATATCCCCTTCCTGGTTGAAGAACAATTCATCAAAGGTCGTGTGGCAGCACAATACGCCCGGGAAATCAAAGAAATCTCTGACGAGGAATTGACGGTTGCCCAAGCCAAAGAGATGCGAATTGTTCTCGAGAATATCGGAACCGTCATCCCGCTGAATGTTGAAGAGTACATCGCACACGACGGTTATATGGCGCTTGGCAAAGTGCTTACAGAGATGACGCCCGAAGAAACCATCCAGGAGGTTCTGGCATCTGGTTTGCGAGGGCGCGGCGGTGCAGGTTTTCCCACCGGCTTGAAATGGCGCTTCCTGCGGAATGCTGAGGGAGAGCCAAAATACATGATCTGCAATGCGGATGAGGGCGACCCGGGTGCGTTTGCAAACCGGCGTGTTCTCGAAGGCTACCCACATTCCGTCGTCGAAGGCATGATCATTGGCGCATATGCCACAGGCGCCAGCCAAGGGTATGTCTACTGTCGAGCAGAATACCCAGTCGCTGTTAAAACAATCCGCACTGCTATTGAACAAGCAAAGGATTTAGGACTGCTTGGAGAGAATATCCTTGGGACCGATTTCTCCTTTGATTTAGAGGTCCGCATGGGTGCAGGCGCATTTGTATGCGGCGAAGAGACCGCTTTGATGGCTTCCATCGAGGGATTGCGCGGCGAACCTAAGCCCCGTCCGCCTTTTCCTGCTCAGAAAGGGCTATGGGGCAAACCTTCCAATATCAACAATGTTGAGACATTTTCCATCATCCCACAAATCATTCTAAAAGGCTCAGAGTGGTTTGCTGGCATTGGATACAAGAAAAGCACCGGCACCAAGACCTTTTCGATGGCTGGAGATGTAAAAAACACAGGTCTGATCGAAGTTCCCTTTGGCATCACCCTGCGGGAAATTATCTATGATGTCGGCGGTGGGATTAAGGATGACAAAAAATTCAAGGCCGTCCAAACTGGCGGGCCAATGGGTGGATGTCTTCCTGAATCTCTCCTTGACCTCCCCATGGATTATGAAGCCTTAGATCAAGCTGGTTCAATCCTTGGCTCAGGCGGCCTGGTTGTGATGGATGAGGATACCTGCATGGTCGACATCGCCCGCTTCTTCATGGAGTTCACCCAGGAGGAAAGCTGTGGTAAATGTACACCTTGTCGCATCGGCACACGGCGGTTGTTAGAGATCCTTACCCGGATTTGCGAAGGGAAAGGCAAACCGGAAGATATCCCCACTTTGCGCTATCTATGCGAACAGATTAACGAAAACAGCTTGTGCGGCTTGGGTAAAGGCGCCCCTAACCCGGTTAAGAGCACCTTAGAACATTTCCTAGATGAGTATGAAGCGCATATCTATGAGAAGCGCTGCCCAGCAAAGGTCTGTAAAGCCTTAATCCGATTTGAGATCATCGATGGGCTGTGCACAGGCTGTACATTGTGCGCTCGAAACTGCCCGGTGGATGCCATCAGCGGTGAGCGCCGTCAATTACACGTGATTGATCCGGATATCTGTATCAAATGTGGTATTTGTGAACAGCTCTGCCCTTATGATGCCATTGAGATCAAATAATATCAATAAATAAAAATCCTGTACCGAGGAGGAAGGTTATGAAAGTTGAAGTCAAAGCAGGACAAGACGTTCGCAAACTTGTGCGAGGTCTTGTGAAGGAGAAAGGGCATGAAAAAGCAGAACTCATCCCGATCCTCCAAGATATCAACAGTCAGTTAGGCTACATTTCCGACGAAGCCATTCAAGAGTTGTCTGAGCTGATGAATATCCCCTTAAGCCATATTTATTCGGTAGCCACTTTTTATCGGATGTTATCCACTGAACCACGTGGCCGGCATACGATCCAATTCTGCGAAAGCGCACCATGTCATGTCGCTGGAGGTCGTGTGGTCTGGCAGAAACTGCAAGCAGAATTAGGCCTGGAAAATGGCGAAACCAGCGAAGATGAGAAATGGACGCTGATCACCACCAGCTGCCTGGGTGTGTGCGGTGTCGGACCTGTCCTGGTTGTCGACCATGACATTTACGGCAATGTCACCCCGGATCAAGTGCCAGGCATTCTGAGCAATTACGAATAGGAGAGACCTGATGAAAGCAACACGTTCTATGGTACTGGTATCCAGCGATCAAGACAGCCTGGATCGGGGTGCCCTTGATGTCTTCAATGCGTTACAACAACAAATAGCTGCTTTTGGTCTGGATGAAGAAATCTCCTTATCAATGATCAGTGAAGTCAGCAAAAAGCCGCAGAATCCCCTGGTGCTGGTCTACCCCGATGCCGTCATTTACGGCTCGGTCACACCCGAAGATATCCCCCACATCGTAGAGGAACATCTCTACAAAGGCCGTGTGGTTGAAGAAAAGCAAATTTCACCCTACGATCTCACCGGGCGCATCGCTTGGCTCTCAGCTCGCAAGGGGACACTGCCAGCAGAAAACCGGATCGTTCTCAAAAACGTCGGCGTGATTGACCCGGAAAGTATTGATGAATATATCATCAACGAAGGTTACGAAGCCCTTGGTACGGTCTTGAAAGAAATGACCCCTGCAGAAACCATCGCTGTGATCAAAAATAGTAGCCTGCGCGGGCGCGGCGGCGCTGGTTTCCCCACCGGGCTTAAGTGGCAGTTCGTTGCCGCCACAAAAAGCGAAAAAAAATATGTCATCTGCAATGCGGATGAGAGTGAACCCGGCACCTTCAAAGACCGACTGGTGTTGGAAGGCGATCCGCATGCCATCATCGAAGCGATGATGATCGCAGCATATGCCGTTGGCGCAGATGAAGGTTTCGTCTATATCCGCGGTGAATATGGCTTGGCGATCAGCCGCATGGCAAAAGCCATCGAACAAGCCCGTAACTATGGATTGTTAGGTGAGAATATTTTTGGCACTGATTTTTCCTTTGACATGCACATCCATGCAGGCGCTGGCGCCTACATCTGCGGTGAGGAAACCGCATTGATTGAATCGATTGAAGGGAACCGGGGTGAGCCACGGTCTCGACCACCCTATCCCACCACAGCCGGCCTTTGGCAGAAACCCACTGTCGTCAATAATGTGGAAACACTGGCCAATATTCCAGCCATCATTCGAAATGGCGCAGAATGGTATAAATCCATCGGCACACCCTCCAGCCCGGGCACCAAGGTTTACACCATCCTGGGCAATGTCAATGTGACCGGGTTGATCGAAGTCCCGATGGGGATCACCCTGCGTGAGGTAATCAGCATCTATGCTAAAGGTATGAAAAATGGTGCCACATTCAAGGTAGCCCAAACCGGTGGTTCAAGCGGTTCAATCATCCCAGCCAGTTTGCAGGATACCCCAATGGACTTTGACTCTTTCAGCAAGGCGGGCGTCTCCCTCGGTTCGGGAGCCCTGTTGATCGGTGATGAAAATGTGTGTGTCGTCGATTTAGCAAAAGTCTTGCTGAATTTCTTCAGGTTTGAAAGCTGCGGTAAATGCAATCCCTGCCGGATTGGCAATCAGCGGGCTTATGGAACCCTGGTCAACATTTCTGAAGGTGTGGGCACCTTAAAGGACCTGGACGATTTACTAATGTTAAGCCAGCAACTTTATGACCTTTCAAACTGCGGCCTGGGTCAAACAGCAGGATCACCCCTTTTTGATATTTTGGCACACTTCCGGGCAGAAGTCGAAGCCCATGTAAAACTCAAAGTCTGTCCCACAGGTGTCTGTCCGATGAGCGGACGCCAAGTTTATCAGATCTTCTGAAATAGTAATAATGGAGAGTCACAAACATGATCAAACTCACAATTGATGGAAAAACCATTGAGGCACAGGAAGGAACCACCGTACTGAAGGCTGCAGAAGAAGCCGGCCTTTACATTCCCACGCTGTGCAATCACCCCCAATTAACGCCCTACGGCGGATGCCGCATGTGCATGGTTGATGTGGAAGGTGCCCGAACACTTCAACCCTCATGCACCATGCCAGCGGCTGACGGCATGGTGGTCAACACCCACACGGATAAAGTGCTTAATGCGCGCAAATTCGTCCTGACCATGATCTTCAGCGAGCGCAATCACTTCTGCATGTACTGCCCGGTTAGTGATGGCGATTGCGAGCTGCAAAATCGGGCTTATGATGAAGAGATGACCCACTGGGACTTACAGCCAAACTGGCAGCCCTTTGAAGTCGATGCTTCACATCCATTCATCATCCTCGATAACAACCGCTGTATCCTCTGCCGCCGCTGCACCCGTGCGTGCGGTGAGCTGGTCGGCAATTTCACCCTTGGCTTTGAGGAACGCGGTGCCAACAGCTTGCTGGTTGCTGATTATAACGTCCCACTTGGAGAGAGTACCTGTATCTCCTGCGGAACCTGTGTGCAAATCTGCCCAACCGGCGCTCTGATTGACCGGCAAAGTGCTTACCAAGGTAAAGAGATCGAAGTCGATCACCATATCGGGGTTTGTGTTGAATGCTCGGTCGGCTGCCAGCGCAATGTCCTCACCCGGGATAACCGCCTGGTGCGGATTGAAGGCGAATGGGACGCCGAGCTTAACCATGGCCTGCTGTGTGACCAGGGCCGCTTCTTGCCTCTAGAAGATGACCGTGGCCGTCTGCTAACCCCCTTGGTCAGAAAAGACGGCTCGCTGAAGGCAGCCACCTGGGAAGAAGCCTTAAACACCATTGCCCAGGGTCTTGGCAAAGGCAAAGGGTTGGCAGCCTTAGCGTCCACCCGTTTGCCAGCAGAAGACTTGGCATTATTTAAATCCATCTTCGCTGATAATCTGCACGGTGAATTAGTCACCAGCCTTGAAGAAGGCAAAGCGACCGCGTCTTTGGCAAAATTGGCTGAAGAATTGGGCAAACCTTTTGAATCCAGCCTGGACAATCTCAAAGATACCGATGCGGTCCTGGCTTTAGAACTCGACCTGGTTGAAGAACACCAGGTGCCTGGCTTCTTCATCAAACGACAGATCCCCGAAGGTACGACCTTGGTTGTCGCTGACGGCAAGGAAAACAAGCTGGCGGCACACGCAAGCGTACGGCTACCGCTCACAGCAGGCGAAGAGAGCAGCTTCTTGGAAAATTTATTACAGGCAATCGAGGGCAAATCCGCTGATGAAGGGTTAAATCGAGCAGCTGAAGTGCTTAAAGCGGCCGAAAAACCCTGCATCATCTACGGTAAAACCTTTGCTGAAAAAGCGGACGCCAAAGCCCTGCAACACCTGCTGGACCTGGCCGAGAAGCTGGGTGCGGCCCTGATTGGCGTCAAAGGTGAAGCCAACAGCATGGCTGCCGCTCAACTTGGTTTGGAAGCCCCCTTCACACCCAACGGTTACCAATCCGCCTATGTCTTGTTAGGCGATGAGGACCCCTCACAAAAGCTGGTCAAACGCCTCGAGGAAATCCCCTTTGTTGTGGTCCAGGCTGCTTATTCCTCACAAGCGTCGGGCAGTGCTGATGTTGTCTTGCCAGTCACCATGTGGGCAGAGCAAGCCGGTTCTTACCTCAGCCTGGATGGGCGGTTGCAGAAGCTTGGTCAGGCCTTAGATGCACCAGAGGGCGTCCTGACATCACAGGCAGCGCTGATCAAGGTTGCTGAAGCCTTAGCTGTCGACCCTGACACAGATTGGAAAGCCAGCCTGAAGGCCCGGATTCCCACCGTTGAAATGCGGGAAGACTGATCCTGGTTAGGGATTATTGGTGCAAGAATTGAAAGGAAGAAACGAATGACAAAACCTAAAGTAGCTTCAGATTGGCTGTGCGGCTGTGCAGGCTGCCACATGTCTTTCCTGGATATCGACGAACGGATATTACAGGTGGTTGAGCTGGTCGATCTGCGTGCAACCCCGATCACAGACCTGAAAGAGCCAGATAAAGACGGCGTGGTGGTCGGCATCTTGGAAGGCGGCATTGCCAACACCCATAATGAACACGTTGCCAAACAAATGCGAGAACGCTGCAAAATCCTAGTAGCCCTGGGCGATTGCGCTGTGTTTGGCGGTGTCCCCGCAATGCGCAACTTTTTCGGCGCAGAAGCAGCACTGCAACGAGCTTATGTTGATGCTGAGAGCAACGATTCCGAAGGCAAAATCCCCTGCAGCCCCGAATTGGCTGAGTTGACCCGGGTCAGGGCTGTCAGTGAAGTTGTAAAGGTTGACCTGCATATTCCAGGCTGCCCGCCCCATGCAGATGTGATCTTTTATGCCCTGGCAGAACTGGCACAGGGACGCATCCCTGAAATTAAAGACGATATGTTACACTGGCATTAGGAGGTAGTTTAATGGTAGCAGAGAAAATTACAATTGAACCCGTAACCCGGATTGAGGGTCACGCCAAAGTGACCATCCACATGAACGACAATGGATCGGTCGACCACGCTTATTTCCATGTCAATGAATTTCGTGGCTTTGAAAAATTCTGCGAAGGCCGCATGGTGTTTGAAATGCCTTCGATTACACCCCGCATTTGCGGAATCTGCCCTGTGAGCCATCACCTTGCTGCCGCCAAGGCCGGTGATAAAGTGATGGGGGTCGAACCCCCACGGACCGCCTCTTTGCTCAGGGAACTGATGCACATGGGCCAGATCATCCAGAGCCACGGCATGCACTTCTTTGAATTGGCTGGACCTGATTTAATCCTGGGCTTTGACCACGATCCTGTTACCCGTAATGTGGTAGGGTTGATTGGTGCTGATCCCGGGTTAACGGTTCGGGCTGTTGAGTTGCGTGCTTACGGCCAGGATATTATCTACCAGGTCGGCGGACGACGGATTCACCCCAATTTTGCGGTTCCTGGCGGCGTAAATCGAGCACTGACCGCAGAAAAACGTGAACATATGCTTTCAGGCTTGGATAAAGCCATCGAAACAACACAAATTGGCATCCAGCTCATAAAAAACTGGGTAGATGCCAACATCGAGGATGTTGAAAAATTTGCTGCCTTCCACACCGGCTATTTTGGGTTGGTTACCCACGAAAATGGGTTAGAGCTATACGATGGAGATATTCGCCTGGTTGGTCGAGACGGCCAAGAACTTGAACACTTCAGCGCACAGAACTACCTCGATATCATCGCCGAGCGTGTCCTGGATTGGTCCTATTTGAAATTCCCTTATTACAAAAAGATGGGATGGCCGGATGGTGTCTATCGCGTGGGTCCCCTGGGGCGCTTGAACACGTGTGACAAGATTGATACCCCCTTAGCGCACCAGGAATGGCTGACCTACCGCAAGATTAATGATGGAAAACCTGTCTTCCAAACGCTGTACTACCACTACGCTCGATTGATCGAGACCTTATTCGCGGCTGAGCGCGTCCGTGAGCTGCTGGATGACCCTGATCTGATGGGTAATGACATTCTCAACCGGAAGTACGATTTCCAGGGCGAGGGCGTAGGAGTGATTGAAGCCCCACGCGGCACCTTGCTCCATCATTATTGGGCAAAACCCAACGGACAGCTTGAACGCGTCAACCTGATCGTATCCACAGGCCATAATAATTGGGCTATGAGCGAAGCTGTTGATTCGGTCGCAAAAACATATGTCAAAGGTCCTGATGTTCAAGAAGGTATGCTCAACCGGGTTGAAGCGGCTATTCGTGCTTATGACCCCTGTCTCTCTTGTTCGACACACGCCATTGGGCAAATGCCGATCAACCTGGAGATATTGGATTCACAAGGCAACCTCCTTCAGACTTTAAAACGCGACTAGTCGTAAATTTTGACTTAAACTCAGCACCCCCTCCTCTTCTTGACGATCAGGAGGGGGTGCTTTCTAAGGACGACCAAAAACGGAGGATAACGGTGAACGCGAATACCCTGATCATTGGCATCGGAAATGCTGACCGCCAGGATGATGGGGTCGGCTGGCATATCCTCAAAAACATCGCAGAAAAGATCGGTCATGAAGTGCCAGATGATCCTGGTGCGCCGATCGAAATTGATGATGAGAGGGTCGATCTGATGTACACCCTCCAAATTTTTCCTGAGCTGGCTGAAACACTTTCGCACTACCAGCGCGTCTGTTTTGTGGATGCACACACCTCGGATATCCCTGACGAGATCTGTTGGACAGAACTCCAACCTGAATACGAAAGATCGCCACTGACCCACCATATGTCCCCAAAAACCGTGCTCTCCATCTCCGCAACCATTTATGGAAGGATCCCGGAAACGATCCTGGTTTCAATCCGGGGATATAGCTTCCAGTTTCAGCGGGAATTGAGCCCGAGAACGACTTTGCTAACACAAGAGGCGACAGACCGAATTTGGTATTGGATAAACACCCCCTCTCAAAGCGCGTGATGCTTGTCACTCACGCATAATGACATAATACAATTTTATTTTTACCCATTCACAAGTATTTTTATATTGTGATTCTTGCAGTTTATTTATTCTCACAAAGGTTATCCGATGCTCAATCAGGCTGAGATCACGACAGCGATCAAATCCATCCCCTGGTTTTTAGACCTCTCTCCCGAGAGCATTCAACGGTTAAGCGCCACGGCAAATGTGTTAACCTTTGATCAAGGAACGATCCTGTTCAACGAAGGTGAACAGCATCCCTACCTGTATATCGTCTTAGAGGGAAAAATCCGCTTGGAGAGCTTCGTTCCAGGACGGGGCTCGCTGCCGCTCCTGACCGCCGAATCACTGGATGTGATCAGTTGGTCAAGTCTGACCCCGGTTGTGCGCCAAAAAACCAGCACAGCCCGTGTGATTGCACCTTCCAGACTGCTGGCGTTTCACGCAGATTCCCTGATGGAATGCTGCGAAGCGGATTGTGATCTCGGTTTTGTGATCATGCGCCGGCTGGCAAATATCGTCGCCTCCCGGCTGCTCACCCATCGCTTGCATTTACTGGAAATCATCTCTTGCCAGAAATAATCCGCTCAATATCTACTATTTTTATCATAAAAGTAATATAATTATCCAATGCACGAACTATCTGTAACTGAAAGTGTGCTTGAAATTGCCTGCAAACACGCTGAACAAGCCCAGGCAACCCGGGTAACCGATATCCACCTCGTGATTGGTCGTCTCTCCAGCATTGTAGATGATTCTGTAGCCTTCTATTGGGATATCATCTCTAAAGACACGTTGTGTGAAAACGCACAGCTGCACTTTAAACGTCTGCCTGCAGAATTGATCTGCCTGGATTGTGACCATCAATACCAGCTTGAAGATGACCTCATGCCGTGTCCCAACTGCGGTAGTCCCCGTATCCGGGTGCTTTCGGGCGATGAGTTTAATCTGGAAAGTATAGAAATACAAAGGTAAACATGACTGAAAAACGTATAACCATCGTGGAAAAGATCCTGGATGCAAACGACAGATTGGCAAACGAAAATCGCCGACGATTTGACCTGGCAGAGGTCTTTTCTATCAACTTGATGGCTTCCCCAGGCGCAGGAAAGACCAGTTTTATCCTGGCCACGATTAATGCCCTGCTGGATGCAAATGTGCAAATTGGTGTTATCGAAGGTGACACAGCTCCAGTGACCCTTGATTCCGACAAAATCCTGGCTGCAGGGATGCCCGCAGTCCAAATTAACTCCGGGGGTAATTGTCACCTGGATGCGGTGATGATCGATTCCGCGCTGGATCAACTGCCCCTAGAAACCCTCGATTTGGTGATTGTTGAAAATATCGGGAACCTGATCTGCCCTGCTGCGTTTTATCTCGGTACACACAGCAACGTCCTCATTGCCAGCGTACCTGAAGGCGATGACAAACCCTACAAATACCCCAATATTTACCGGGGGTTGGATGTGCTCATCATCAATAAGACTGACCTCCTGCCATACGTAGATTTTGACATGGATTATTTCCGCCAAGGGGTTGAGATGCTCAACCCGGGTCTTAAGACATTTGCTGTGTCCTGTAAAACCGGTGAAGGTTTAGAAGATTGGCTGGTGTGGCTGAAGTCGAAATTACCGGCACGCTAACCTCAACGACCATGGTATCTGTCAGCCGTCATATTCACATCAACGGCATTGTCCAGGGGGTTGGATTCCGCCCATTTATTTACAACCTGGCGCTAATCCACAACCTGAAAGGCTGGGTTAGGAACTCCGCCAGTGGCGTGGATATCGAAGTTACCGGCACTGAGGACGAACTGAACGCTTTCCTGGCTGCGATACCGCAATCTGCG
This sequence comes from Candidatus Brevefilum sp., assembly GCA_019428905.1. Classification (GTDB taxonomy): domain Bacteria; phylum Chloroflexota; class Anaerolineae; order Anaerolineales; family Anaerolineaceae; genus Brevifilum. Next base: position 157,245 of record JAHYJN010000001.1, read on the forward strand.
CCGCCCCTGGCACAAATAGATGCCATTAACACCCAGGAAATTGAACTGTCTGTGTTTGATAGCTTCAACATCATCCACAGCCAAAACCAGCCCAGTGATTTTATCCCGATTTCTCCAGATATGGGCGTTTGCAAAGATTGCCAATCAGAGCTGTTTGACCCCCAGGATCGCCGGTACCGCTACCCCTTCATCAATTGCACAAATTGCGGCCCGCGTTTTTCAATCATCCAAGACATCCCCTACGATCGCCCTAAAACAACCATGTCCGGCTTCGCTATGTGCCCGGATTGTTTGGCTGAATATGAAAATCCTCGCGACCGCCGCTTTCATGCCCAACCTGTTGCCTGTCCCGTTTGTGGACCCCAAGTTTGGCTGGAGGTCTCGCCGGGTGTGCGCCAGTATGAGAAGGAAGAGGCCATCCAGGGTGCCCGTCAAATGATAGCGGAAGGAAAAATCCTGGCTGTCAAAGGTCTGGGCGGGTTTCACCTGGTATGTGATGCCACAAATCATGTAGCCGTCGACCAGCTTCGGATCAGAAAACAGCGCCCAGCCAAGCCCTTTGCGTTGATGGCATTCGATTTAGAGACCATTCGGAAGTATATCCACCTCACACCCGCTGCCGAATCACTGCTCTCCAGTCCCCAGGCGCCCATTGTATTAATGCCCAGTATACCAGGTACAGAAATAGCCACAAGCGTGGCACCGGGTAACAAGACATTGGGATTCATGCTCCCCTACACCCCTTTACACCAACTACTGCTGGAGCCTGCGCCTGGTTATCCCAGCGCGCTGGTCATGACCAGCGGGAACCTATCTGAAGAACCGGTCATCCATCAGAACCAGGTCGCACGTGATAAGCTGGCAGGAATCGTGGATGCCTTCCTGATGCACGACCGCCCCATCCAACGGCGGATTGATGATTCCGTGTTCACAGTGGTTGAAGAACAACCCTATCCAATCCGCCGAGCCAGGGGCTACGCGCCTAACCCGATCCGCTTATCCTACGACACCCCCGAAATACTGGCCGCCGGCCCAGAGATGAAAAACACCTTTTGCCTTACACGCGAAAAATACGCATTCATCAGCCATTACATCGGTGAGATGGAAAACTGGGAAACCTATCAAGACTATCAAACAGCGATCACCGATTACGAACACCTTTTTCGTATTCATCCCAAAGCAATCGGCTACGATCTTCATCCCGATTACATGGCTACAAAATTCGCCCTGGAGAGATCTGGGACAGAAAACCTTAAAGCCGATCCGATCCAGCATCACCATGCCCATTTAGCTGCTTGTATGGCTGAACATGGCATCAACCCTGAAGAGCAAATTGCAGGGTTGATCTTCGACGGCACCGGATACGGTGCCGACCGCACTATCTGGGGCGGTGAGGTGCTGGTTGGAAATTGTTTGGATTATGAACGCGCTTATTACCTCAAACCCGTCCCATTACCGGGCGGCGATCTGACAATCCGCAAACCAGCCCGCATGGCCTTGAGCACCCTGTGGGCATATCAGCTGCCATGGCGAGCGAATTTAGCGCCGGTTCAAAACCTTTCAGAGATGGAAATCAACATCTTAAGCACCCAACTAAAAAACCGGGTCAACACCCCACTCACCTCCAGCATGGGCCGCCTGTTCGACGCCGTCTCTGCCTTAATCGGTGTACGCATGGAAATCTCCTACGAAGCGCAGGCCGCGATTGAGTTGGAAGCGTTGGCGGATGCAGATGAATTGGGGTATTATCCATGGCGGTTAGCTGGCCCAGTGATTGATATGGGTAGTGTGCTGAAAGCGATCCTGGATGACCTGTCACAGGCGGTTCCCCAGTCGCTTATCTCAGCCCGCTTTCATAATACGATTGCACAGCTGTCACTGGGAATCGCCCAAGCGATCCGTGCGGCGCAAGGCATCCAACAGGTCGCGCTTTCCGGCGGCGTGTGGCAAAACCTGTATCTGCTCAATCGAACCTTATCTTTGCTGCGGCAAGACGGGTTTTTACCACTGGTCCACCACAGCACACCAGCCAACGATGAATGCGTCTCGTTAGGGCAGGCAATCATCACCGCTTATCAGTATCAACACAAAAAGGAGTAAGGTATGTGCCTCGGTATACCTGGCAAAATTCAAGAAATTTACGATGATCACGGTACCAAAATGGCAAAAGTCGACTTTGGCGGCGTCAGCCGTGAAGTGTGCATTGAGGTCATCCCGGAAGCAAAACCGGGCGATTGGACCATTATCCACGCGGGTTTTGCCTTAAACTTACTCAGCGAAGAGGAAGCACAAGAAACCCTGGATATCCTGCAGCAAATGGCTGAGCTGGCCGATGATGAGGACATGTATCATGCCAGTTGAAAGTGGTTTACCTGAATTTCTTTCAGGTTACCGCGACGTTGAGCGGGTCAAACGTGTCATTGACCTTATCCAACAACGAACACGCCAGCCCTGGACACTGATGGAAATTTGCGGCGGTCAGACCCATGCCATCATGCAATACGGACTGGATCAGCTTCTTCCCGATGAAATTGAGCTGGTGCATGGACCCGGCTGTCCGGTATGCGTAACCTCACTGGCATTAATCGACCAAGGTTTGTGGATTGCCCAGCAACCAGATGTGATCTTTACCTCGTTTGGCGATATGCTGCGGGTTCCCGGCTCTAACGGCGACCTGTTTTCAGTGCGCGCCGCCGGAGGTCAGGTGCGCGTGGTCTACTCACCCATGGACGCGGTTAAAATTGCCGTGGCTAACCCGGATAAACGAGTTGTCTTTTTTGCGATTGGCTTTGAAACAACCGCCCCCGCCAACGCCATGGCCGTGATTCAAGCGGAGAAATTGGGCTTAAAAAACTTCTCCATCTTGCCCGCCAACGTCCTTGTCCCGCCAGCCATGCATGCCATCCTTTCCAGCCCCGGCAACCGCATTCAAGGCTTTTTGGCAGCCGGCCACGTCTGCGCGGTGATGGGCTATTGGGAATATCCCCCCATTGCAGAACGCTACCAGGTGCCGATGGCTGTCACCGGTTTTGAACCCGTTGACCTGCTCAGTGGCATTTATCAAACCATCGACATGCTCGAATCCGGCCGGGTTGCTGTCGAAAATGCTTATCCACGGGCTGTAACCTTTGAAGGAAACCAGGCTGCACAAAAATTGATCTTTCAGGTATTTGAACCAGTTGACCGCAATTGGCGTGGGATTGGGACAATCCCAAACAGTGGTTATGGCTTACGAAAAGCGTACCAGGCATTTGACGCTGCACTACACTTTGACACCGGCAACATCCAAACGGCTGAATCGTCGATATGTATCGCGGGACAGGTTCTGCAGGGCACCAAAAAGCCGTTTGAATGCCCGGCATTCGGAACTTTATGCACGCCTCAGAACCCACTTGGCGCACCCATGGTTTCTTCTGAAGGGGCATGTGCCGCTTATTATCTCTACAAAAGGGGCTCATAATGGAACAGGATCAAAAACAACCCCGCCAGGTTCAGGGTTTGAGCTGCCCTCTGCCGCATACGCATACCGAAACCGTGGTGATTGGCCACGGCAGCGGTGGTTCGATGACGCAAGACTTGATCCGCAGCATTTTTCAATCACAAATTGGTAACGAGATTCTGGCTGAAGGCAATGACGCGGCCAGGCTGCAGTTATTTAGTCATGGTGAGCAGCTGGCAGTTTCCACCGATTCCCATGTCGTATCCCCCTTGTTTTTCCCGGGCGGCGATATCGGTCGCCTGGCAGTTTCAGGCACCGTGAATGATGTCGCTATGCTCGGCGCGCATCCCGCCTTCCTCACAGCCGGATTTATTCTCGAGGAAGGCTTTCCCATGGCGGACCTGAACCGCATCATCAAGTCGATTGCAGACACTTGCCGTGAAGCCGGTGTGCAGATCATTGCCGGGGATACCAAAGTGGTTGAAAAGGGCAAAGCTGATGGCATCTACATCAACACCGCTGGCTTGGGGCTGATTCCGGAAGGCCGGAAAATTGGCGGTCAATTTGCCAAACCCGGTGATGCTGTTCTGATCTCCGGTACACTGGGCGAACACTCCATTGCTGTTTTAGAGGCCCGGGGAGAGTTAGGGTTTGAATCCGGGATTCAATCCGATGTGGCACCCCTCAACCACATGCTAGAAGACCTCTTGGCTGCAGTCCCGGATGTGCATGTCCTGCGAGATCCAACACGAGGCGGGTTGGCCACCAGCCTGAACGAAATCGCCTGCCAGAGCCAAGTCAGCATCCACCTCACTGAAGGAGCAATTCCTGTGCAGCCCAATGTGCGCATCGCTTGCGAGATGCTGGGGTTCGACCCCCTCTACCTGGCAAATGAAGGCAAAGTGATCATCATCCTGCCTGAAGAACACGTTGAACTAGCACTAAATATCGTTCGTGCATCACCCTATGGAAAATATGCTGCCCGCATCGGTAGGATATCGGAAGAAAACCCGGGTCGGGTGTTGCTCCATACCGCTTTTGGGACCACCCGTCTATTGAGCATGCTCGCTGGTGAAATCCTGCCCAGAATCTGCTGACCGCTTGACCATAAACCACCTTTTCTACTATACTTATCGGCGTCTTAAACCATTAATAAGAGGTAACTACTCAGCATCCGTGAGATTAGGGGGGTGATATGGCAGAGAAACCGCCACACCCCACTTCCCACCCTTTAGAGCAGTTACAGAAAGAGGATCTAAATGAAAATTTCATACCAGGAAACATCCAACGATTTACTTAAACGCATCAACATTCATGATCAGTACGGTGCCCGTGATATTGATAAGTGGATGTTGGATGTCTTACCCCTCAAACAGGGTATGCGCATCCTAGATGTGGGCTGTGGTGCAGGAAAGCAATGTTTTTCCTACCTGGCTCAACTCAGCGGAAAAGCAGACATTACCGGCACCGATGTCTCCGATGAATTATTGGCCAAAGCAGAGGAAGAAAACGCGAAATTAGGCCATCGGGTTACCTTTCAAAAGATGGATTTCAACCAGGCTTTTCCATTCCCAGATGAGTCCTTCGACCTCGTCTCCTGCTCCTTTGCCATTTATTATGCTGAAGACATCCCCTTTACCATTCAAGAGATGTACCGCGTATTGAAACCCGGCGGACATCTCTTCACCACCGGCCCCATGCCCGAAAACAAACAGATGTTTTACGACATCATCCGCGAAGCAACCGGCAAAACCATCCCCCCCATGCCAGGCAGCTCGCGCTATGCCAGCGAAATCCTGGATTCAATCAAGTCGGTTTTCTCACAGGTCGATGTGCACATCTTTGAAAACCCTCTCACCTTCCCTGAGGTTGACCCCTTCATCACCTATACCCAGGCTTCACTGTCTGAGGACCGCTTATTGTGGAATACATTTTTCCAAACCAAACAAGATTTTGCAGACATCATGCAAAACATCACCAAGGTCGCTGACCAATGGCACAAGCGCGATGGTCGCCTGGTCATGACCAAAGTTGTAGGCGGCTTCCTGGGGATAAAGTAGGCTCCGATGAATCACAACATGACCTTTTTTGGCGAAACCCTGTTATTTATCGGGGCTCACCCGGATGATATTGAATTGGGATGCGGCGCCCTTATCTCGGATATCAAAGACCAAACCCGCATTATCTGTGTGACTTTATCCGATAACCAAGATAACCCTTTACATAAAAATCTCGTCCCTGAGCACCATGCCAGCATGGCGATTTTGGGTGTCATGCCGGAGTACATAATCCTGCATAACTTTACCACCCGCCGGCTGAAAGAAGCCCGCCAGGAAATCCTTGAAGTGATGATTGACCTCAAGAATCGCTATCATCCCGAGGTGGTGTTTGTTCACACGGCACGTGACATTCATCAAGATCATCAGACAGTTACCGAGGAGGCGTTGCGCGCTTTTCGCGGAACGACATTGCTGGGATTTGATGTGTTACGCTCTTCATATGGTTTCTTCCCTGATTTTCTTGTAGAAGTTTCTGAAGCAGGCGTTCAGACCAAAATTCGTGCCCTCCAAGCGTATCAAACCTATGCAGATAAGTATTACTTCGATGAGAACATTATCCACGCCACAGCTATCCGCCACGGCGCGCTTGCTGAACGGCCTTTCGCCGAAGGATTCGACATCCTCAGGATTGTCGGACAATTTGGTGAAATGGAATTTTAAAAAACCAACGGCTGCTTCCGCAGCCGTTGGTTGTGCGTTATTCTGCAACCCCAATCTCAAACATCCCGTCTTTAACGCGAATCGGGTAAGCATGTACGCTTTGGACAGCGGGTAAAGTCAGTACCTTCCCGGTCCGAATATCAAAACGAGCACCGTGACGCGGGCAAATGATTTCACAGCCTTCGACCTCACCCTCACCCAAAGGACCATCATCATGGGTGCAGACGTCGTCAATCGCGTAATACGCCCCTGCCAGGTTGAAAATTACCACCGGCTTATCATCCAAATCGATCAGCAAACGTTCACCAGCTGGCAAATCAGCGATGCTGCAAACCTGATAAAACTGAATCTGATCCATATCTCTAACTTTCCATAGAAAACAGCGGTTGTCAACAATCACAACCGCTGAATATTACGCAAACAAATTAATAAATTTGATATCCCGTGGGACGGGTTGTATCCTTTTTGGCTTGCCTGAGGTGTTTCGAATCAAATGGGAACCACAAAATGTGATCCGGTACCATCCAACCATCAGTCAGATATACATTCGTGCGAAATTGTACGGCAACCATTTTGTCGTCCACCTGGACAACGATCCCCCTCACCCAATCACGAATGCGTTCACCATTTTTCTCGTGATCGCAAAACACTTCAACAGAATCACCCACCTGATACATGATTTCTTCATCGGGTGGTCTCATAAATGGTGATTTGGCCATCAATCCTCCGGAGTGGTAATTCTTTGAAAGCGGTAAATTAAAAACTCAACTATGTATTGTAGCAGAAATGGTCTGAATTTTCTATAAGCGGAACATATGAATTGTCAAAGGTGCTACCGGTCTTCCATTTTCTCGCGAACGGCTTCTGTAAACCGGTTTTTAACCCCCTCAAAGGGGATCCGCTCCATGATTCCAGCAAAGAAACCCAACACGATCAATTGTTCAGCTTCGTTTCTCGGGATGCCCCGGCTTAATAGGTAGAATAATTCGTTTTCATCGATCCTGCCAACCGTAGCCCCATGGGTGCAGCGTACATCATCCGCCAGGATCTCCAACCCTGGGATTGAATCCGCACGAGCACCTTTACTGAGGATCAGGTTGCGGTTAGCCTGGTATCCATCCGTTCCAATCGCGCCAGGTGCCACATAGATCATCCCCTGCCACACTGAACGGCTTTGATCCAGCAAACCACCTTTGTAGAGCAGGTCGCTGGTCGTATTTCTCGCCAGGTGGTTCTGCTGTGTATCATGATCGAGGTGTTGATCACCATTGGCAAAATAAAACCCGGACATCCGCCCGAAAGCACCGGGCTCAACCAGATCAACATCCGAAAAATTCTTCGTCAAATGTGTGCCCATAGCGCCGAAGATCCATTCCAGCCGTCCATCTTCCAGCACACGTGCCCGTTCACGCGTAAACGACCAGACATTTTTTCCCCAGGATTGTAATTCAACAAAATTCAGTTGTGCCCGTTTCCCAACGTGAATTTCTACAATGCCGCTGTGCAATAACTGCCCCGTCTTCTGTTCGCGTGGGGATGCTGACTCGTGGACAAAAGTGGCCTGCGCACCTTCTTCCAACCAGATCAGCAGGTGGTTTAGATAAGCCTCCCCTTCGCCTTCAGCACAGTACAAGCTGTGCAAGGGATTTTCGATGACGACATTTTTTGGCACATACAGCAACACACCATCTTGAGCTAAAGCGGCAGCCAGGGCTGCGAACTTATCCTCGTCAGGAGAAACAATTTGCCCCAATATTCGGCGCAACAGTTCTGGAAATTCCTGTTCAGCTGTCCGGAAATCAACGAACACCACCCCCTGTTCCTCAAACACAGCATCCAAATGCCGAATGGTTTGCACCTTGCCAGTAATGATCTGCCCTGCGCGTTCTTCGCCTTTGGCGATAAAATCAACGCACCGAGAAAGGGGTGTTTGCATATTTTCTTGTTTTTTAGCATTTGGAAGTGTAAACAACGTCGTGTTCAAGCCACGTATGTCCGTGCGCCGCCAGGCCTCATCTTTTCGGGTGGGAAAAGGCAGCGCTTGATATGCTTCCCAGGCTTTGTAGCGATATGCCTGCAAATTCTCATCAGTAACTTCCGGGATCATATCCCGTGTGAAAGAGAAGCCTTCTAGTTCTACCTTGGCTGTTATTGAGGCTTTTTTCGTGATGATTTTCGGTGCTGGTGTCATCTATCAATCCGCTTTCTTTTATTTATCCAACAGAGCCAATCATCTGCAATTGGATCAGGCGGTTCATTTCGACCGCATATTCCATAGGCAGTTCCTTGACCAAAGGCTCAATGAACCCCGAGACAACCATCGTGGTGGCCTCTTCTTGGCTCAGCCCGCGGCTCATCAGGTAAAACAACTGGTCTGCGCCGACTTTAGAGACCGTCGCTTCATGCCCGATGCTGACATCTTGGGCATCAACTTCGATGTAGGGATAGGTGTCTGATCGTGATTGTGGGTCAAGCAGCAGGGCATCACATACCACATTGGACTTTGAACCCTCAGCTTGTGAGTGCACCTTCAGCAGACCGCGATAAGATGAACGCCCATTACCGCGGCTGATCGATTTCGATGTGATCTTACTGCTTGTGTTGGGTGCAAAATGGATCGCTTTACCACCTGCATCCTGATGCTGCCCTGGGCCAGCAAAGGCAACCGAAAGGATCTCACCATGTGCGCCCGGTTCCATTAAGTAGCAGGATGGGTACTTCATGGTCGTTTTAGACCCCAGGTTCGCATCTACCCATTCCATCGTCGCATTTTCATACACCTTAGCACGTTGTGTGACCAGGTTATATACATTATTAGACCAGTTTTGAATCGTCGAATAGCGCACACGTGCATTTTTCTTTACCACAATTTCAATCACGCCGCTGTGGAATGAATTAGTTGAATAGAGGGGCGCAGTGCAGCCTTCAACATAATGCACCTGGGCGCCTTCATCAGCGATAATCAAAGACCGCTCAAATTGACCGATATTGGCTACATTCAAACGGAAGTAAGCTTGCAAAGGTAGGTCAACTTTCACCCCGGGCGGGATATAAACAAATGACCCGCCTGACCAGACTGCACTGTTCAATGCAGCAAATTTATTATCCTGGATGGGGATGACGGTTGAGAAGTATTCTTTGAAAATATCCGGGTGCTGTCGCAAGCCTTCTTCGATTGAAAGAAATATCACACCTTGTTTTTCCAGGTTTGCATTGATATTGTGATAAATCATTTCAGAATCATACTGAGCGCCAACCCCGGCCAGGTACTTTTGTTCAGCTTCGGGTATCCCTAATTTTTCAAAGGTGTTCTTAATCGTTTCAGGAACCTCATCCCAGGTTCGACCCTCACCATCGGTTGGCTTAACGTAAAAATAAATATCGTCCAGATCCAAATCACTGAGGTCAGCACCCCAGGAAGGCATTGGCCTTTGCTGGAAATGTTTCAAAGCCTTCAGGCGAAAATCCAGCATCCATTCCGGCTCACCTTTCTTGGCTGAAATCTGTCGCACAATCGTTTCATCCAACCCCTTATTGCTCTTAAAGACAAAGGTGTCAGGGTCACTAAACCCAAATTGGTACTCGTTTATTCCATCAAAAATATCAGTCTCCGGGTTTTTTCCCATTGAAGACCTCCAGGTTCTTCGTTATGCCGCGTCCGTCTGGCCGTATTTTTCGCGCACCCAATCGTACCCGTGTTCTTCCAACTGCAACGCCAGTTTGTCTCCCCCGGATTCAACAATCCTGCCGTCAAACATCACATGGACAAAGTCAGGCTGAAGATAATTTAATATTCGCTGGTAATGGGTGATCACCACCACACCCATTTTGGGTCCTTTGAGCGCATTAACCCCTTCAGAAACGATGCGAATGGCATCAATATCCAGTCCAGAGTCGGTCTCATCCAGGATCGCAAAAGAGGGTTCCAGGGCAGCCAGCTGCAGGACCTCGGTGCGTTTCTTCTCTCCGCCTGAAAAGCCCTCGTTTAAATACCGCCCACCAAAGGCGTACTCCATTTCGATCAGGTCCATTTTGGCTTTGAGCAGTTTCCGAAACTCTAAAACCGAAATCTCCTCTTGAGGTGGATCTGCATGCCGCCGCTTGGCGTTTAATGCCGTCCGCAGGAAATTTGCCACTGTGACACCTGGAATAGAAACAGGGTACTGGAATGCAAGGAAGAGCCCTGCCCGAGAGCGTTCATCAGGTGCCAGTTCTAGTACGCTTTTCCCGTCCAACAGGATATCCCCCTGGGTAATCTCGTAATTCGGATGTCCCATAATCGCGTAAGCCAGGGTTGACTTGCCAGTGCCGTTAGGGCCCATGATCGCATGCACCTCCCCCCGGCGTACAGACAGGTTTAATCCTCTAATGATGGCATTACCTTCGATTGAAACATGCAGGTTTTGAATATCCAATTCGGGCATGGAGACACCTCAGTTCAGACCAATATTTTTAGCCCATATTGATCATAATTATCTAATTGGTTTTTAGCAAACAGGATTATAGCATGCAGAAATTTCAGTGTCAATATTTTGGATAAATATCTAATAAATTATCGACAAAACGTAAAAATTTTATTTTTGGCACACATAAATAAATGCCCAATCCTGGATAAGAACAAATAAAGAACGCATTCACCAGGGTTGACATTCAGTTGAATATTGACGCACCATTAACGATCAGACACAGTGTGTGCTGGAAAACCACCATAAATTCTGTTGTTAGTCGATCGTCAGCAATGACCTACTGCCAGAGTTAACAGCGCGCGGCGCGTGGGTACTTAAAGACCCTTGAGGTAGGTCGCTAAGATCAACAACAGCCAGGCAACGGCCACCAATACAAAGCTTAACCCAGGTACGAGTGAAAATATGGTTAAGATGATACCCAAAAGGCCAACAATAAGCGCGATCAACCAAACAATTTTTTTCGGGGCATTGAGTTTCATAAGTTCTCCAATCAATAGCGGGTTTTGTGACCTGATTATAACATACATTTCAGCACTACTCAATTTCTTTTATTTATGTCACTTTTTCCTATACAGCAACCACGAATCTATGCTAAAATTATTAAATAACCCGATAACCATTAACCAGAAAGGATTAATTATGGGACTGTTCAAAAGGAAACCCAAAGATGACGGCTTGCAGGCTGATTTAGATCAAGCCAAGAAAGAAGCTGAAGGGGCAAAAAAGGCCCTCAAAGACATGATGGATCAGAATGTCGAATCCAAGCAATTGAAAGCTGCTGCAGAAAAGAAAGCCCAAGAGGCAGAGAAGAAAATGGCAGAACTGGAGAGCAAACTGAAAGGGTTGACAGAGGCAAAATCTCGCGAAGAGATGGCTGAGGCGCGCCAGAAGGCCATGGATGAGCGCAAAGCTAAACTCGCCGAACAGAAGAAACTAAACCTCATCGCCACTCACACGGTGCAAGAGGGCGAAACATTGAGCCATGTTGCTTTGAAGTACTACAAGCATGCCACACCGCCCTATTGGAAGTTCTTGTTAGAGCATAACACTGTGGTCCTCAAAGGCAATGAACGCAATGTTCGCGTCGGAATGGAATTGGAAATCCCGGAACTGCCAGAAGATCTAAAAGATTGATTCGGCGGATAAATGGATCTCAGTACCATCTTTGAATCTGTAACGGCACAGCTTACAGATCAACAATCAACATTGAACGAGGCTGACACCTATAACCATGACCATGGGGATCATATGGTGCAAATTTTCAGCCTCATTCAGAATGCCGTCTCCCAAAAATCGGAGCAACCTGTCGCTGAACAACTCAATTATGCCAGCCAGGTTGTAGAAAAGGAAGCCGACAGCGGTTCTGCGAAGCTCTATGCACAGGGACTGGCCAAAGCTGCCCAGAATTTTTCCGGTTCAGAGCTTCAACCGGACACCCTGGGCTTGCTGGTGAAAAGCCTGCTCAATGTGGAAGAACCCCCGCAAAAGAAACAGGAAACCGGCTTTTTAGGGTCATTACTTTCAGGATTAATGGGCAAACCCGAGACACCGAAAGAAGACCAGAAGCTGGGCATTGACGAACTATTGCGCGCCGGTATGGCTTTTTATCAATCGAAGCAAGAAGGCGGCAGCACGACCGAAGCCTTGATGGGTGCGTTGATGGCAGCCAGCCCGTTGGGCGCTTCATCACATCGCTCAATGTCTGGTTCGTTGGTAGGCTCAACCATTATGGATTTTGCCAAGTCTTTCAAAAATTAAGACTTACTTAGATATCCAAAATTCTACACAAAAAGATGTCCTTTCTGGACATCTTTTTTGGTAAAATAACAATCGAATATTTACCATAAATATCATATATATTGACAAATCTAAATTGCCCGTGCTAAAATCACACACATAAATCAGATAAATCAAGTCAATATTTTAAGGTATAGCCAATGAAAAGCACTCGTGAAAAGATATTAAGGACGCTGCTTGCCTTTCCAGGTTCAACCATTAATGACCTGGCTGAGGCTGTCGGCATCAACGGCATCTCGATTCGGCATCATCTCACCGCCCTTGAAGCTGAAGACCTGGTCACCGCCAGTGAAGAGCGGCATGGGGTCGGGCGGCCGCGTTTGATCTACTCCCTAACGGACCGGGGCATTGAAAAATTCCCGACCAGCTACCTGCGCCTGACACAGCGCATCATGGATTCACTCAGCGCGAAAATGTCCCCAACAGAACTCAAAGCACTCTTTGAGGAAATCGGTGCTGAAATTGCTGAGCCCTATCAAATCGGACTTGAAGGCATATCCCTGGATGAGCGCATCATACTGGTAATAACGGCACTCACCAATGAAGGCCTGATTGTCGAAGCCAAAAAAAATGAAGACCATTACCTACTGACGAGCTTGTCCTGCCCTTACTACCGCATTGGCTTGGACTATCCTGTGGTTTGCACCCTGGATCACACATTAATCTCCAACCTGATGGGCACACCAGTGGATATCGAATCATGCATTTGTGAAGGCTCTGATCGCTGTACATTTACCATCCCACGACATAAAGAAGGATAACATGACTGACGAAAATTCATCCAACATTACCACCTGGGATATCGAACACACCCATCCAGATTTATTACCCGCCCTTGAAGACGGCTTGAGCGAAATCACCGACCCAGAACTGGGTTTGAACATCATTCAGCTGGGGTTGGTGCGCAATGTGGTTTTCAAAGAAGATCATGCCGTGATCACGATGATCCTCACCACACCCTACTGTCCCTACGGACCATCGATGATGGAAAGCACCCGCAAAAAAGCAGAGACCATCTTGAACATACCCACCAAGATCAATTATGGCGAAGAAACCTGGGATCGAACTATGATGGAAGACGGTATAGCGGATGATTGGGGCTTGTACTAGGCACAAGCCCACATTAAGGGGCTATCCCTAAAGCACAACGACAACAAAAAATTTGACCAAAATCAACGAACGTACCGCGTAGAGACGGCCCGGCAGGTCGTTTCCACGCATTAATTGCGTTTAACCGTTCTGTAACTCAGCTGATTAAAAAATTTTATTGAAAGGGAGCTGTCTCCTTTACTTTTGGGACAGTTCCTAGTTATCTACACAAATTCTTTTTTTTAACACTCAGATGCTTTATCGGTCAAAAAAATTGACCAATTTCATACCAAGAGCCAAATCTCCAAAGACTTTGACTTTTCCCAACATATAGGCTTTCATTGCGTCCATTTTACCAGTCAGCAAATTGACCCCATCCACTGCATCTGCTTTGATCGTCAAATCGGGGTTGGCGGTTTTTCCTTCCTCAATGGTACAGGTTTGATCATTTATTTTGATCACCCAATCCGAGGCTTGCTCCCCCGTAAACATACACTGTACAACGGCAAAAACACCTTGAGCTTTTTCTGCATTAAAATAATCAGGGATTGAAGTCATCAATTCATGGACATTAGTTTCACTCATTAAACGCTCCTTTTATGGATTAGGGTTGCCTTTATCAACAATTACCCAGGCGATGCCGTCTTCCTTGTGTAACGCCAATTTTTGGATGCCTTCAAAATCACACATATCGATGATTTCTTGGGGCCTCCGAAAATGGCTGCGCATTAAAAGCAGTTTCTCGCCAAGGGCAATCAATTTGACCACCCAATTGTGGATGTTGGGTTCTTCGATCACCATTTTCCCGCCAGGCCGGAGTGTGCGCCAAATCTCATCCAACGTCCGTTGTTGGTCAGCCACGTGATGAAACACATCAACCATGATCACCCGATCAAAGGACCCGTCAAGAAAAGGCAGTTTTTCGGACTCAGCGTTGATCACAGACAGACCTTTCTTTTCGGCAATTTGCAGCATTTTCATGGCTGAATCTGCAATAATCGCGTTCGGTGTAATCGTGATCAACTGTGATGTAACGCGACCTGTCCCGCCACCGACATCCAGCAGGGTGTGGTGTGGTTCAAGATCGATAAATTTATGAATGCTTAAAGTGGCATTCCGACCAAACACCCAATCATATATTGGGCCAATCACGTTAAAATGGTCAAATTTTGCCATAAGGTTCCGTTAGTAAAAGATTGCTGAAATGCCCCGAGCGACCAAACTGGCCAGTGTGGCAATCAGGGTCGTCATACCAACGATATACCACATCGCCTTGCCGCCCATTTCTTTCCGAATTACCAACATCGTCGCCAAACAGGGGACATAAAATACAACAAAAACGGCAAATGTGATCATCTGGACCGGTGTCATCACCTGGGAAAAGGTCATGCTGCCCAACGCCTGTCCCAACATCACCAACGACAGTTCCTTCCGTAAAACGCCGAATATCAAAGGTACACCCACTTCACTTGGCAGCCCCAAAATCCAAGACAGCGGACGCACGAGTGCATTGAGGTAAACAGCTAAGTTAAGGTATTGCAGGACGGAGAGGACGGCGCTCCCAACAATCAACAAAGGCCAGGCTTCAACAATGAACTCTCGGATCCGCCACCAGGCCTTGCTGAACACAGTCCTTATCGTTGGCACCCGGTAAACTGGCATTTCTAAAATTAAACCCGGGGATTCGTCTGGCACAAGCTTGTTTAGTACCCGAGCGGTTAAAGCGATCACAAATAGGTCAAATAAATAGATCGCCAGCGCCAATCCTGGTCCTAAATAAAAGGCAACCAGGCCAAAGACCACCGCCAGGCGTGCGGCACAAGGGACCAGTGTGGACAGGGCAGCCGAGATAAACCGCTCCCGCTTATCCTCTAGGATGCGGGTAGACATGATAGCTGGCACATTGCAGCCAAAGCCTAAAATAAATGGCACGATCGATTTTCCATGCAAGCCCAATTTGTGCATCAGGGCATCCATCATAAAGGCCACCCTGGGCAGGTAACCGATATCCTCCAGTATCCCGAGACCAACTAAAAATGGGACCAGGTAGGGCAGCACAATCGCCACGCCCCCAGAGATACCCTGGATCAGGCCGATCAAGACCTGCCCAATGAAACCCTCAGGATGAGGAAATTGAGCCGCAAGCCAAACTTCAAACCCTTCGAACAGGTCCATGAGTGGGGCTTCGACCAACCCCCCAACGCTGTAGACCACCTGGAAAAACAAGAACATGATCACAATCAACCCGATATACCCCCAAAATGGATGCAGGAGAATATCATCCAGTTTGTCCCGAAAAGTGATCTGTCGTTTGCCCTGTTTGATCACTGATTGGGCAATTTGGGTTGCCAATTTGTTACGCGCATTACTGATAACCCATTCTGCGGATCCCCCATACTGATGTGCCAGGGATTCCCGGATTGTTTTGAGATCAGCCATTATCCGAGGAGCCTGGTCTGCGAGCTCCTCCAAGATGATCGTGTCACCCTCAATTAATTTGATCGCAAATGCGCGGGGGTTAAGGTAACTTGCGATACCAGATATCGAATCCGCCAGCACATCCAATATTTTCTCTAAGCCCTCATGATACACGGGTTGACCAGGTAACTGACGCATCGTGCCAACCCGGTGAGCCTGGATAAATAGCGGTTGGATTCCCCGTCCTTTGGAGGCAATCATCGGAACCACGGGGACGCCAATCTTTTCCTCAAGACCCACAACATCAACATGAATCCCCAAGCGATCGGCCTCATCCATCATATTCAAAGCGATCACCATGGGGATGTTTAGTTCGAGCAATTCCACCGTCATCAACAGACCATGAGACAGGTTGGAAGCGTCTAAAACATTTACCACCACATCGATTTCATTCGATGTCAGGTATTTGATCACTTCACGTTCTGCTGGGTTGGTCCCGGCCAGTGAATATGTTCCGGGCAAATCCACCACATCGACGACACCCCCTAACAGTCGGACCGAGGACTCAGTATAAGTAACCGTTGTTCCTGAAAAATTACCTGTTTCCGCCTTATACCCTGCAATCTGGTTAAATAAGGTGCTTTTCCCACAGTTGGGCTGGCCAATTAAACCAATGCGCATTAAATCGCCTCTACTTGAATGCGTGCTGCAATGCCGCGACCCAGTGCCACTGAGCGCCCATCCACATCGACCATCACCGGTCCCCCCAGCGGTGCCAGTCGTAATACTTGCACTTCTCGCCCAGGTGTCAAGCCAAGTTGGCGTAATTTAAAATCCACGCCCTTCCCCCCTGTATAAGTAATAATCCGAACCAGCTTCTTTTTAGGTGTGTCTAATAATTTCATTTAGCCTCGTATAATAGGTCTTCATTATTCTAATATTCACAGCCATTCAAGTCAAGCAGAAATCTGTCATCTCCGCAGAGACATAATGACATATTCGTCGTCATCTGGTTCTTCAACTGGTTATACACTATAATACTCTCCGAATGAAACAGCACACACAATATCAAAACGAATTAGTAGAGGTGCCAATCCATGAAAGCCATTCGATTATACGGCATTAACGACCTTCGGATCGACGATGTCCCCCCGCCAATCCCGCAAGCAAACGAGGTTTTATTGCAAACTAAGAGCGTTGGGGTTTGTGGTTCAGATGTGCATTACTTTCACGAAGGCGGCACGGGCAGCGTCCAATTGGTGCGCCCGCTCATCCTGGGGCATGAATTCTCAGCAATCATTGCCTCTGGACCAGATCAAGGGACGCTGGTAGCAGTCGACCCGGCATTGAACTGCGGTGTGTGTGAATTCTGCAAAGAAGGCAACCCAAACTTTTGTGTCAACTTAAAGTTTGCTGGCTCGGAGGACACTGACGGTGCCATGCAAACCTTCCTAGCATGGCCGCGAACAGCCATTTATCCTTTACCATCCAGCATGACACCCGATGAAGGGGCCATGCTCGAGCCCCTGGGAATCGCGATCCATGCCCTACGATTGGGAAAGGTCTTCCCAGGGATGGACGTGGGCGTCTTCGGTACTGGCCCGATAGGCTTGCTGACGATCATGATGGCAAAAATAGCCGGCGCTGGTCGGATCTTTGCAACCGACAGGTTAACTGATCGTCTAAAAATGGCCAAGGACTGCGGTGCCACACATGTATTCCAGGCAGATGGTCATGAAGTCGACCCGATTCTTTCAGCCACCGGGAACCGTGGCTTGGATGTGACCTTTGAAACGGCTGGTGATGATGGCTCAGCTGTTGAGACAGCCATCCAAACAGCCAAACGCGGTGGGACAGCTGTTTTGGTTGGCATCCCATCTGAAGATATCACGCAATTCACAGCCTCAGCAGCGCGCCGCCGGGGGTTGACGATTAAACTGTCCAGGCGCATGAAAAACACCTATCCGCTTTCGATCCGGCTTGTCTCAACAGGCCAGATCAACCTCAAGCCACTGATCACCCATACGTTTCCGCTGGAAGCATATCAACAAGCGTTTCAAACCGCCGCAGATCGCCAAGGCATCAAGGTTTTGATCAACTTCCCGGGTGCATCCAGTTAGCATAAAAGAATGAAATTAAATAAAACTGCTGGTATCACCGACACAAACCTGGCATGCCTTTCGATCTGACAAGAACCAGCCACATGTCTTGATGCCAACTGAGACAACACGAAAGAAAATACACAAACAAGACGATGAAAAATCACACGCTTCCGCCATTAATCATGACCTCAGATGCTGATTCCTTTGCCCAAAAGACGATCCGCGAACGCAAGCCCCAGATCATCCATCAGATTCTTTCATCACAGGATTTCACACCTGCAATCCGGCAATCATTTTTGGATTTTAAGACTGAACTGGCTGCTGGCAGCGTACAACCCTTACAAGAGGACGCCAGCGACACCCGGGTTTGGCTTGAAGAACTACAGCCGTGGATCGGGAAGTCCTGGTTCGAGCTGCCCTGGCTGCTAGCTGAAGCCTACTTCTACCGTCGTGTGCTGGAAATCACCACCTACTTTCAACCAGGACCTTACACTGGTTTAGACCCATTTGCGCATCTAAAATATTTAGAGCTGTTCGATGGTTATGCAGTCTTTGAGGAAATTTATCCGGCATTATCCACGAATAATACTCTGAAGAACTTTAAAGAATTTTGTATCAAAGCCCTGTGGGGAAATCGAGGTGACCTCAGCCACATGGATGCCCTTGACCCAAACATGGGGACCCAATCCCATCACATCATCGTAGACCAAACGGACTTTGCGTATCTCTATCTATCCGCTAACCAACCGGTAACCATCGCCTATTTTTTTGATAATGTCGGTAAAGAACTTTATTTTGACCTGGCATTGATCGATTTCTTGTTGCAAACAGGGTTGGGGAGCAAAATCAGCTGCTACTTGAAAAACCAGCCATTTTTTGTTTCAGATGCCATGCCTAAGGACCTGCTGCAAACCAAGGAACGGATGATGGCTTCAGACGATTCTGCAGTTCAGCAGCTATCCAATCGCATTGAAGGGTACATCCAGTCGGGAAAGATCAAGCTAGAGTCACCGCCATTTCTCACCCATGGAATTTCTTTCCGCGAGCTGCCAGAGGTTTTACATGGTCAGCTTTCTGCACATGATTTAGTGATCCTCAAAGGTGATGTCAACTATCGGCGGTTGGTGGGCGATCGTCACTGGCTACCTAAAACAACCATGGTTGAAGCTGCCGGCTATTTCCCGACGCCATTTTTTAGCTTGAGAACGCTTAAAGCTGAACTTGTGGTAGGTTTAACAGATGAAATTCTATCCCAAATCGAACAAGAAGCTGATCCTGATTGGCTGATCAATGGGAAGCGTGGATTGATCAACTTCTTACAAAAATGATTTACAATTGTTGAGGTTTGTCAATCACAAAACAAACAAACTAATCGAATAATTTAGTCCTTGAAAGGGTAAAGAAATATGAGTGATAAAAAGAAAGTGCGCGTCGCGATCATCGGTATCGGCAACTGTGCCTCAGCACTGGTCCAGGGTGTGGAATTTTATAAACAAGCCAAAGCTGATACACGGGTGCCGGGATTGATGCACGTCAACCTGGGTGGGTACCATGTATCGGACATTGAATTCACAGCAGCATTTGATGTCGTCGA